>JAFSFC010000040.1 GCA_017435425.1 Ruminiclostridium sp. | reverse complement strand
TAGAGCACCTGACTCTTAATCAGGGTGTCCAGGGTTCGAGTCCCTGAAGGTGTACCATATGGCCCGTTGGTCAAGCGGTTAAGACGGCGGCCTCTCACGCCGCAAACAGGAGTTCGATTCTCCTACGGGTCACCACGTTTTGCTTGACAAAACGCGAAAAATCGTATAAGCTGTTGCAAGACAGCCAGTTGGTGTTGATTGTAATGAGGGTCCACCCGTTCCCATTCCGAACACGGAAGTTAAGCTCATTTACGCCGAAGATACTTGCCTGGAGACGGGCCGGGAAAATAGGTAACGCCAACACAAAAAAGGACAACCTTTTGGTTGTCCTTTTTTGTTCTCTGAGAGTGGCTCTGTCGGAATCTCCTTCGGTGGCTCTTGTCCCCTGTCCTACATCGTTTTATACTAAATGATGCAGATGCAACAGGCAATGAAAATGGGATGTGCTACCATTCAGCAGAGACAGGAGGGAAGGGGTTATGCAGTTTCATGGAATTCTGATTGGATTGGCCAGTTTTTTGGTCATCGGTATTTTTCATCCAATTGTGATCCAGGCGGAATATCATTGGTCGAAGAAATGCTGGCCGCTGTTTTTGATCGTGGGCCTGGGGCTTCTGATTTGTTCGATTTTTTTGGAGTCCTTTATTCTGTCTGCAGTGGTAGGCGTTACAGGTTTTTCTTGCCTGTGGAGCATCAAGGAGCTGTTTGAGCAGGAGGAGAGGGTCAGGAAGGGGTGGTTTCCTGCCAACCCAAAACGGGTGAGGAGGGATTCGGATGCAGATTAAGAGACTTTTGTATCTGGTGACAGGAATTCTGGCAGGGGTGCTGGGGACCATCGGTATCTTTCTTCCCATTCTTCCTACGGTGCCTCTGTATCTGCTGGCAGCTTTCTGCTTTGCCCGAAGTTCAGAAAAACTCCACACCTGGTTTACTGGAACCAGGCTCTATCGGGAAAACCTGGAGAGTTATGCTCAGGGCCAGGGAATGACCCGCAGAACAAAGGTGCGCATCATGGCGACCACCACAGTGGTTATGACGGCTGGGTTTGTGATGATGGACCAGCTTCTGGCCGCCCGGGTCCTTTTGGCCTGCGTGTGGCTCTTTCATGTGCTTTATTTTGGGTTCCGGGTCAAGACCATTCCTGAACCTCACGCTTAGGAAATAACCGCTCTGCGCTGCAGCAGAGCGGTTTTATCATTCCGGAAACCAGGCGGTTTTCAGCCGCTGGATACAGAGGGGGATCTCCTCCGGGTCCATGCCGGTAAAGCCCAGCAGGATCAGGTTGGGAGGACATAGGGAAGGGTCCTGCCAAAACCGTTCCGGAGAATACACCCGGACACCCTGCTCCAGGGCCCGATCCATGAGCCATTGACGGGTCATGTGGGGTGGGAAGGCCAGGAGGAATTTCAGTGCATACCCCTGACTGATGATCCGGATGTCCGGTGAAAGCTGGCGGATCTCCCGCTGGAGGAGGTCGTGGGTCTTGCGGAATCTGGTCCGAAGCCGACGAACCAAGCGGTGGTAGTGGCCGTTGGCCATGAATTGGGCCATGGTTCGCTGGATGAGCCAGGGGACCATGCAGTTGTAGTCGGCCAGCTGATCATCGTATTTCTGGGCCAGGGCCTGGGGAAGGACCATGTAGGCCATGCGCATGGAAGGGGACAGGCTTTTGGAAAAGCTGCCCAGATAAATGACCCGGCCATTGGTGTCAATGGACTGGAGGGCAGGAAGGGGATTGGTGTGGTAGCTGTAGTCACTGTCGTAGTCGTCCTCGATCAGATAGGCATTGTGTTCCACTGCCCAGTTGAGAAACGCATGGCGCCGCTGGATGGGCATACGGATGCCCAGAGGAAACTGATGAGAGGGGGTCAGGTAGACCGAAGTCACCAGTCGGTCCTTGGGCAGAGAGTCTGGTCTGGCACCGCATTCGTCCAGGGTCATGGAAACCATGGGAATGTTGTGCCGCTGAAAAATGAAGCGGGCCTTGTTATAGCTGGGCTCCTCAAAGGCATGGACTCCGGCCGAGGGATAGAGAAGCTTACACAGGATCTCCAGGGAACCCTGAAGGCCGGAGGTGATGATGATCTGCTCCGGGGAGCAGAGAACACCACGGGTCTGGAAGAGCTCTCGAGACAGCTGGAGCCGCAGGAGGGCGTCCCCTTTGTGGCCGGGGTAACTGTTGATCTCCCCCCGGCTTTCATCGGCCAGGACGGCAAGCAGCTCCTTTTTCCATTGGGAGAATGGAAAATCCTGCGGAGAGAGGGCGCCGTAGAAGAGATCGTATTGTACCGGTGAAGACTGGGGCGGGGTGTTTGGCTGGGGCTGGACCGGGTCTTCCCGAACAGTCACCAGGCGGGGCAAGGCCAGGATGCGGAACCCTCGTCCCGGTTCAGGCTGGATGTAGCCTTCCGTGGCCAGCTGACTGTAGGCATTGTCCACGGTGTTGCGGCCCACCCCCAGTTGGGTGGCCAGGGCTCGGCTGCCGGGAAGAAGGTCTCCGGGGGAAAGCTTCTGTTCCCGGATTTGATCCAGGATCTGCTTATAGATCTGCAGATAGAGAGGGACGGTGCTGGTTCGGTCGATGTACAGCATAGAGGTGGCTCCTGTGAAAAGAGATAAAGTGGCCCTTGCAGGAGGGCCGCTTGGAATTTATAATGAGTATATCACAAAAATAACGGGAGGGAAATCCATGGAAATGAGAAGAAAAGACCTGGCAGTGACAGAACCTGCCCAGATCGATGCCATCATCAACCACTGTGACTGCTTCCGCCTGGCCTTTGCCGACGGCAAGCACCCCTATATCGTTCCCCTGAACTTTGGCTTCCAGCATGTGGACGGGGTGCGGAAGTTCTATTTCCACAGTGCTGCTGCCGGCCGCAAGGTGGACCTGTGCCGCAGCCTGGGCTATGCAGGCTTTGAACTGGACACCAACCGGGCCGTGAACCCCAATGAGAAGGCCTGTGACTTCTCCATGTCCTACCAGTGTGTCATCGGCGAGGGTGAGATCAAGGAGTTGACCTCTCTGGAGGAGAAGGCCGAGGGCCTGAAGGTCATCATGAAGCAGTACACCGGCCGGGAGGACTGGGCATTCCCCGAGCATGTGCTGGCCAAGACCTGCGTCTTCTGCCTGACCGTCACGGAGATCAGCGGCAGACAGCACGGCTAATTTACCTGTCGGAAAAGCGTGCTTTTCCGACAAAGGGGATTGCGGCCTGCTGCATCGCACGCTTTTTACAAGTCGCACGTTTGCAGACCGAGATGTGTGTTTTACCACGGGCATGTCGCGGTAAAACACGGATTGGATTTGATTTCGCCGCTGCGGCGGCAAAACTCTACGAGGTCTTATGTTCATAGAAAACAGAAAACCCGCTGTGCAATGGATGAATTGCACAGCGGGTTTTTATGGTGTGATTCAGCCCAGCTGCTCCACCAGCTGGATGGTGTATCCGTCGGGGTCCTGGATGAAGTAGAACCTCAGGCTGGGGTTGGGGGACATGGGCTCGGGGATGGCCACGCCGGCGGCGGCCAGCTTTTCCAGGAGCTCGCCCATGTTGTCAGGGGTGAAGCCCATGGAGACGCCCTGGCCGGGATGTTCGGGGGCAGGCTCGCCGGTGGAGATCAGCTCCAGCTTGGTGCCCTCGTCGGGACCCAGCATGACGATCTCATGGCCGGGAACCCCCATACGGCCGGCAACGGGCAGACCCAGAAGGCCGTTGTAAAAGGCCAGGCTCTTTTCGATATCTGCCACGTGAATGGTGGTCCAGTTGATGGTCATAGGAAGGACTCCTTTCCGTTCAGGTGATATGGACAGTGTAACACAGGAATCCGGTCCTGACAAGGTCAATCCTGTGCCGTCAGCCACCCTTTGCACATCCCCCACCATTCCATAGCCTTGAACCGGAAAACGTAGGGGGGGTCCTCCTCGGTAAGCAGAGCGTACTCCTGCCGGGTGAAGCTGCCGGCGGGGAGAGCTTCCTCCGTGACCGCCGGCAGGGCCAGGGAGGGGAAGACCATGCACCACCAGTTTTTCCCTTGACCCTCTCCCAGGATCACACGAAGGGCCTGATATTCCCCGGCGGGCAGAGACAGAGCCCCATACTGCCGGGTGGAAAACCAGGTCTCTTCCAGGGACACACGAACCTCACAGGGCTGTCCGGCCTCTCGGGCCGCCAGGGAGGCGGTGTGGGTCAGGACGTCCAGGTTGTCTTCCAGTCGTTCCGCAGCCTCCTGGGGGCTTTCTGCGCCCTCCAACAGGGTCTCTGCCTGGAGGAGAACGCCGTCCCGAACCTGGAGCTTCAGGGCCTGGTCAGCAGGGGAATCTGAGTTGGCGATCACATGGAGGCGGATGATCTTATCCGCCAGCGCACCCTGCTGGACTTCCGCCCACAGGGCGGTGCAGACCAGAGCGGCGCAGAAGAGGGCGGCCATCTGCCGCCAGGGAAATTTTTTCACACAGATAAGTAGTTGTTCCATAAATAACACCGTCCAAACCTTCGTATTTACCGAAAGTATGGACGGTGTTTTAAGATTTTATGCACAGGCTGGGGAAAATTCCTTACACCGGCTGGGTGAGGTACACGTCGGTGAAGTCCTCCTTCAGCTGATGAACGGCCTCCCGGGCCAGATCTTCCCGGTCAAAGAGCCCCAGAACGGTGGGGCCGCTGCCGCTCATGGTGGACCCCAGGGCGCCTGCCTGGAGGAGAGCGGTTTTGATGGCCTGGATCTCACGCTGCTGATGGGGGGTGAGCACAGCCTCAAAGACGTTGAACATCCGGCGGGCGATGCCCACCAGGTCCCCCTGTTCCAGGGCGGCCAGGACCCCCTTGGTGTCCGGGCGGAGCTTCCGCTTCTTTTTGTCCCACTCCCGGAAGAGGGCCGGGGTGGAGATGGAGAAGGGGGGCTTGCACAGGACGATCCAGCAGGGGGGCAGAGCGGGCAGGGGGGTCAGGATCTCTCCCCGGCCTTCGGCCAGAGCGGTGCCCCCCAGGACGCAGTAGGGCACGTCAGAGCCGACTTTCTCGCCTACCTGAGCCAGTTCCTGAGGGGAAAGACCTGCCCCTGTGAGGGCGTTCAGACCCTTCAGAACGGCAGCGGCATCGCTGCTGCCGCCGGCAGTGCCGGCGCAGACGGGGATGTTTTTCCGGATACCGATGTGCAGGTCCTCCCAGGTCTGGCCGGTGGCCTCCCGGAAGGCCAGGGCGGCAGACACCGCCAGGTTCCCCTTGTCGCTGGGCAGATACCCCAGGCCGGACTCGGCCCGGATGCCCCCGGGGGAATCCAGATCCAGGGTGATCTCGTCGCAAAGGGAGACCGACTGCATGACCATGTACATTTCGTGGTAGCCATCCGGCCGGGTGCCCAGGATATCCAGGGTCAGGTTGATCTTTGCAGGTGCTTGGAGGGTAAGACGTTCCATAGGGACCTCCTAGAAAGAACGCTGCCTGCCGCCGAAGCTGGCAGCAGGCAGCGAAAAACAGAGAGATTTAGAAGCAGGCAGAAAGATTAAAGTTCTTTTTGCCTACTTTTTCTTTCAAGAAAAAGTAGGTTACTTGATTTTGCGGGACTCCAGATAGAAGCGCTTGTCGTGAGCTTCGCCCATGGAGAAGGTCTTTCTGGGCAGAGCGCCGTCGAAGATAACGGTGGGGAACAGCTGATCCTTGTCCATGCAGGGCAGGATGAAGCCGATGGAGTTGGGCTGGGAAGCCAGCTGCTCGGTGACGTCCTCGCCGTGGATATAGTCGATCTTGCCGCCGTTCTCCTTCAGGTAGGTGTCCAGGAAGGACTGCAGGGTGCCGACCTCCAGCTGAGCGGAGGGGTTGGGAACGGTGACAACGCCCTTCTTGCCGTTGAGGATATAGGTGACCTGGTGGCCCTCGCCCTCACCCAGGTGTGCGCCGGGGTAAGCAGCGATGTAGTCGTTGAGCAGCTTCTCGCCGTCCACGTCGAACAGGACGCGGTGGATGGCCTCGAACTCCAGGGAGTCGTCGTGCAGGTTGGTCAGCTCGATCAGAGCGTAACGAGCGGGGTGGGTCTCACGCTCAGCCTCGGACAGGGTGGGCTTCAGCTCTTCCCAGCAAGCCTTAGCGGTAGCCAGGGAGTGGTTGCCGTCGCCCATGGCGAAGGTCAGAACGGGGTAGCCCTCAGCGTTGTAGTACTTGGCGAAGCGGTCGGGATCAGCCAGAGCAGCCATCTTGGTCAGAACGTCCTCGGTCTGCTCCTTGTCCAGCAGGTAGCCGGCGATCTGGCCGCCCTTCTCCATCAGGGTGGTCTTGTAGACCATGCTCATCTTGGAGGTAGCCTCGTGCAGGGGCTCGATGATGTTCTTGTCGGGGTCGTCGATCAGGACCATGATGTGGGGCAGCTCGATGGGAGCGTTGCGGCGGACGCGCATACGGGGGGGGATACGCTCCAGAACGGTGCCCTCGGTGGCACGGACGGGGGTGCCGGAGCCCTTGGAGTAGTCATACTGCTCCAGGTCCAGCTTGCCGATCAGGCCGTAACGGACCTTGCCGTTGGTCAGCTTTCTCTCGATATAGAGCAGGGAGTTGTCCAGGGAGCGCAGGCGCTCTTCCTTCAGGTAGGCTTCCATGGTCTGGTTGATCTTTGCGATCTCCTCTTCCACGTTGTCGCTCTCCAGCTTGCTCTCGGGCAGGATCAGGCGCAGGGTAGAGGGAGCCTCACCGACATACTGGTCCACGCGCTCCCAGTACTCGGGCTGAGAGGTGTACTGGTCGCAGGCGACGACAGCCCACTTGGTCAGGCCGCAGTCAACGGGCAGCAGGATGTCTGCGGGGGAAAAAGCAATCTTGTTCATGATGTGTTCCTCCAGTTTCTATAGTTGATGGTATCTTGCTTACAGTTCAAAGAGTTTATGCATGAGAACCGGTGCACCTTCGGGGTAAGCGGGGCCCTTCAGGCCGGATTCTTCACAGTAGGGCAGGCCCAGGCCGGAATCCACTCTGCTGTCGTACAGCAGGTAGGGGACGGGGTCGCCGTCGTGGCCCCGGGTGGCGGTCAGGGTCTTGTGGTCGGACAGGATGAGCAGACGGTAGTCGGTGCCCTCCCGGTCCAGGGTCTGGGTGATGGGGCCCACCACACGGCTGTCCAGCCACTCAATGGCCTGGAGCTTGCCGGGCAGGTCGCCGTTGTGGGTGCATTCATCGGGGGCTTCCACGTGGACGGCCACGAAGTCATGGGTCTTCAGCTCTTCCAGCACGGCGGCCACTTTACCCTCGTAGTTGGTGTCCAGCTCGCCGGTGGCGCCCTCTACCTCCCGGATGTCCAGGCCGGACAGGCGGGCGATACCGAAGCACAGGGGGACGGCGGAGATGACGGTGCCGGTCTTCTGATACTTGTCGTAGAAGGGGTCCAGTTCCACGGCGCTGCCCTCAGCCCAGAACCACACGCCGTTGGCGGGGAGCTTGCCCTCTGCCCGGCGGGCTTCGTTCACAGGATGATGGTCCAGCACTTCGTGGGCCAGCTTCATCAGGTCCTTCAGCACAGCGGCGTTGTCGTTGCCCGAGGGCAGCAGGGGGCCGATGACCTCACCCAGATGGTCGTGGGGCGGGATCAGGGAGATGCCGGTGATATTGGCCTGGCTCTGAACGGCAATGTGCCGGAAGGAGGGGGCAGGATGGACCACCATGCCGGCCTTTTCGGCGGCAGCCTGGAAGCGGGGGTCGGCAAAGAGGTCGGTGACCAGCTGGATGGACTGGTCGCCCTCAATGGAGCCGCCGGAGTGGGAGAGGATCTTCTTCTCCTCAAAGGGCAGGTCGTTGTCCTCGTAGGCCACCATGTTGCAGCGGTAGGACACGTCGCCAGCCTTCAGCTGGATGCCGGTGGCGGCTGCCTCCAGAGGGGAGCGGCCGGTGTAGCAGACTTTGGGGTCTGCGCCAAAGATGGAGAGAATGGCGGTGTCACTGCCGGCGGGCAGGTCGCCGGGGCAGTTGATGACGTTGCCCACCTCGCCCTTGGCGGCCAGGGCATCCATCACGGGGATGTTTGCTGTCTGGAGAGGGGTCTTGTTCTCCAGGGAGGGGACGGGGTTGTCGGCCATGCCGTCGCCGATGACAAGGATGTATTTCATGCGGGGGTTCTCCTTTCCTAGGGGTGGGGTTATTCGAAACCGGACCGGCCGGCGTCCAGCAGATCGGTCCAGGTTTTGGATTCGGTCAGGGTGTTGGACTGGATCTCCAGCAGATCCAGGATGAGGGTGTTGGACAGCAGGAAGCCCTCCGGGGTGAACCGCCAGCGGTGGTGGTCGGTCTGCTCCACCCACTTGTACCGCTCAAAGAATTCCAGGCGGTGGTTGATGGGCTCGAAGTTCAGGCCGAACTCCCGGCGGTATTCCCATTCCTCGATGCCCTGTCGGGTGCGCATCCGCAGGAGGAGGTATTCCCGGGCCCGTTCCGGCGGGCTGATGGTCTGCAGGTCCTCCACGATGTCCTCCCGAGCGGCCATGCTGTGGAGGTAGGCCTCCAGGTCCCGGCTGTAGGCGAACCGGCGGCCGCCGAAATAGGAGTGAGCGCCGGGGCCAAAGCCCAGGTATTCCCGGCCCATCCAGTATTTCAGGTTGTGACGGGACTCTTTACCAGGTTTGGCAAAGTTGGAGATCTCGTACTGATGATACCCGGCTTCCTGGAGGATCTCGATCCCCCGCAGGTACAGGTCTGCCTGCTCATCCCCGTCGGGGATGGTCAGACCGGCGGCCACCCGGGTGAAGAGGGGGGTGTTTTCCTCCACCTTCAGGCCATAGCAGGAGATGTGCTCAGGGGCCAGGGCCAGGGCGGCGGCAAGGGTATCCTCCCAGTCGGTCATGGTCTGGCCGGGCAGGCCGTAGATCAGGTCCAGGCTGAGGTTTTCGATCTTTGCTTTGCGGATGTCGGCCACTGCCTGCTCCACCTGGTGGTGGGTGTGGATGCGGTGGATGCACCGGAGCTGCTGGGGGTCTGCCGTCTGCATGCCCAGGGAGATGCGGTTGACCCCGGCCCGCCGCAGGCGGGACATGGACCGCCAGTCCACGCTGTCGGGGTTGCACTCCACGGTGATCTCGGCCTGCTTGCTCACCGTCAGGCTGTGGTGGAGGACGGACAGCAGTTCCCGCAGGCGCTTCTCCCCGTAATAGGAGGGGGTGCCGCCGCCGAAATAGATGGAGTCCACCAACCGGCCCTTGCAGTGAGGGGCCAGGGCCTTGATGTGGGTGATGAGGGCCTTCTGATAACGGTCCATCAGGTCCTCATGCCCGGCCAGGGAGTAGAAGTCGCAGTAGTCGCACTTGCTTTTGCAGAAGGGAATGTGAACATAGATGCCGAGAACACCTGCCACAAAAATCCCTCCCATCTGCATCAGAGCATAAGATATCCTAATTATACGATTCTTTTTGGAAAAAGGCAAGACCACCTGTTGTCAGAGCGTATTTTTTCCGTGGTTTTGAGGGGCGAGAAAAGAGGTGGATCTTGGGGCAAGACGCCGGAAGAAGGTTCTGGCACTGGTTCTGGCAATGGCTATGTCTCTGTCCCTGGCTGTTACCGCTGGTGCTGCGTTCAACGATCAGGACAAGATCGTGAAC
>JAFSFC010000039.1 GCA_017435425.1 Ruminiclostridium sp. | reverse complement strand
GCCTCTCAAGCAGAGTTCGACCTGTCCTGCACTCAGGAGCAGTACAACGCCGTGGAGGTGGGCGACCTGGTCAACTGCGAGCGGTACGAGAGCATTCTCACTCACACGGGAATTATCCATAACATCGAACCCGTTTCTTAAACCTTTCTGATATTCCGGTCCGTTTTATTGCGCCGGGGAAATTTTTCCGCTATCATCAAGGTGTAAGCCCCCACCGCCAAGAAAGGAGGCCCCGATGAAACGAAAGCTCTTTTCCATCCTGACCATCCTGCTCCTTCTCTTCACCCTGGCCGCCTGCCAGCAGGAAGAGGCCCCCGCCCCCCAAGAAGACACCGCCCAGTCAGAGACCCTCACCCAAGAGGAACAGGCCGAATTTCTCGGGCGGCTCACCGAGGTCTACGCTCCCGCCGCAGAATTTTTCGGTCTGACCGACGTGGACTACGTCTGGTTCCTCCTCACCGGAGAACACAGCAAAAACAGCCTCACCACCGAGGAATACCTGGGCCTGAGCGGGTACCTCCACCAGGAAGAGGGGGACACCCTTCCCGTGGGCATCTGGGAGGACGCCCAGACCCTCCACACCCTGGACTTGGACAAGGACGGCACCTTCACCCACCGGACCTTCCAGCGGGCAGAAGATCCAGACCTGACTCACAGCGACTTCCGGAACCTCTGGGTAGAGACCGCAGAGGCAGAGACCTGGACCCCCGATTGACCCTTAATTTCTTAAGTTTTTGTAAAGGCTCCCCCAAAGGATTGCAATCTTTCGGGGGAGCGTTTATACTTTATTTAGAAACCTCCGGGCTTTGCCCGTCATATAGAAAGGACGTGTTTGTATGAAAAAACTTGCTCTGATCCTGGCTCTCTGCCTGAGCTTCTGCCTGCTGGCCGCCTGCGGCGGCGGCGGACCCGAAACCGCTATGTCCGACAAGGAACTGGACAAAAAGGCCGAGAGCTATCAGCTGAATTACTCTGACGAGGACATCCAGGCCGCCATCGCCGTGGCCCAGCAGTACTACGCCGACCTGGCCGCCCAACCCATCGACCCCAACGTGTACATGGAGCACGAGATCGAAGAGATGACCCTGTGGATGGGCTGGCTGGCCCAGGGGGTGGAGATCACCTACGACCGGGAACAGGCCGCCCTCTACATTGAGAACCGGGCCATGGAGGACTACGTGACCTCCGCTGCCCCCGGCACCGTCATGTTCCTCCAGGTGGCCGTCCCCGCCGCCGAGGAAGGCCACGAGTGGAGCCACCGGGTGGCCGAGATGTACCGGGAGACCACCGACTCCCCCTGGACCGTGAGAACAGAAGGCATCTGATCGCAAATTGGCAGGACCCCACAGTCCTGCCAATTTTTTATGGTTCCAATCAAATTTTCTTGGGTAAATTTGCCATATTATTATTGTCTTTGGAAGGTTTTTGTGCTACATTTTAATTGTAAAAGAGGTTTTTGCTTGAAAGGAGGACTTTCCATGAAACCCATGCTTCTGATGATGATGCTGGGGATCATTGGTCTCGTCCTCACCGGCAGAGCCTTTGCCGATGAGGTTCGAGGCGAATATGCCCTGCGCACCGCTGTCACCACCGTGATGTGCTTCCTGCTCGCCTGTATGCTTCTGATCCTCAATCTGCTCCACTGACCCCTTTGGAAAGGAGGACCCATCATGATGACCAAGTTCCGCAGCATCCTGACCTTCCTCCTCCTGTTCCTGACCCTGGCTGTCTGCCAACAACCCCAGGAGGAGGCCATTCCAACCGAGCCCACCGCTGCCCAGACCCAGCCCATGCACAATGCATGACCGGACGACATTTTTTCAGCCCCTCCACTGTTTGACAGAAAATTCCAACCCTATGACGTAAAATACCCTTGTACTTCGGTACAAGGGTATTTTTTTACACACGACACCCACAAGAAAGGGGTTTTACCTATGGCTGTGGCCTACACCGCACAAAACCGTCACCTTACCGTGGCCCTATCCGGGGAGATCGACCACCACCGGGTCCGGGGCCTTCTGGAGGACATGGACCGGGAACTGGACGAGGTCCTCCCCCACACCCTGGTGGTGGACTGCCGGGGCATCACCTTCATGGACTCCTCGGGCATTGCTGTCCTCCTCCGGCTGTGGAAGCGGATGGAGGCCCTGGGGGGCACCATCCAGGTCACCGGCCTGCCCGAGCAGCCCGCCCGGGTCCTGCGGGCCGCCGGACTCCAGCGGCTCTTTCCCCTGGACTGAAAGGAGGCTACATCCATGCGCACCATCAAATACACCAACCAGGTCAGCCTGGTCTTTCCCTCCCGGTCGGCCAACGAGTCCTTCGCCCGGTCGGCGGCGGCCGCCTTTGCCGCCCAGCTGGACCCCACCCTGGACGAGCTGGGGGACGTGAAGACCGCCGTCAGCGAGGCGGTCACCAACGCCATCGTCCACGCCTACCCGGACACCCTGGGAAAGGTGGAGCTGAAGCTCCGCATCTACCCGGGCAACGAGCTGGAACTCATCATCCGAGACTGGGGCATCGGCATCCCGGATATCGACCAGGCCCGGACCCCCCTCTTCACCACCGGCAACGAAGAGCGTTCCGGCATGGGCTTTACCATCATGGAGAGTTTCATGGACTCGGTGAAGGTCAAGTCGGTCCCCGGCAAGGGGACCACCGTCACCCTGCGCAAGCGGTTCGCCCTCCGGGCAGGAGGAAAGGTGTGACCCCAGACCACCGGACCGCCCTCATCCGGGCCGCCCAGGCCGGGGATCAGGACGCCTGCCAGCAGCTGGTGGAGGAAAACACCGGCCTCATCTGGAGCGTGGTCAAGGGGTACACCCACCGGGGGGTGGAGCACGAGGACCTGTATCAGCTGGGCTGCATGGGCTTCCTCAAGGCCGTCCAGGGGTTTGACACAGACTACGGCACTCAGTTCTCCACCTATGCTGTCCCCAAGATCGCCGGTGAGATCCGGCGGTTCCTCCGGGATGACGGCATGGTGAAGGTGGGCCGGGGGATGAAGGAGCAGGCCCTGGCCATCTACCGGGCCCGAACCAAACTGCTGGAAGACCTGGGCCGGGAGCCCGCTCTATCCGAACTGGCCCAGGCCACCGGACTCACCCCGGAGGACATCGCCGCCGCCGACCTGGCCACCGCCTCAGTGACCTCCCTCCAGGCGGAAACCGGGGAGACCGGTCTCCAGCTGGAGGGGATGCTGGGGAGCGATTCCCCCGAGGAGGGACTGGTGGAGCGGGTGGCCCTGCGGACGGCCATCGATCGTCTCCCGGACCGGGAGCGGAAGCTCATCCTCCTGCGGTATTACAAGGGTCTCACCCAGGATAAAACGGCGAAGATCCTGGGCATCAGCCAGGTCCAGGTGTCTCGGCTGGAGAAGAAGACGCTGCAGGTTTTGCGGGCAGAATTGGACCAATAGAAAGGGCGGAGCCATATGGCTCCGCCCTTTGATTTATTCTGTGATGAGGGGTTCCCGGTCCTGGGTCCCCACCTTATCCCAGGAAAACTCTTTGACCAAGTCGTAGGGTTTCACCGGTTCGGGCCGGTCGATGATCCCGGCGGTACAGGCCAGCAGGCCGGCGAGCTCCTCCGGGGTGTACCGCTGGCGCAGGACCCCCATGTCCAGGTCCCGGTCCCGCTTGGACAGCCGCCGGCCGTCGGGGCTGCACAGGAGGGGGGCGTGACAGTAGGCGGGCACCTCATAGCCCAGCTTTTCCATGAGCCAGATCTGCCGGGGGGTGGAGGACAGGAGATCCCAGCCCCGGACCACCCGGTTGACCCCCATGGCCCCGTCGTCGGCGGTGACCGCCAGCTGATAGGCGTACACCCCGTCAGACCGGCGGAGGATGAAGTCACCGCAGTCCCGGTCCAGGACCTCAGACTGGGGACCAAAATTGCCGTCGGTGAAAGAAATGGTTTCGCTGGGCACAGCGATCCGCCAGGCCGGTCTGCGTCCGCCCTGTTCCAGGGCGGTTTTTTCTTCCCGGGTCAGGGTCCGGCACCGGCCGGAGTACACTCGAAAGCCATCGGAGGCATGGGGGGCAGAAGCCGCCAGCAGTTCCTTCCGGCTGCAGTAGCAGGGGTAGACCAGTCCCTCGGCCTCCAGCTTCCGGAAGGTCTCAGCATAAAATTCGGTGCGGTGGCTCTGGGTGTACTCGTCCAGGCCCTCCTGCCAGCCCAGGTCCCAGTCCAGGCCCAGCCAGCGGAGGTCATCGGCCAGCTGGAGGGTATACTGGGGCTTGCACCGGTCGGGGTCCAGGTCCTCCATGCGCAGGAGCATTTCGCCCCCCAGGCTCCGGACATCCAGCCAGGCCAGCAGGGCGGCAAAGAGGTTCCCCAGGTGCATACGGCCGCTGGGGCTGGGGGCAAACCGCCCCCGGATGGGTTTTGTCATGGTCACCCCTCCTTTTCTTCGTTTCTCCATTGTACCACAGGCAGACAGACCTTGCCAACCCACCCGGTATATAGTAAAATAAAAGGGTACCGGCCGCCTGTGACCCAAAGGAGGGCCTCCCCATGAAAAAACATTTTCCCCTCATCCTTTCCGCCATTGCCTGCGTGCTGGCCATTTTCTGCCTGATGCAGATCTCCGACCTGAAAAACCAGGTCAACCAGCTCCAAAACCAGCTGAACAACCAGGACACCCAATTCCGTGAACAGATGGGGGCCTTTACCAGCCAGGTGGAATCCGCCCTGGAGGCCGAAGCCAGCATCCTGTCCTCCTACGACTGGACCTGGGGAAACCTGGACCAGGAGACCTTGACGGCTCCCCTCCTCTTCACCGCCGCCCCCAAGGAGCACACTCCCGGGGTGACGGCAGCAAATGCGATCATCAACGGGTCCCCCTATCCTATGACCCTTCAGGAAAACGGCAGCTATACCCTCACCCTGGACTGGCCCCTCTTTAAGACCGCCAACCTGGAGCGGGTGACCTTCCAGGAGAACGGCCGTGAACGAAGTGAGACCCTGAACATCTCCGAGCCTCCCTTCGCCCAGCTGCTGAGCATCCCCTTCGGCCATGAGATGGGCGGCTCTGCCAGAGTGGAAGATGGCAAGCTCCACTATGAGATGGATATCTATGTAGATAACCTCCTCTACGGCCGGGGAAATGACCGCAACAACGCCCAGACCGTAGCTTTCATCGCCCTGCGGGACGGGAAGGAGATCGACCGCATCGACTTTGACCTGGACCAAATGGAGCGATCCGCCGGTCACTACGAGTGTATGGAATCCGTGGAGGGCAAATTCAGCCTGCCAGAGGGCTCCACCCTGACCTTCCTGGTGGAGGTCACCGACGATTGGGGCTTTACCTACCACCTGTTCCTCAGCGAGCACCAGAGCGACGGCGCCCAGGCCGCCCCCCTGGTGGACACTTACATCAGAATCTATGACGACCAGGGGAACCTCCTCTGGGACGACACTTATAAGTAAAGAGAAAGAAGGTACTTCCCATGTCCATTGCAGCAGTTCGAGAGTATTTCGCCCAGTTCGGCATGGCCGACCAGGTCCTGGAGTTCGAAACCTCCAGCGCCACCGTGGAGCTGGCCGCCCAGGCAGTGGGGGTGATCCCCGCCCGGATCGCCAAGTCCCTGTCCTTCAAGGTGGACGGCAAGGCCATCCTCATCATTGCCGCCGGAGACGCCAAGGTGGACAACGCCAAGTTCAAGGCCCACTTCCACACCAAGGCCAAGATGCTCACCCCCGACGAGGTCACCGACCTCATCGGCCACGCCATCGGCGGGGTCTGCCCCTTCGCCATCAAGGAGGGCGTGGAGGTCTACCTGGATGAGTCCATGCGCCGGTTTGACACCGTCTTCCCTGCCGCCGGCAGCGGAAACAGCGCCATCCAGCTCACCTGCGACCAACTGGAGCAGTACGCCCAGAACTTCGTGGCCTGGGGAGACTTCTGCAAAGGCTGGCAGGAGTAAGAAATGATGTTGGCCTACGGCCAATGAAGTGCCTTGGGCCCATGAAGTTCGGCCCTTGGCCGAATGAAGAAGCCCCTTCGGGGCACTCAAACACAATCAAGGCGTGTTGCTATGCAGCACGCCTTTTTCACGCCTCGCAGAGGTTTGCCGCCGTATCGGCCTGCCAGTGTGCCCAACGGGCGCGCACAGCAGGCCGCAATCTCCATTTTGGGAAAGGCTTTGCCTTTCCCAAAAGATAAAAAAGCCGCTGCCCATTGGGCAGCGGCTTTTGATGTGTGAACTATGTATGTAATCGGGAATAAGATTATTCGTAGTTCTTGATGCGGTTGTTGAAGTAGTCCTTGGTCTCCTTAACAACAACACCGGACAGGCCAACCAGAGCGATCAGGTTGGGGATTGCCATCAGGCCGTTCAGGGTATCGGCGATATCCCATGCCAGAGACAGGTTCATGGTTGCGCCAACGATGACGACCAGAACGAAGATGATCTGATAGGGCTTGATGGACTTGGGGCCCAGCAGGAACTCGCAGCAGCGAGTGCCGTACATACCCCAGGACAGAACGGTGGAGAATGCGAACAGAGCCAGGCAGACTGCGATGATGACTGCGCCGCCCTTAGCACCGAAGACGGTACCCAGAGCTGCAGCGTTCAGGGAGGTGTCGCCCTGGACGCCGTAGGTCATGTCGATGCCGCCAGCATAGAAGCCGCACAGGACGGTCAGGCCGGACAGGGAGCAGACCACGATGGTGTCCATGAAGACTTCGAAGATGCCGTACAGACCCTGACGGACGGGGTCGCTCTCGGAAGAAGCAGCGTGAGCCATAGGTGCGGAACCCAGACCAGCTTCGTTGGAGAAGACGCCGCGCTTAACGCCCCAGGTGATAACCAGCATCATGGAGCCAACAGCACCGCCGGTAACACCGGAGGGAGTGAATGCGCCAGCGAAGATGTCGCGGAAGATTGCGGGCAGGTAGCCAGCGTTGAAGACCAGAACGATCAGGCAAGCAACCAGATAAACAACTGCCATGATGGGAACCAGCTTCTCGGTAACAGCGCCCAGACGCTTGATGCCGCCCAGCAGGACAACAGCAGCAGCGATAGCCAGGATGATACCCAGGATCAGGTTGACGGTGGACTGACCAGCGAAGTCAGGGTTGAAAGCGGTGATAACGGTGTTCACGGAGGAGGTGATGTTACCAACCTGAACAGCGTTGCCGATGCCGAATGCTGCCAGAGCGCCGAAGATACAGAAGATAGCGCCCAGCCACTTCCAGTTCTTGCCCAGACCATTCTTGATGTAGTACATGGGGCCGCCGACCCAGTCGCCGTACTCGTTCTTTTCACGGTACTTGATGGCCAGCAGAACTTCGGAGTACTTGGTGCACATGCCGATCAGAGCGGTGACCCACAGCCAGAAGATGGAACCAGGGCCGCCCAGGGTGACTGCTGCGGTGATACCAGCGATGTTACCGGTACCAACGGTAGCTGCCAGAGCGGTGGTAACTGCCTGGAAGGGGGTGACCTCGCCTTCAGCGGCTTCGGTCTTCTTGAAGATCTTACCGATGGTGTTCTTCATGGCGTAGCCGAACTTGCGGAACTGAACGCCTGCGGTACGGATGGTCAGCAGAATGCCGCAGCCAACCAGCAGGATCAGCATGGGGGGACCCCAAACGACGCCGTTGATAGCACTGTTAATACTTGCGATTAATTCCATTACTATCTCTCCTTTTTTCAATTTTGCTCTCTTAGTGAGCCCCAGTATATAACTGGGTCAACTACTGTCCATACAATACCACATTCGGTTCAAAATGGCAATGCAAAAAATCGGATTTATGAACTTTTTATGACACAAAAGACCAAAATATTCTCTATTTTCCCCAGCGCTTCCTTTTATTTCCAAAATTAACATCCATCTTAATCCGAATTATCCAGTATCTTACACTTTCGTAGGTGGAAATATCTTCCTTTTGCAAGTGGGAGGAAGATAAATTTCGTCTTATCTTTCAAAATACGCTTTGGTCTCCCGGACCACCACCCCCGACAGGGCAAAGAGGGCAATGAGGTTGGGCAGGATCATCAGTCCATTCAGGGTGTCAGCCAGTTCCCAGGCCAGATCCAGTTCCATGGTGGCCCCCAGGATCACCGCCAGCACATAGACCACCTGATAGGGCCGCACCGCCCGGGTCCCAAACAGGAACTCACAGCATCGACTGCCGTAGAGGGCCCAGGACAGGACGGTGGAAAAGGCAAAGAGGGAGATCCCTACGGCGATGATCACAGCCCCGCCCTGCAGGCCAAATACCGTTCCCAAAGCCTGGACGTTCAGGGCTGTGCTGCTGAGGATGCCATAATTGATGGGGATCCCTGCACACAGAAGGGAGAGGCCGGTAAGGGTACAGATGACCAGGGAGGCCATGAAAACTTCAAATATCCCGTAAAAGCCCTGCTTCACCGGGTCGGTCTCGGAGGTGTTGGCATGGGCCATGGGGGCAGTGCCCAGGCCGGCCTCGTTGGAAAAGACCCCTCGTTTGACCCCCCAGCTGAGGGCCAGGGTAAAGGCACCCACCCCTCCCCCGGTGACAGCTTCGGGAGAAAAGGCTCCCAGGATGATCTCTCCCAGGACCCCCGGAATGTTCCGCCACTGAGCGACCACCACCGCCAGGCAGGCCAGCACATAGGCCAGGGCCATGGCGGGGACCAGCTTTTCTGTGACCGCCCCCAGCCGCCGGATCCCACCGAAGAGGACCACTGCTGTCAGGGCGGCCGTCACCAGACCAATCACCAGGTTTGCCCGTTCAAAGGCGGAAAAACCGGGGAAGAATGCCCGGATCACCGTGGTAATGGATGCCGTGATGTTGCCCACCTGAACGGTGTTGCCCGTGCCGAAGGCCGCCAGGGCGGCGGACACACAAAAGAAGACCGCCAGCCACCGCCAGCGGGGACCCAGCCCATTTTTAATATAGTACATAGGGCCGCCGGCCCACTCCCCCGCCTCGGTCCGCTCCCGGTACTTCACCGCCAGAAGGACCTCGGCATACTTGGTGATCATGCCCACCAGGGCGGCCGCCCACAGCCAGAAGAGGGCGCCGGGACCACCCAGTGAGATGGCAGCGGTCACCCCGGCGATGGACCCGGTCCCCACCGTCCCCGCCAGGGCGGTGGTCATGGCCTGAAAGGGGGTCATCTCCCCCGGACGGGCCTTGGTCCGGGCAGACCGGCGGAAGGCCTTGCCCAGGGTCTGCCTCATGGCATGACCAAAATGCCGGAACTGCATTCCACCGGTACGGATGGTCAGCCACAGCCCGATCCCCATGAGCAGGGCCAGGACAGGAGCCCCCCACACGATGCGGTTGATTACATCATTGATATAAATGAGTCCTTCCATACGCTGCACGCCCCTTTCCTTTCTCCCCAGTATGCCCGTTGGCTGCTGTGATATGTAAAAAAGGCCGGTCCCGAAGGACCGGCCTTTTCAAAGGTCAAATATGGAATTATGCCAGAGCAGCGGTGATGATAGCCATCTTGTAGACCTCGTCTGCGTCGCAGCCGCGGGACAGGTCGTTGATGGGAGCGTTCAGACCCTGCAGGATGGGGCCGTAAGCAGCGAAGCCGCCCAGACGCTGTGCGATCTTATAGCCGATGTTGCCGGACTGGATCTCGGGGAAGATGAAGGTGTTGGCATAGCCGGCCACGGTGGAGCCGGGGAACTTCTGCTGGCCCACCACGGGGGAGACAGCAGCGTCAAACTGCATCTCGCCGTCGATGGCCAGTTCGGGAGCAGCAGCCTTAGCCTTGTCGCAGGCGTTCTTCACCTTGTCCACGTTCTCGCCCTTGCCGGAGCCCTTGGTGGAGTAGCTCAGGAATGCGATCTTGGGGTCGATGCCGAAGGTAGCAGCGGTCTTTGCGCACTCCAGTGCGGTCTCAACCAGTGCATCCTCGTCGGGATCGATCTGGATGGCGCAGTCGCCCATGCACAGGCGCTCGTCCACGCCGTCCTTGGTGCGCTGCAGGATAAAGCAGGAGCTGACGTTGTTGTTGCCGGGCTTGGTCTTGATCAGCTGCAGTGCGGGACGGACGGTGTCAGCGGTGGAGTAGGTAGCGCCGCCCAGCAGGCAGTCGGCCTCGCCCATCTTCACCAGCATGGTGCCGAAGTAGTTGCCCTTCATCAGGTTCTTGCGGGCATCCTCAGCGGTCATCTTGCCCTTGCGCAGTTCGACCATCTTATCCACCATAGCGTCCATGCCCTCGTAGGTTGCGGGATCGACGATACGGACGCCCTCGATGTCGAAGCCGCCCTTTTCAGCAGCAGCCTTGACCTCAGCCTCGGTGCCCACCAGGATGGGGGTCAGGAAGCCGTCCTTCTTCAGGCGTGCGGTTGCTTCCAGGATACGGGCATCGGGGCCCTCGGTGAAGACCAGGGTGCGGGGGTTGGCCTTCAGAGTTTCAATCAGCTTTGCAAACATGATATTACCTCCAAAAATTAAGACTGTTCAGTCTCTTTTTCAAATACATCCAATTCATTGTATCACTATCCACCGTGGGATTCAAGCATTTCTTCCAGATTCCAGCACAGCTCGGCTGAGCCGGGCCACGGCTTCCGGGATCTTTTCTGCCTCCAGACCGGAGTAGTTCATCACCAGGACCCGGGTATGGCCCACGGGTTCCTTATAATAATATTGTGAGACGAAGGAAATGCGCAGGTCTTCCGCCTCGGCATCCCGGAGGATCTCCTCATCGGTCTTGGGGGTGTCCACCTGCATGAGGAAGTGCAGGCCGGCATCCTCGCCTTTAATGGTGACCTTTCCCCCCAGAGGGCTCTGCCGGATCTCATCCAGGAGCTTATCCCGCATGGAGCGGTAATGGTTGCGCATCCGATTGATGTGCTTTTCAAAATACCCCTGGGAAATGAACCGGGCCAAGGTCATCTGCTCCAGGCAGGAGACCGTGCCGGAGTAGAAGCCCAGGGTCTCATAGAACCGGGTGACCAGGTGCTTGGGCAGCACCAGGTAACTGATGCGGAAGGCCGGGGCCAGGCTCTTGGAGAAGGTGTTGATATAGATGACCTTCTCCATCACGTCAATGCTCTGGAGGGTGGGGATGGGACGGCCCGCCAGGCGGAACTCGCAGTCGTAGTCGTCCTCGATGATGTAACGGTTCTCCCCCTTGGAGGCCCAGCTGAGAAACTCATACCGGCGGCTGACCGGCATGACCACCCCGGTGGGGAAGTGGTGGGAGGGGGTGATGTGAAGGATCTCGGCACCGCTCTCCTCCAGCTTTTCCGGGATGATGCCCGAGGGGTCCATGGGGATATGGCAGACCTTCACGTCGTTCTTCTCATAGATCTTGGTCAGCCGCAGGTAGCCCGGGTCCTCCACGGCATAGCCATGGTTTCGCCCCAGCAACTGAATGAGAACACTGTATAAATATTCTGTGCCGGCACCCACTACGATCTGCTCTGGGTCGATGGTCATCCCCCGGAACTGGTAGAGATGGTCGGCAATGGCCTGGCGAAGCTGGCGGATGCCCCCGGCGGAGGTGTCCGTCAATAATGCAGTTTCATCCTCTCCTGCCGTCACATCCCGCAAGAGCTTCACCCACACGGAAAAGGGGAACATGTCCTTGGCCACCGAGGAACCCACAAAGTCTGCCCAGTAGGTCCGCTTGGGGGGCTGCTTGGGCAGGGTCCGGACAGGACGAGGGACCGGCGGCTCCTCCCCCCGCTCCAGGTCGCAGACGTAATACCCCCGCTTGGGCAGGGTGTACAGATAACCCTCGGCCACCAGCTGGGCGTAGGCACTCTCCACGGTGATGGTACTGACCCCCAGGTTTTTGGCAAAAGCCCGCTTGGAGGGCAGTTTCTCCCCGGATTTCAGTTTTTTCTGCAAAATATCCTGTTTGATACACCGATAAAGGTGCTCATACATGCTCTCTGTGTCAATGTTTTCAAAGGAATAGGTCAGCATGCTCATCCTCAACTTTTCGTGTTCTGGCCATATCGAAGATGCAGGAACTCCTGTTTTCGACATTGTCAAGCCCTATTATAGGCCCTGTATTCCTCCCTGTAAACCCCACCTATCAGAAAAACTGATTCGTCAAACTTACAGATTTTTTTCGGGCTTTTCCCGGGTCTTTTGGTCCTCTTTTTTTCCGGTTTTTCCCCCCTGTTTCCGCCCCCGTTTTTCTTGTGGAATTTGATTGAAAGGATGGAGAGAAACCCTCCCAAAATGCACATTTCCACCGTTGATTTTTTCAAAAACCATTTTGCAGGGCAATTTTACATCAAATTGCAAACCATTTTCCAAAGTTTCCTTCTATTTTCGTCTCTTGCCAGAGATTTTCCTATCGTGTATAATGGGTTTTGAAAAAGAGAAACATTTGTTTTTGCAGTGTGCATAACACAAACAGGTCAAAATCGGGGTCTGTTCCCCTGCAACCAAACTAAAAATAATTGAGAAGGAGTCAGCACTATGAGCGAAGTACGCATCAGACAGTTCAAGCGCGTTCTGGTCGCCAACCGCGGCGAGATCGCCATCCGTGTATTCCGTGCTCTGAACGAGCTGGACATCACCTCCGTTGCCATTTACTCCAAGGAAGACAAGTACGCCAGATTCCGTGATCTGGCAGATGAGGCCTATCCTCTGAATCCCGAAAGCGGCCCCGTTGACGCTTATCTGGATATCCCCACCATCATCAAGATCGCCAAGGATCACAACATCGACGCCATCCACCCCGGTTACGGCTTCCTGGCCGAGAACCCCGTCCTGGTGGAAGAGTGCGAGAAGAACGGCATCGTCTTCATCGGCCCCACCGTGGACAGCATGAATGCCATGGGCGACAAGATCTCCTCCAAGCAGATCGCCATCGCCGCCAACGTGCCCATCATCCCCGGCGTGGACCACGCCATGAAGACCGTGGAAGAGGCTCTGGAAGTGGCCGAAAAGGTCGGCTACCCCGTCATGCTGAAGGCATCCAACGGCGGCGGCGGCCGCGGCATGCGTATCGTCTACAAGGCTGCCGACATGGAGAAGGAGTTCAAGGAGGCCATCAACGAGTCCAAGAAGGCCTTCGGCGACGACCAGGTCTTCATCGAAAAGTATCTGCGGGGCCCCAAGCACATTGAGGTCCAGATGCTGGCCGATAACTACGGCAACGTGGTCCACCTGTACGACCGTGACTGCTCCGTTCAGCGCCGCCACCAGAAGGTGGTTGAGTATGCCCCCGCCTTCTCCGTCCCCGAGGCAACCCGCCAGAAGATCTTCGACAGCGCTCTGGCTCTGTGCCGCCACGTTGGCTACCGCAACGCCGGTACCTGCGAGTTCCTGGTGGACCTGGAGGGCAACCCCTACTTCATCGAGATGAACCCCCGTATCCAGGTGGAGCACACCGTCACCGAGCTGGTCACCGACATCGACATCGTCCGCTCCCAGATCCTGGTGGCAGAGGGCTATCCCCTGAACTCCCCCGAGATCTCCATCCCCTCCCAGGAGTCCATCCAGTGCCACGGCTATGCCATCCAGACCCGTGTCACCTCCGAGGATCCCTCCAACAACTTCATGCCCGACACCGGCAAGGTGGCTCTGTACACCTCCGGCTCCGGCAACGGCATCCGTCTGGACGGCGGCAACATCTACACCGGCGCTGAGATCCTGCCCTACTACGACTCCCTGCTGGTGAAGATCAGCTCCTTCGACCGCACCTTCATGGGCGCTGTCACCAAGTCCCGCCGTGCTCTGCGTGAGATCAAGATCCAGGGCATCAAGACCAACATCTCCTTCCTGATCAACGTCCTCAACGACCCCACCTTCCAGGAAGGCCGCTGCTATACCACCTTCATCGAGGAGACCCCCGAGCTCTTCACCCTGTCCCACAGCGCAGACCGGGCTTCCAAGATCCTGGCCTTCCTGGGCGACAAGATCGTCAACGTCTCCAAGGGCAATAAGCCTTACTACGAGGACCGTGTCCTGCCCAGATATAATGAGACCGCACTGGTCCACGGCTCCAAGGACGAGTTCAAGCGTCTGGGCGCCACCGGCTTCACCCAGAAGATCCTGGGCGAGAAGAAGCTGTACATCACCGACACCTCCATGCGTGATGCCCAGCAGTCCCTGATCGCAACCCGTATGCGTACCAAGGACATCGTCGGCGCAGCCCGTGCCACCAACACCATCATGCAGAACGCCTTCTCCGTGGAAGCATGGGGCGGCGCTACCTACGACACCGCTTACCGCTTCCTGAAGGAATCTCCCTGGAAGAGACTGGAGATCCTCAACGAGCGTATGCCCAACACTCTGATCCAGATGCTGCTGCGCGCCTCCAACGCCGTTGGCTACAGCAACTACCCCGACAACCTGGTCAAGGAGTTCATCCGCATCTCCGCAATCAAGGGCATTGACGTCTTCCGTGTCTTCGACTCCCTGAACTGGATCGAGAACATGAAGATGCCCATCGAGGAGTCCCTGAAGACCGGCAAGATCGTGGAAGGCGCCCTGTGCTACACCGGCGACATCCTGAACCCCAACGAGGTCAAGTACACCCTGGACTACTACGTCAAGAAGGCCAAGGAGCTGGAGGCTATGGGCGTTCACATCCTGGCCATCAAGGACATGGCCGGCCTGCTGAAGCCTTACTCCGCTTACAAGCTGGTTGAGACCCTGAAGTCCGAGCTGAAGATCCCCGTCCACCTGCACACCCACGACACCACCGGCGCCGGCGTTGCCACCGTTCTGAAGGCAGCCGAAGCTGGCGTGGACATCGCCGACCTGGCCATTGAGTCCATGGCAGGCTGCACCAGCCAGCCCTCCCTGAACGTGGTGGTGGAAGCCCTCCGCGGCACCGAGCGTGACACCGGTCTGGACTTTGAAGGCCTCAACGAGCTGGCTCGCTACTACGAGCACGTCCGCAAGGTCTACGCTGCCAACGAGTCCGGTCAGGTCTCCCCCCTGGCTGAGATCTACAAGCACGAGATCCCCGGCGGCCAGTACTCCAACCTGCTGGCTCAGGTCACCGAGATGGGCTCCAAGGACGAGTTCGAGAAGATCAAGGAGCTGTACCGTCAGGCAAACATCCTGCTGGGCAACCTGATCAAGGTCACCCCCTCCTCCAAGGTGGTTGGCGACCTGGCCATCTTCATGTCCAAGAACGGCCTAACCATGGACAACATCCTCACCGAGGGTGCAGGCCTGTCCTACCCCGACTCCGTCATCGACTTCTTCAAGGGTATGATCGGTCAGCCCGAAGGCGGCTTCCCCAAGGAGCTGCAGAAGATCGTCCTGAAGGACATTGAGCCCATCACCGTCCGCCCCGGCACCCTGCTGCCTGACGTAGACTTCGAAGCGATCAAAAAGCTGCTGCGTGAGAAGTTCGATATGGAAGGCTTCTCCGACTTCGACATGGAGCAGAAGGCCGTTTCCCACGCCCTGTATCCCAAGGTCTACGAGGACTACTGCACCCACTTCGATGCTTACAACGACGTTACCACCCTGGAGTCCCACGTGTACTTCTTCGGCCTGCGCAAGGGTGAAGAGACCGTCCTGAAGGTCGACTCCGGCAAGGACATCATCATCAAGTTCGTCCACATGTCCGATCCCGACGAGGAAGGCTATCGTGTGCTGACCTTCGAAGTCAACGGCATGCTCCGTGAGCAGAAGGTCCTGGATAAGACCCTGGAGGTCGTTGTGGACCGCAAGCTGAAGGCCGACAAGTCCAACCCCGCTCACCTGGGCTCCACCATCCCCGGCACCGTGGAGACCGTTCTGGTGAAGGAGGGCGACGAGGTCAAGGTCAACCAGCCTCTGATGATCGTGGAGGCCATGAAGATGGAAACCACCTTCGTCTCCAAGGTCAACGGCAAGGTCGACAAGATCTACGTGGCTCCCGGCGAGCACGTCAACGCAGAAGACCTGCTGGTCTCCTTCATCCTGGACGAGGAGTAATCTCCGTCCAAGCTTCCCCCAATAACACCACAGCCCCCGGCTCACCGAGCCGGGGGCTGTTTTCGTTCATACACATTGTTCTTGTCACAACGCTACAATCCCTCAGTCAGCGCTTTGCGCTGCCAGCTCCCTTTGCACGAGGGAGCCTTTTCAGAGGTAGCAGCCTCGCAGAGTTTCGTCCCGCAGGGACGAAATGGAGTCTTATGTGTTTTCGCCGACAGCATGTATGTCGGCGAAAACTCTTCTCAGGCCACAAGTGTGACAGCCGGGCCCTTGGGTCCCGGCTTGTTGCACACAGTGGCCTGCAAACCACTTTGCAATGCTGGCATTGCAAAGTCATAAAAAATCCCCCCACCTGACGGTGGGGGGATTTGAACTAGCCGATTGGAGTAAACTCCTTAGTTAAGCGGGTTGTAAATTAGCCCTTAACTTCAGCGATGGACTTTGCCAGACGCTTGCAAGCCTCATCAACGTTCTCCTTGGTGATGACCAGGGGGGGAACCATACGGATGATGGAGGTGCCGATAGCGGTGACCAGGAACTTGTTACGGATGCAAGCACGCTTGACTTCGACGGAGGAGATGCCGTCTTCCAGGATAGCGCCGACGAACAGGCCGCGATGACGCTCTGCAACGACGCCGGGGATCTTCAGCAGCTCAGCTGCGAAGTAGTCGCCCATTTCCTTAGCGTTCTGTGCCCAGTTGCCAGCCTTCAGCTCGCGCAGGACTGCCAGAGAAGCAGCGCAAGCGACGGGGTGACCAGCGTAGGTGGAGCCGTGGGTGCCGGGGCCGAATGCGGAAGCTGCCTTGTCGTTGCAAGCGATGCCGCCGATGGGCATACCGCCGCCCATTGCCTTAGCCATGGAGACGATGTCGGGCTGCACGCCGTAGGTCTGGTAGCACATGAATGCGCCGCAACGGCCCCAACCTGCCTGAACTTCGTCCAGCAGGAACAGGATGCCCTTCTCGTCGCAGAATGCGCGGATGCCTTCCATGAACTCCTGAGTTGCGGGGAACACGCCGCCCTCGCCCTGAACAGGCTCGAACATGATAGCGCAGGTCTTGCCCTCAACGTAAGCAGCCTTGAAGGACTCCAGATCGTTGTAGTCAGCATAGGTGAAGCCGGGGGTCAGGTCGCCGAAGCCCTTCTGGATAGCGGAGTCGGGCTGGCCGGTAGCGGTCATAGCGCCGAAGGTACGGCCGTGGAAGGACTTCTTAGCAGTGATGATGTGCCAAGCGTCGGGGCCGATGTTCTCGATGCCCCACTTACGAGCCATCTTGATCATTGCTTCGTTAGCCTCAGCACCGGAGTTCTGATACAGGACCTTGTCCATGCCGGTGGTCTCGCAGATTTCCTTGGACAGGACTGCCTGAGGAATGGTGTAGGGGTAGTTGAAGGTGTGCATGATGGTAGCAGTCTGCTCCTGGACAGCCTTCACGACTGCGGGATGGCAGTTACCCAGGGTGTTAACAGCGATACCAGCGTAGAAGTCCAGATAAGCTTCGCCGTTCTCGTCATACATGTAGACGCCTTCAGCGGAGTCAGCAATGAAGTCCATACGCTCGTAGGTCTCGATCATGTACTTCTTAACCTGTGCCTTCAGTTCAACAGCGCTCAGACCAGTATCTTTCAGTCTCATAAAATTTTCCTCCCATTCAAAATATGAAAAAATAAGGGACTCGAACTTACCAATGCAAGTTCGATATTCGAAACAGTCGGCTACTCAATTCCGTCTGTTTTGAACGTTGCTCCAGGAGTGTTGCTCCTGTAACTTGTGCATATGATAACACCATTTTCCTAAAAATGAAATACACCTTTTGCACAAATTATTTCCGCCGTTTTCCGGCGAATCGCCTTTCCTTTTCGCAGGATTCTCTTCATCTTCCGTCGCCTGTTTTCTTACTTTTTTTGTTTTTAGGGGAAAAACCTCACTAAATTCCCCTATTTCGGCGGTTTTTTCGCATTTCTTTTCCTTCACCTATGCGTTTTTTCGCTCTCTTCGGCGTTTTTCCCATTCGTCGTTTTGCACAATCGCATTTTTTTATCTCTTAAATACCTTTGTCTTTTTTATCATGACTGGACACCTCACAACGGTCGGCTGTACACCGGGGGCTGTCCATTGCTTTTCTCCCGGCTTCCTGCTACAATGGGTTTGGGTTTCATACCTATTTATATAATAAGGACGTGACTTCCATGACCCATACCGACAACGTCTGTCTGACTCCGGACGGCTCTGCCGTGCGCATCCTGGACCAGAGCCGACTTCCCAACGAGACCGTTTATCTGGAACTCTCCAGAGCCGAGGACCTCTATGAGGCCATCCACTCCCTGCGGGTACGGGGTGCTCCGGCTATCGGCATTTTCGCCGCCTATGCCATGTATGTTCTGGCCCGCCAGTCCAGGGCAGAGCTCTACTTTGACTTTATTCAGGACTGTGAGAAGATCCACCGCTACCTGAACGCCTCCCGGCCCACCGCAGTGAACCTGAAGCACATGCTGGACCGGATGCTGGCAGTGGCCGAGGCCATGCCCTGCATGGACGTGGACAGCATCCTGGAATCCATGAAAAAGACCGCCCTGGCCATCCACCAGGAGGACATTGACATGTGCGCTGCCATCTCCCGCCACGGCCTTTCCCTGGTCAAGGAGGGGGACGGCATCCTCACCCACTGCAATGCCGGCCCTCTGGCCACCTCCCGGTACGGCACCGCGCTGGGCCCCCTCTTCCTGGCTGCCGAGGAGGGCATCACCCTCCACGCCTGGTGTGACGAGACCCGCCCTCTTCTCCAGGGTGCCCGCCTTACCACCTACGAGCTGCAGCGGGCCGGGGTGGACTGCACCCTCATCTGCGACAACATGGCCAGCATTGTCATGAAGGAGGGCAAGATCAACGCCTGCTTCGTGGGCTGCGACCGGGTGGCCGCCAACGGGGACACCGCCAACAAGATCGGCACCTCCGGGGTGGCCATCCTGGCCAAGCACTACGGCATCCCTTTCTACGTGCTGGGTCCCTCCTCCACCATCGACTTCAACTGCCCCGACGGGGACCACATCCCCATCGAGCTGCGGGACGGGGAGGAGATCAAGTCCAAGTTCTTCGAGAAGCCCTCTGCCCTGCCTGAGGTCAAGTGCTACAACCCCGCCTTTGATGTGACCGACCACCAGCTCATCACCGCCATCGTCACAGAAAAGGGCATTTGCTATCCGCCCTTTGACGCCAACCTGGCCGCCCTGTTCGGCCGGAAGAAGAAGGAGGGCTGACCATGGCAGGCTATCCCACCGACGCCCAGGCCAAAGCCCAGATCATTGAGGCGGGCCTGAAGATATACCAGCGGGGACTGGTGGCCGCCAACGACGGCAACCTCTCCGTCCGTGTGGGGGACAACGCCCTGTGGGTGACCCCCACCGGGGTCTCCAAGGGGGCCATGACCGAGGAGATGCTGGTGAAGGTGGACCTGGAAGGAGCTCTTCTGGAGGGCACCCGCAAGCCCTCCTCCGAGACCAGGATGCACCTGCGCATCTACAAAGAGAACCCCGACGTCCGGGCGGTGATCCACGCCCATCCCCCTGCCGCCACCGCCTTTGCCTGCGCCGGCATTCCTTTGGACCGGCCTATCATCCAGGAGGCGGTGGTCTTTCTGGGAACGGTCCCTGTGGCCCCCTTCGCCCTCCCCGGCTCCCAGGCAGTGGCCGACAGCGTGGCCCCCTACTGCCGGGACTATCGTGCCCTCCTGTTGGAGTACCACGGAGCGGTCTGCTGGGGGGAAACCATGGAACAGGCCCACTACCGAATGGAGTGCCTGGAGCAGCTGGCCCAGGTGACCCTCCACTTAAAGACTCTGGGCTGTGACCGGGTGATCACCGAGGCACAGGTGAAGGCCCTGGAAGGGCTGCGCCCCGCCTGGGGAATCAAGTAGCGCAAAAAAGAAAAGAGCTGATCTGTTCAAACAGGTCAGCTCTTTTTTATTCATGATGGTACAGGCCGCTGTAGGTCCCTCGTTCGTGAGAAGACGGAAGCGGACTGCCGCAGTATTGACAGGTGTGGGCTTCATCCCCGGAGAGGGGGAGTCTTCTGCCGCAATGGGGGCATCGGCAGAGAACAGCATGCAGGGCAAAGAAAGCCACGATAGAGGCCACCAACAGGCAGGTCCCCACAATATAGAAGGACCCGTTGGTAAAAACGGTCAGCAGAACGATAATAGCCGATGTCACAGCCAGCAAAAAGCGCAGACGCCCTCGCACCCGGTTTGGATTTTTCATACAGGATTCCCCCAACAGCCCACGTTTGGAATTTTCTGGATACAGTATACCATATCTTTTTCCAGATTGCACCTGTTTTTTTGAAAAAAACTGACCTGTTTGAACAGGTCAGTTTTTCTGTCAATTCGCTGCGGCCTGAGACAGGACCTGGGCGGCGATGCTGCCAGCCACACTGGCACCGGAGCCACCATTTTCCACCAGGACCAGGAAGGCCAGGGGGGTGTTCACGTCGTCCACGAAGCCCACGAACCAGGCGTGGGGCTGCTTATCCCCGCCCACCTCGGCGGTGCCGGACTTGGCGCAGACGGGCAGTTCCCCGAACTGGGACTGGCCGTACTGATTCACCACGTTGTTCCGGAGCATCTCCTTGAGCCGATTGCAGGTGGTTTCATCGTAGATCTTGAAGCTGTCAGTGCCGTCGGGGAAGGCCGCCGGGACGGCAGAGCCGGACAGGGTCTCCTTCTCGATCAGCTGGGGGACCACAGCCACGCCCCGGTTGGCGATGCCGCCCAGGAAGGTGAGCATGGTGCAGGGATTCACCAGGTCCTTATACTGGCCCACACCGGACCAGCCCAGGTAGGAGGACCCGTCGGGGGCCGCCTCAAAGCTTCCACGGGCAGTGTGGATGTCGCAGATCTCCAAAGACTCCATGAGCCCGGCCTGTTCCATGTACTTTTCCAGGGTGTCACCCCCCAGCTCCAGGGCCAGCTGGGCGTAGGCCCCGTTGCAGGAAGAGGCCAGACACTGGTCGATGTTCAGGTTCTGGCCGTGGGCATAGGGGCAGGTGATGGTATCCTCTCCGATCTGATAGGTCCCGGTACAGGTGAAGGTAAAGGCATCCAGATCCTTCTTTTCCTCAAGGGCCGCCGCCGTGGTGACGATCTTGAAGATGGAGCCGGGGGTGTAGGTAGAGGAGAAGAACCGGTTCAGGTACACACCCTCATAGGCAGGGTTTTCGTTGATGTCGCCGGGGGGATTCAGGGGGTCGTAGGAAGGGGCGCTCACCAGGCACTCCAGATCGCCGGTCAGGTAGTTGTACACCGCCACCACGCCCTTTCGCCCGTTCAGGGCATTGTAGGCCGTGGTGTTCAGGGAGGCATCCACCGTCAGGGTCACGTCATGGCTGCCCAGGGTAGTGCCGGTGACCGGGTTATAGCCCGTCAGGCGGCTGGCCAGGACAGACCGCAGGGAGGTGCCGAAGTTCCGGTCACCCACCAGATGGAGGGTGGAAACACGGGTGGACCAGTCCTCGGCGTACTCCCCGGTCTCACCGTCGTAGAGCTTGACCCCTTTGCTGTCATAGATAGCGCCGGACTCATAGTAGGTGGTCCCAAAGAAGCCCACCCAGTCATTGCCGTTTCGGAAGAGCTGGATGCAGAAGAAGAGGATGCCCGCCAGGAAACCGGCCACCAGAACCAGAGTGATGGCCGTCCGTCGGTTCAGTCGTTTCATCGGTCAGTCCTCCTTTCCCGGTGGTCGGCAGGACGAATGGTGTCCTCCATGGGCCGCTGATCCGTCAGGCTCTGCCAGTCGTCAATGCCCGAGGGCTTATCCCCCGGCTGCTTCCAGTGCCGGGTGGCATAGGGATCCTCCTGCTCCGGTTGGGGCAGGGTCCACTTCTGGGTGTACTCCGGCTGGTCGTAGCCGTCGAAGTCGTTGTACTGATAGGGGTCGTCATAGGCATAGCCCGGGTCATACCCCTGGTCATAGTCCTCGTAGTAGGGATCGTCGTAGTAATCGTCATAGTCCTCATCCCAGCCGTCGTAGATCCGGTCATAATCCGGAGGGACCCAGCCTCGGATCCGCTTGGGAAGTTTCAGGGAGAAGCTGGCGTTGGGGCGGGTATCCGCCGCCTTCAGGAAGGCCAGCAGACCCCAGCAGGAGATCATACTGGAACCGCCCATGGACACGAAGGGCAGGGTGACGCCGGTGAGGGGCAGGATGTCCACCGCACCGAGAACATTCAGGGAGGCCTGGAAGATGAGCATGGCCGCCGCCGCATTGGCAGCGATGACATAATAGCTGGATCGGGCCGTGGCCGCACTGCGGACAGCATACACCGCCAGGATCACCAGGCAGGACACTACAAGTAGGGCCATGATGAGGCCGAACTCCTCGCTGATGACGCCAAAGACCAGGTCGGTGTTGGCCGCACCGATGTTTTTGAGAAAACTCTCCTCGGTTCCCTTGCCGAACAGGCCGCCCGAGGCGATGGCCGACATGGTGCGGGTCTGCTGATAGCCGCCGGCCTCGGTGGAGTACTCCCACACGTGCCGCCAGGCCATGAAGCGGTTGAGAATATAGGGCTTGAACTGGAGGATCATCCAGCCGCCAGCCACAGCCGCCGTGCCCATGAGGGCCAGGAAGCCCACGTCGCCCGACCGCAGAAAGGCAATGACCAACAGGGCCACGAAGAAGATGAGGGCGGTGCCGAAGTCGGACATGAGGGCCAGACAGCCCATGCAGAAGCCGCAGAAGAGGATGGTGAAGATCAGGTTTCTGCGGGCAAACAGACGGTCCAGGGTGGCGGCACCGGTGAAGATGAAGGCCACCTTCACAAACTCCGAGGGCTGGAAGCTGATGAAGCCCAGGTCGATCCAGTTCTTGGCACCGAAGATGGCCTCGCCCAGGACCACGTTGAAAATGAGCAGCAGACAGGTGAGAACAGCCACCGCCCAACGCATGGACACCGTGGCCTTCAGGTCCCGCAGCAGGACGCTGAGGACCAGGAAGAAGATCATACCCAGGAGCATACTGATTGTCTGGACCAGGAGGCTCTCCGGGGAGTAAGCCGCCGTGATGGAGAAGGAGATGGTGCACAGGAAGAAGGCGATGGTCTCCGGTTCGAAGGCCGTCCGCTTCAGGGTGCGGTAGAGGGCATACATGGCCCACATGGCGATGAGCAGGATACCGAAGGAGGCGGCGATCATGATGAGATCCTGCCCCTCCCGGCCGGGAAGGCACTGGACGGCCATCATCAGCTGGAAGACCGTCAGGTAGCCCAGGGTCTTGGCAGGGCTGAGAGGCCGCTCGGCCACACCCAGGCGCATGGCCTGCTCCCGCTCCTCCTGGTCGCTGATGGCGTAGAACTCCAGGGGCATACCACCCAGGTCGATGATGTCTCCGGTCTTGATGGGCACGGTGTGCTCCACCGGCTTGCCGTTGACCCGGGTGCCGTTCTTGGTCTGAAGGGGCTGGAGCTTCCAGTTCCCCTTGTCATCCCGCAAAAGGGCGATATGGCTCCGGGAGACCGTGGGGAAATCCAGGACCACATCGGAGAAGCCCCCTCGGCCCACGGTGTTTTCCCAGTGGCGCAGATCCAGCTGGGTGCCGTCGTTCATGGCCAGCCAGCCCCAGATCTCCTTGCCGGTCTTTTCCCGGACCAGGGAGAGGACACAGCGGATGAGAATGATGATGGCCACCACCACAGCCAGCACCCGCAGGACGCCGCAGGCCACAGGCAGAACGGTGTCCAGCACGGTAAGGACCACATGCTCGGTCTCAGCGGCCACAGCCGCCTTCACCTGGGCCGCCAGCTGGGTGAAGATCAGCTGCAGACGAATCCAAAGTTCCTGCATGGGCACCTCCTTTCTCCGGCTCAAAGCTGCCGGACGCGTGATTATCTCAAGTATGAGTTGGTATTATACCAGTAAAATGTGAACAAAACAAGTCAGAGTCTCAGGTTCCCTGTTTTGGCAAGTCCCTTGATAAATCCCCGCAAGCCGATATAATATAAGGTAAGAACCAAAAAACAGGAGGTGAGCCCTGTGGACAAGCAGGCCCTCTATACCTATCTGAAAGAAAAGGGCATCCCCTTTGAGGCGGTGGAGCATGCCCCCGTCTACACCGTGGAGGAAGCTCTGGCCCTGAACCTACCCCGCCCGGAGGCAGGGGCCAAGAACCTCTTCCTCACCGACAAGAAGAAGCGGAACTACTGCCTTCTCACCGCCCGGGACCATATCCCCGTAAAGCTCAAGGACTTCCAGAAGGCCATCGGCCTTTCCGGCCTGAAGTTTGCCTCCGAAGAGGACCTCATGGCCATTCTGGGCCTCATCCGGGGTGCCGTGACCCCCTTCGGCGCTTTGAACGACACCGACCACCGGGTGACGGTCTACCTGGACGACTACTTCCGGGATCACGAGATCTCTGTCCACCCCAACCACAACACCGCCACCGTTTACCTCCAGGGTTCTGACCTGGCGGCCCTCCTCCGGGAGCACGGCAGCCGGGTGAAATTCATGGACCTGGAGCATCTGGGAGAGGAGGAAACTTGATGAAAGCATTCGCCTATCTGGGCTATGGGACCGCCGGTTGGATCGAGAAAAACCGGCCCCAGGCCACCGGCTTTGACGCCGTCATCCGTCCCCTGGCCGTGGCCCCCTGCACCTCTGACGTGCACAACGTGGAAATCAACTGCCTGGCCCCCAACCGCATCCTGGGCCACGAGGGGGTGGGGGAGATCGTGGAAGTGGGCCAGCTGGTCCGGGATTTCAAAGTGGGGGACGTTGTGGCCATTCCCCCGGTGACTCCTGACTGGCGGACCGTTCCCTCCCAGCTGGGTGCCCACCAGCACTGCAGCGGTCTCATCACCGGCCAGAAGCTGTCCAACTCCGAGGACGGCCTCTTCGGTGAATTCGCCCTCATCCGGGACGTGGACGCCAACTGCGCCCGAATTCCCGAAGGGGTGTCTCTGGAAGCTGCCGTCCTGGCGGCAGATATGCTGAACACCGGCCTGTACGGGGCCGAGCTGGCCGAGGTCCAGCCCGGCGACACCGTGGTGGTCATGGGCATCGGCCCGGTGGGCCTCATGGCGGTGGCCGGGGCAAAGCTCCGTGGGGCCGGCCGTATCATCGCCATCGGCAGCCGCCCCCACTGCGTAGATCTTGCCCGGTTTTACGGGGCCACAGACATCGTGAATTATAAGGAGGGGAACGTGGAGCGCCAGGTCCACACCCTCACCGAGAAAAAAGGGGCCGACTGTGTCATCTGCGCCGGGGGCGGAGACGACGCCCTGGGTCAGGCCGTGGCCATGGCCCGGTGGGGCGGTACCGTCGGCAACGTGAACTACTTCACCACCTACGGGGACCTGCCCATCAACAACGTCCGCTACGGCTTCGGCATGGGCAACAAGACCATCCGGGGCGGGGAGTGTCCCGGTGGCCGGGCCCGGATGGAAAAGCTCCTGAACCTGCTCCAATATGACCGGGTGGACCCCACCCCCCTCATCACCCACCGGTTCCAGGGGCTGGACCAGGTGGAGGCCGCCTTCCGGCTCATGGAGGCCAAGCCCCCGGAGCTGGTAAAAACCATCGTCACCCTGTAACCTGTAGATAAAGGAAGAGATACCATGGAAAGTTTATTTCGCTGCCCTCTCTGCCAGGGGCCTTTAGACCGGCAGGACAACCGCTACCTCTGCCCCAAGGGCCACAGCTTTGACCGCTCGGCTGCCGGGTACGTCCACCTGCTGCCCCCCAACAAGATGCACTCCAAGGACCCCGGGGACGACAAGGGCATGGCCACCGCCCGGAACCGGTTCCTGTCTGCCGACCACTACCGCCCTTTGTGTGACGCCCTGTCCGACCTGGCGGTGAAGTACGCCCCGGAGGCCGTGTCCATCCTGGACTCCGGCTGCGGCGAGGGCTACTACAGCGCCGCCATTTTTAAGGCCCTGGTCCAGGCAGGAAAGGACGTGAAGATGGCCGGTGTGGACCTGTCCAAGCACGCTCTCAAGCGGGCGGCCAAGCGGGAAAAGGCGGCAGAGTTTGCCGTGGCCTCGGTGTACGACATCCCCGTGGCCGACCAGAGCGCCCACATCATCCTCAACTGCTTCTCCCCTCTGGCTCTGGAGGAGTTCCAGCGCATCCTGAAGCCCGGCGGGGTCTACTTCTACGTGGTCCCCGGGGAGCGCCACCTGTGGGAGCTGAAGGAGGTCCTGTACGAGAACCCCTACCCCAACACGGAAAAGCTCACCCCCTACGAGGGCTTCACCTATCTGGAGGTCCGGTCGGTGGACGGCACCATCCACCTGCCCGACCAGCAGACCATCTCCGACCTCTTCCAGATGACCCCTTACTTCTGGAAGACCCCCAAGAGCGGCACCGAAAAGCTGGCCGCGCTGGACACCCTGGACACCACCATCTCCTTCCGCATCCACGTGTTCCGAAAGGACTGACCTATGCCCAAGACCATCTTTTTTGACCTGGACGGGACGTTGACCGACTCCGGTCCGGGCATCATGAACTGCGCCCGGCTCATGCTGGACCATTACAACTTCCCCTATGACGAGGCCCTTCTGCGGACCTTCATCGGCCCGCCTCTTCGGGTGCGGCTGGCCCAGCTGGGGTTCTCCCCCGAAGATGCCGCCCAGGCCACCAAGATTTTCCGGGGCCAGTATGAGGTCACCGGAAAGTTCGAAAATGCCCCCTACCCCGGCATAATCGACCTGTTAAAGACCCTGAAAGCCCAGGGCTACCGGCTCTTTGTGGCCACCTCCAAGCCGGAGGTCACCGCCCGGGAGGTCCTGGACCACTTCGGCATGACCGAGTACTTCGAGGAGATCTGCGGGGCCGACCTGGAAAAGGGCCGGGACACCAAGGACCAGGTCATTACTTACCTGAAGGAAAAGGTCGGGACCCTGGAGGACGTGGTCATGGTGGGAGACACCGACTACGACGTGCTGGGGGCCAAGGCCCACGGCATCCCCACCATCGGGGTGACCTGGGGCTACGGGGACCCGGACTCCATGACCACCTGCGGCGCCGTGGCCATCGCCAACACCATGGCGAAGCTGTATGGGCTGCTGCGAGATTAAATCCAAACAAAAAAGTCTCCCTCATCAGAGAGAGCCTTTCCTTCCCTCACAACAACAGCAAGAACCCCTGCAGAGGCCACAAGGCCTCTGCAGGGGTTCTCTATATTGCGAGTTACTTAAACTCTACATTCTCAACTTTTACCTTGAAGAGCAGGAAGTGCTCCATGCCCACGGCTTCAAATCTCTGCCGAACAACGGGCACTTCTTCCATCATTCTCTCTTTGAGTGCATCATCGTCACATTCCTCAGCCACGCCGTTGATTCGGATCCACGCCCGGCTGTCAGGCTTCTTGGCAACGATTTGGATCTTCTCCTGCTCCCGCATCTGCTTATGCGCCTGGTTCATGTCATTGGTGGCCAGATACAGGTCGTCTCCCACCTCCATCACTGCTCCAAAGGGTCTTCCGGCGGGAGCACCATCATTGATGGTCAACACGAAAAAAGCTCCACATTCTTTCAAAAACTCATAGGCTTTACTCATAGTGTTCTCCTTATCACATCTCGCGTCGACCCTCTAAGGCACGCATCAGGGTGGCGTCGTCGGCGTACTCCAGATGTCCGCCCACGGGGACGCCGTAGGCCAGCCGGGTGACCTTCACCCCGAAGGGCTTGAGCATCCGGGACAGATACATGGCTGTGGCCTCACCCTCGGTGTCGGGGTTGGTGGCCATGATGATCTCCTGGACCTCACCCTGGGCCACCCGCTCCAGGAGGGACTTGATGTGCAGGTCGTCGGGGCCCACCCCGTTCATGGGGGACAGGACGCCGTGGAGGACGTGGTACTTGCCCCGGTACTCCCGGGCCCGCTCGATGGCGATGACGTCCTTGGGGTCTGCCACCACGCAGACCAGGCCGTCCTCCCGCTTTTCACTGGCGCAGATGGGGCACAGGCCGTCCCCTTCGGTCAGGTTCTGACAGACGGGGCACAGGGCGATGGTCTCCTTGGCGTGGATCACCGCCTGGGCGAAGGTCTCCACCTCATGCTCCGGCAGAGACAGGACGAAGAAGGCCAGCCGCTGGGCGGTCTTCTTGCCGATGCCGGGCAGGCGGGCGAACTGCTCCACCAATTTTTCTAAGGCTGGGGGAAAATACTCCATCATTCACCTCGTAAGGTTTTGATGGCTTCCGCAGGGTCTGCGGCACCATAGACGGCGCTGCCGGCCACCAGCACGTCGGCGCCGGCCTGGATGCACAGGGGTGCGGTCTTGGGGTCCACGCCGCCGTCCACCTCCAGATGGCAGCTGGGGTTGAACTCCTCAATGTACTTGCGGATGGCGGCGATCTTGGGCAGTTGGTCCTCCATGAACTTCTGGCCGCCGAAGCCGGGCTCCACGGTCATCACCAGGATGAGGTCCACGTCCTTAATATAAGGCAGGACGGCCTCGGCAGAGGTGATGGGCCGCAGGACGATGCCCTTCTTGACCCCCTTCTTGTCCATGGCGTCCAGAGCGGCCCGGATGCCGGGGGGCATGTCGGACTCCAGATGGATGGACAGCAGGTCAGCCCCGGCATCGGCGAAGGCGTCGATGTAGCGCACAGGCTTTTCGATCATCAGATGGACGTCCAGGAACATATCGGTGGCCTTCCGCAGGGACTTGACCACGGGCACGCCGATGGAGATGTTGGAGACGAACATGCCGTCCATCACGTCCACGTGGAGCCAGTCGGCAGTGGACACCCGCTGGACATCACGGCCCAGGTTGGCAAAGTCGGCAGAGAGAATCGAAGGTGCAATTTTGATCACGAACAATCATTCCTTTCCACGAAATCAGCCGGCGGCTCTGACGAAACCTGCCGGGAAACCTGACACAGATCAGGGGCCTCAAACATAGGATACTCCAAGCGGCGGCGGGGGCACTTCCCCGCCCAGGAGCCCCGGGACCGCTGAGGGTCTCCCCTCTCCCCGGATCGGCCCCCTCGGCGACGGCCCGGTGGGCCCGCCGCATGGAGATAGACTTTTGGCCGGGGTCTGCCTGAAACAGGGCAGCCCCGCCCAAAAGGGGACAAAACTCGGTGGTATTCCTATTTTATCTGTCTTTTTCCTCCCTGTCAATGGCAAGCAGACCTTGACAGGGCATGTTTCCAACGGTAAAATGATATACTGTATAAGTATTGTGTATCTTTGCATGATTTTGGAAAGGACTGCGTGCCCTATGGCGAAATTCAAAAAGCGCTCTGTCGCCCCCATTTACGCCATTGCCCTGGTCTGGGTGATCTTTACCCTGGTGCATCCCCTGTACCGGGTGTCTGACTATGTGTCGGTCATCCTCCTGTCGGCTCTGGCCTTTGTAGTGGCCAAGGGCATCTGGCCCACCGTGGAATACGAACTGACCGAGCCGGAACCGGAGGAAGCTCCCACCGAAGAATCCGTTGAGGAGGCTCCCGCTGAGGATCCCCCGGAAGAGCCCCCTGCAGATGAGGCGGAAGATACCCCGCCCACCCAGGAGGACCTGCCCGAAGCTGAACCGGTGGAGGACACCCCCGCCCCTGACGTCGAACCCTGACTCTGACCCCGGGCCCCAGGGCCCATGGAGGTTTCTATGAACTTTTTGAAGAAAACATCCGTCGCTGTGTGCATCGCCATCCTGGTGGTGGCCCTGTGCTGCGTGTGGGGGTACACCCGGGTCAACGACCAGGACCCCCTGTCCGGCACCCACTATCAGCCTGACCGCAGCTCCGGCGAAAGCAATCTGAACTACTACCTGGGGTGGATCTCCGACGGCGCCCGGCTCTTCTCCGCCGACGCCATCGATGCCATAGCCCGGGAAAACCTGACCCTGGACAACACCTACGGCAGTCTGGTGGCCGTCAAGACGGTCTCCTATCTGAACGGCCGGGATATCCAGAGCTATGCCGAGGAGACCGCCCTGGACATCGGTCTGGACCGACGGGACATGCTCCTCTTCCTGGACTCCAGCTCGGAAAGCTGGTACGTCACCTATGGTGCTGACCTGGTGACCTACGTAGAGGGCAGCGCAGACCTGCCCAACCTCTTCCGGAAGCATCTGAACAACGCCTTCTGGGAGGAGGAGAACACCGACCAGGCCATCCGGGCCCTCTTCGAAGCCCTGGACGACTGGTATGAGGAGAACATCCCGCCCCTGGAGAAGGGCACCACCGGTTTCCTTCCCTCGGCAACCAAGATCCAGTCCATCACCCTGGGTTCCCTCCTGTCAGGAATCCTCTTCACCCTTCTGGCCAACCTCTGGTGGATCGCTCTGGCCCTTATCGCCCTGAACATCATAGACCGGATCCGGTTTGACCAGTTCTATGCCAAAAAAGCCACGGAAGATGCCCCCGAACTCCGGTTCCACCCCTTCCTCTTCTGGCACCGCCCCGGCTCCAATTGGTACGAGGATCGGCTAGAAGAAGCCATGGCCGAGGATGAGGACGAGGAAGAGGACAACGACGAAGACGACTTCGATCCCCCCGGGGAGAGCACCTGTCGGCAGGAGGAGGAGCCCGACCCGGACACCGCCGCCCCCGATGGAGACACCCCCGAGCCCCGCAGCCTGCCCGCCCAGGTCTGGGATCTTTTCCGAACCCTGGCCGACCTGCTCCAAAGCTCCATCCATACCCTGTTCCAGAGACATTGAGAAACAAAAATCGGCACTTCAAATCGAAGTGCCGATTTTTTATGCTCAGGCTTCGGTTTCCTCTGCGGGGGTCTCCTCTTCCTCGGGCTGTTCGGGCTCGGGAGGCAGCTCCCCCTTGATGCCCACGCACCGGTTGATCTTGGTGCCCAGGTTGTGGAACTTCTCCTCATAGTCGGTCATGATGCCGCAGATGCCGTTGGCGTGGAGGTCACGGGTGACCTCCTCCAGGTCGTAGCCGGCGGCGGGGAACTCCAGAACGGAGAACTCGAAGAGGGGAGAATTGTCGGTCTTGAAGTGGATCTGGCCCTTCTCCTTCAGGACCTCCCGGTAGAGCTTTAAGAAGTTCCGGTGGGTCAGGCGGCGCTTGGCGTGGCGCTTGGGGGGCCAGGGATCGCAGAAGTTCACGTAGATCAGGTCCACTTCCTCAGGGGCAAAGAACTCGGGCAGGAGGGCAGCGTCGGCATCGATGTAGAACACGTTGGTCAGGCCCATATCCTTTGCCTTCTCCATAGCCATGACCATAGCATCGGGGACCCGCTCCACGGCCACGAAAAGGATGTCGGGATTCTTGGCGGCAGTCTGGCAGGTGAAGCGGCCCTTGCCGCAGCCCAGCTCCAGGCGGAGCTCCCTGGCCTCGGGCATCAGGGACCGCCAGTTGCCCCGGAGGGCCTTGGGGTCTTTGATCTGCCAGGCGGCGCAGCTTTCCATGCGGGGGCCTAAATTCTTCTTTCTTCTCATGCGCATAGCGGTGGTTCCTCCTATGGTTCACGGTTTCCCGGACGTATCAAAAGTCATTGGAGGTATTGTACCACAGATTTCAAAATTTGTCAGCGGCTTTCTCCCGATTTTGTCCCTTTGTCCCTTAACTTGTACTTGTGGAAGGACAAAAAAAGCGGTATGATGATAGGATAAGATATCTGTGAAAGGAGAATGGTTATGGGAACCCATGACGGTCATCGGGGCCGCATGAAACAGGAATTTTTACAGGGCGGCCTGTCTGCCTTTTCCGAAGTCCGGGCCCTGGAACTTTTGCTGTTCTACTCCCGCCTCCAGGGTGATGTGAACCCCACCGCCCACGCCCTGCTGGACACCTTCGGCACCCTGGCCGGGGTGCTGGATGCAGAGCCGGAGCAGCTGCTCACCGTCCCCGGGGTGGGGGAAAACACCGCCGTTCTCCTGAAACTGGTCCCCGCCCTGGCCGCCAAGTACCTGGCCTCCCGAACCGACCCGGACACCATTGTCCGGTCCGCCCGGGACCTCTATGAGATCTTTTCCCCCTGCTTCTTTGGGGCCAGGAACGAAATGTCCTTCCTGGCCTGCTTCGACAGCAAGCTCAAGCTACTGGGTGTGCGCAAGCTCAGTGAGGGCACCCCTCTGGGGACCGACATCGGGGTTCGGCAGATCGCCGCTGCCGCCCTGGCCCTCAACGCCACCGCTGTGGTCCTGGCCCACAACCACCCCAGCGGCCTGGCCTCCCCCTCTGACGAAGATATCTCCACCACCCGCTATGTCCACGAGGTCCTGCGCAAGCTGGATATCACCCTCTACGACCACGTGATCCTGGCCGATGACGACATGGTCTCCCTTCGGGACAGCGGTTACTTCCTGGCATTCTATTAAACCGAGGCAATCTCCATGGTAAACTTTCTCAAAGGCATCGTAGCCGGCATCGGCGGCGTGTCACCGGGGCTGAGCGGCAGTGTCCTGCTCATCCTGCTGGGTCTGTACCACCAGACCCTGGAAGCTCTGGGCACCCTCCTGACCCGGTTCAAACAAAACATCCGCTTCCTGCTGCCCATCGTCCTGGGCATGGTCACCGGCGTCCTTCTTTTCAGCAAGGTCATCGACTTCTGCCTGACCCAGTACGAAATGCCCACACGCTTCTGCTTCCTGGGGCTCATCTTGGGCACCATCCCCCTCTTCTACCGGGAGGTCAAAAAGGAGGGCTTCTCCCGGGGGTACTGGCTGGTCATCCTGGGCACCATTCTGCTGGGGATATGGATGTTCAACGCCCACCCCACCCTCTTCCCTCTGGTCACCGACCCCAACCTGCCCCAGTGCATCTTCCTGGGGGTGGCGGTGGTGGCCACTGCCATCGTCCCCGGTCTGGACCCGGCTGTGGTCCTGTCCACCCTGGGGTATTATGAATGTTACGTCCATTCGTTGGCAAATTTTGACATCTCCATTCTGGCCCCCATGGTCATCGGGGTGGCCGCCGGAGGCATCGCCATCTCGGCCCTCATGACCGCCCTCTTCCGCCGGTTCTACACAGCCACCTTTTCCGTGGTCTTCGGCCTGTTTCTGTCCATGATCCCCAACATGCTCAATGAGAGCTGTGTGCTGGGACCCGATCCGGCCTCCCTCCTGTCCGTTATCCTCATGGTTCTGGGCTTTGCCCTCTCCTTCTATCTGGGAGATTTCCACGCCCACAACGCCCGCATCCGGGCTCGCCTGTCCAAATCACCCCCCGAAACAAAAAAGGAGTAACGCATGTCACGTTTCATTGGTTTTTACGATTACACGGTCATCCTGACCTACGTCAGCCTCCTGGCCGCCGTGAGCAGTATGTTCTACGCCTCTCAGGGGTACTTTTTCTATGCCATCCTCTTCCTGATGCTCTCCGGCCTGTGCGATGCCTTCGACGGCGCCGTGGCCCGGAGCAAGAAGGACCGCACCGAAGAGGGCAAGGCCTTCGGCATCCAGATCGACTCCCTGTGCGACCTGATCAGCTTCGGCATGGCCCCTGCTGTGTTCTGCTTCTTTGTGGGCGTGGACGGTCTGGCCGGCCGCCTGATCCTCTTCTTCTACTGCCTGTGCGCTGTCATCCGCCTGGCCTACTTCAACGTGCTGGAGGCCCAGCGCCAGCAGACCGAGGGCGGGGCCAACAAGTATTACCACGGCCTGCCGGTGACCGCCATCTCCATCATCCTGCCCCTCTTCTGCCTGCTGCAGCATGTGCTGCCGGAACACCTTTTCGTGGCCCTCCTCCACCCCCTCATGCTGGCAGTGGCCTTCCTGTTTATCCTGGACTTCCCTGTCAAGAAGCCCAATCTTCGAAACATCCTGTCCAACGTCTGACAAGGAGATCCCCTATGCCGAACTTTGAAGTCATCAGCGACTACCTCCCCTCCGGTGACCAGCCCGAAGCCATCGACGCCCTGGCCCGTGGCATTGAACTGGGCATTGACGAGCAAACCCTCCTGGGCGTCACCGGTTCCGGCAAGACCTTCACCATGGCCAAGGTCATCGAGCGGGTCCAGCGGCCCACCCTGGTCCTGGCCCACAACAAGACCCTGGCTGCCCAGCTCTGCTCGGAGTTCAAGGAGTTCTTCCCCAACAACGCCGTGGAGTACTTTGTATCCTATTACGACTACTACCAGCCCGAGGCCTACATCCCCCACACCGACACCTTCATCGAGAAGGACAGCGCCATCAACGACGAAATTGAGCGGCTCCGCCACTCGGCCACCTCCGCCCTCTTTGAGCGGCGGGACGTGATCGTGGTGGCCTCGGTCTCCTGCATCTACGGCCTGGGTGACCCCATCGACTACGCCAACATGGTCATCTCCCTGCGCACCGGCATGGAAAAGCCCATCGACGAACTCCTGAACAAGCTCACCGAGATCCGCTACGAGCGCAACGACGTGGCCTTCGACCGCAACCGCTTCCGGGTCCGGGGGGACACCGTGGAGATCTTCCCGGTCTACGCCAAGGACCACGCCATCCGGGTGGAGTTCTTCGGGGACGAGATCGACCGGATCAGCGAGATCAACGTGGTCACCGGCACCCCCACCCGGGTGGTGGACCACGTGGCCATCTACCCCGCCTCCCACTATGTGGCCTCCAAGGAAAAGATGGCCGCCGCCATCCAGGAGATCTACCGGGAGATGGAGGAGCGGGTGGCCTTCTTCCAGGCCAACGAGCAGCTTCTGGAGGCCCAGCGCATCTCCCAGCGGACCCTCTTTGACATCGAAATGATGCAGGAGCTGGGCTATTGCTCGGGCATTGAAAACTACAGCCGGGTCATCGCAGGCCGCCCTGCCGGGTCCCCTCCCATGACCCTGCTGGACTACTTCCCCAAGGACTTTCTCCTCATCATCGACGAGAGCCACGTGACCCTTCCCCAGGTCCGGGCCATGTACGCCGGGGACCGCTCCCGCAAGACCACCCTGGTGGACTACGGCTTCCGCCTCCCCTGCGCCTTTGACAACCGCCCTCTGACCTTCGACGAGTTCACCCAGCGGCTCAACCAGGTCATTTACGTCTCTGCCACCCCCGGCGAGTACGAGCGGACCCGCTCGGGTCAGATCGCCGAGCAGGTCATCCGCCCCACGGGCCTCCTGGACCCCATCGTCCAGGTCCGCCCGGTAGAGGGCCAGATCGACGACCTCATCGGGGAGATCAACCTGCGCACCGCCAAGCAGGAGCGTGTCCTGGTGACCACCCTCACCAAGCGGATGGCCGAGGACCTCACCGACTACCTCCTGGGGGCCGGCATCCGGGTCCGGTACATGCACTCGGACATCGACACCCTGGAGCGCACCGAGATCATCCGGGATCTCCGTTTGGGGACCTTCGACGTGCTGGTGGGCATCAACCTCCTCCGTGAGGGCCTGGACCTGCCGGAGGTCTCTCTGGTGGCCATCCTGGACGCCGACAAGGAGGGCTTCCTCCGCTCTGAGACCTCCCTCATCCAGACCATCGGCCGTGCTGCCCGAAACGCAGAAGGCCTGGTCATCCTCTACGCCGACACCATCACCCCCTCCATGCGGGCTGCCATGGACGAGACCCAGCGCCGACGGGAGATCCAGGACGCCTACAACCAGGCCAACGGCATCACCCCCAAGACCATTGTCAAGGCCGTCCGGGACCTCATCGAGATTTCTCACTCCCCCGACGCCAAGGGGAAGAAGGGCCAGAAGGCCCTGTCCAAGAAGGAAGTGGCCGACCTCATCCTCAAGCTGGAAAAGGAGATGAAGGAGGCCAGCCGCCGCCTGGAATTCGAATATGCTGCCATATTACGAGATCAGATCATCGAACTCCGCAGCAAGGAGACAAAAAACTAAGCAAGTCTTTGCGCCGGGAGTCCGGCGTCCAAGCCTTTTGCTCTGCAAAAGCTTGGGTTTGGGGCAATTCACTTGCCCCAAATCAAGTGAAATCGGGGCCCCCACAAAGCCTGCTTTGTGGGGAAGAGCAAATTATCGAACTGCGCGGCAAGGAGACCAAAGACTGAACCATTTTATCGCAAAGAAGGTAATCTCATGCGCAAACACACCACAGACTCCAACGCCCCGAAGAAGACCAACTATCTGGCCATGGGCTCCATTATGACCGCCGGCATCCTTTGGGGCTGCATGGGTCTCTTCAACCGGGGCATCGCCGACCTGGGTCTGGGGGCCACCTCGGTCATGATCATCCGCAACCTGGGGGCCTGTATCCTGATGGGCCTCATCTTCCTGGTGGTCGACCGGAGCATTTTCCCGATAAAACTCCGCCACCTGCCTTACTTTGTGGGCACGGGCGTCGGAAGCGTCATGCTCATGACCCTCTTCTACTTCCAGAGCCAGCAGACCAACTCCCTGGCGGTGGCCGCCATTCTGCTCTACACCGCCCCCGCCTTCGTGGTCATCCTGTCTGCCATCCTCTTTAAGGACAAGATCACCAAGCAGAAGCTGGCCGCCCTCATCATCGCCTTCCTGGGCTGCACCTTTGTCAGCGGCATCTGGAGCGGCGGTCTGTCCATCTCCCCCAAGGGCCTGTTCTATGGTCTGGGCAGCGCCTTCGTCTACTCCCTGTACACCATCTTCGGCCACTTCGCCCTGAAGCACTACCAGCCCCTCACCGTCACCTTCTACTCCTTCGTCACAGCCGGTGTGGGCTCCCTCTTCTTCTTTGACGCCCAGGAGCTGGCCATGGTGACCTCCTCCGGCCGGGGCATCTTCCTGTCCCTGTGCCTGATGTTCTTCTCCACCGTCCTGCCCTACATGTTCTACACCAAGGGCCTCAATGCCCTGGGGGACGGCGGCAAGGCCTCCATCCTGGCCAGCGTGGAACCGGTGGCGGCTTCCATCCTGGGCATCCTGGCCTTCGGCGAGCCCATGACCATAGGTGTCATCCTGGGTCTGGCCTGTATCCTCATTTCCGTCTACATCCTGAGGTGATCCCATGGCAAAACCCAAAGAAGAAAAAACCAACGTGATCCGCCTGCTGGAAGGGGCGGGCATCCCCTGCACCCACTATGCGCTGGACCTGCCCAAGGGGGAGGTCCCCGACGGGGTCACCGCCGCACGCCTTCTGGGCAAGGACCCGGACCAGGTCTTTAAGACCCTGGTGGCCGAGGGTCCCAAGGGGGAGCACTTCGTTTTTGTCATCCCCGTGGCCGCCACCCTGGACCTGAAAAAGGCCGCCCGGGCCGCCGGGGTGAAGTCCATCGCCATGCTCCCCCAGAAAAAGCTCCTGCCCCTGACGGGCTATGTCCACGGGGGCTGCTCCCCGGTGGGCATGGCCAAGTCCTTCCCCACCTACTTCGCCGAGGAGGTCATCCTGGTGGACACCATGGTGTGCTCCGCCGGCAAGGTGGGCCACCAGGTGGAGGTCAGGCCCGATGACCTGATGGCCCTGGTGGGCGGACAGACGGCCGATCTGGTGGTGGAGTGACCCTCTAAATGAACGGGCCGATGTGGGCATCGGCCCCTACAAATCCGCACCGCTCCTTCAGCCCCATCCCAAAAGTCAGGAGACCCTATGCATTCTCATATCTACGTAAAAGGCGCACGCGCCCACAACTTAAAAAATATCGACATCTCCATCCCCCGGGACAAGCTGGTGGTCATCACGGGCCTGTCCGGGTCGGGCAAATCCTCCCTGGCCTTCGACACCATCTATGCCGAGGGCCAGCGGCGGTATGTGGAGTCCCTGTCCTCCTATGCCCGGATGTTTTTGGGCCAGATGGAAAAGCCCGATGTAGACTACATCGACGGCCTCTCCCCGGCCATCTCCATCGACCAGAAGACCACCAGCAAGAACCCCCGTTCCACCGTGGGTACCGTCACGGAGATCTACGACTACCTCCGTCTCCTCTGGGCCCGAATCGGCACCCCCCACTGCCCCAAGTGCGGCAAGGAGATCCGCCAGCAGTCCATCGACCAGATCATCGACCAGATCATGGCTCTGCCGGAAGGGACCCGTATCCAGGTGATGGCCCCGGTTATCCGGGGCAAGAAGGGCGAGCACGCCAAGGTCCTGGAGAGCGCCCGGAAGTCGGGCTACGTCCGCTGCCGGGTGGACGGCCTGCCCTATGAGCTCACCGAGGAGATCACCCTGGAGAAGAACAAGAAACACAACATCGAGATCGTGGTGGACCGCCTGGTCATCCGCCCGGACATCACCCGCCGCCTCACCGACTCGGTGGAGACGGCAGTCTCCCTCACCGGGGGCCTCATCCTGGTGAACCTGGTCCGGGAGGAGCAGGACCTGTCCTTCTCCCAGAACTACGCCTGTGAGGACTGCGGCATCTCCATCGAGGAGCTGGCCCCTCGGATGTTCTCCTTCAACTCCCCCTTCGGCGCCTGCCCCACCTGCACCGGCCTGGGCAGCCAGATGAAGGCCGACCCCCAGCTGGTGATCCCCAACCCCTCCCTGTCCATTCTGGAGGGTGCCATTGCCGTCTCCGGCTGGCAGAACGTGAAGTCCGACTCCATCTCCCGGATGTACTTCGACGCCCTGGCCAAGAAGTACGGCTTCAAGCTCACCACCCCCTTCCAGGATCTGCCCAAGGAGGCCAAGGATGTGATCCTCCACGGCACCCGTGGGGAGAAGCTCAAGCTCACCTATGCCCGGGCCGACGGCCAGGGGACCTTCAGCCAGGCCTTCGAGGGCATCCTGAACAACGTGGAGCGCCGCTTCATGGAGACCCAGTCGGATGCCTCCCGGAAGGAGCTGGAGGAATGCATGAGCGAGTGCCCCTGCCCCACCTGCGGGGGACGCCGCCTGAAAAAGGAGGCCCTGGCGGTCACCGTGGGCGGCCTGAACATCGATGAATTCTGTCATCAGCCGGTCACCGACGCCCTGTCCTTTGTGGACGACCTGGTCCTCACCGAGACCCAGGCCCAGATCGCCCGGCAGATTTTGAAAGAGGTCAAGTCCCGGCTGGGCTTCCTCCAGAGCGTGGGCCTGTCCTACCTGACCCTGAACCGCCAGGCCGGTACCCTCTCCGGCGGCGAGAGCCAGCGCATCCGTCTGGCCACCCAGATCGGCTCCTCCCTCATGGGGGTGCTGTACATCCTGGACGAACCCTCCATTGGCCTCCACCAGCGGGACAACGACATGCTCCTGGACACCCTGAAGCGCCTGCGGGACCTGGGCAACACCCTCATTGTGGTGGAGCACGACGAGGACACCATGCGGGCCGCCGACTACCTCATTGATATCGGCCCCAAGGCCGGCGTCCACGGCGGACAGGTCATCGCCGCCGGCACCGTGGAGGACGTGATGGCCCAGCCCAGCTCCATCACCGGCCAGTACCTGTCCGGCGCCCGGGCCATCCCCATCCCCAAGACCCGCCGCCCCGGCAACGGCCACAGCCTGGTGGTCCGGGGAGCTGCAGAAAACAACCTGGCGGACATCGACGTGACCTTCCCTCTGGGAACCTTCACCTGCGTCACCGGCGTGTCCGGTTCCGGCAAGTCCTCCCTGGTCAACGAGATCCTCTTCAAACGCCTAGGGGCCGACCTGAACCGGATGAAGGTCCGGTCCGGTAAGCATGCCGCCCTGGAGGGAGAGGAATTCCTGGACAAGGTCATCGCCATTGACCAGTCCCCCATCGGCCGGACCCCCCGGTCCAACCCCGCCACCTACACCGGCCTGTTCAACGACATCCGGGAACTTTTTGCCTCCACCCCCGACGCCAAGTCCCGGGGCTACGGCCCCGGCCGCTTCTCCTTCAACGTCAAGGGCGGCCGGTGTGAGTCCTGCTCCGGCGACGGCTTATTGAAGATCGAAATGCACTTCCTGCCGGATATCTACGTCCCCTGCGAGGTCTGCAAGGGCAAGCGGTACAACCGGGAGACCCTGGAAGTGAAGTATAAGGGCAAGAACATCCATGAGGTCCTGGACATGACGGTGGACGAGGGCGTGGAGTTCTTCCAGAACCTGCCCAAGCTCCACCGGAAGCTGGAGACCCTGGCCTCGGTGGGCCTGGGCTACATCAAGATTGGCCAGCCCTCCACCACCCTCTCCGGCGGCGAAGCCCAGCGGGTCAAGCTGGCCACCGAGCTGGCCCGCCGGTCCACCGGCAAGACCATCTACATCCTGGACGAGCCCACCACGGGCCTTCACAGCTATGACGTCCAGAATCTCCTCCAGGTCCTGGACCGACTGGTGGAAGGGGGCAACACTGTGGTGGTCATCGAGCACAACCTGGATGTGATCAAGTCCGCCGACCATGTCATCGACCTGGGTCCCGAAGGGGGAGCCGGGGGCGGACACATCGTCTGTACCGGAACCCCCGAGGAAGTCGCTCAGTGTGAGGCTTCCTATACGGGACGGTATCTGAAAAAACTGCTGAAATAACAAACGCTGTGCTGTCTGCCACATTTCCGGGCGGATGTGGTCATCCGCCCCTACAGGCATAGTTCCCCGCTCGTAGGGGCCGATGACCACATCGGCCCGCTCCACCGTCGAAGCACACCCCGCCGTGCCCCATCATAGAATACCCCGGAGGTGTTTCTATGACCCTGGCTGTGGAGATCATTCTGGCGGTCCTCTGCGCCGCCCTGCTTCTCACCCTCAACCGCAAGCTCCTCTTCCGTCTTCTCCACCCCAGCCAGAAAGGGGCCCTCCCGGTTTTCGCCGTGGTCCCGGCCACTGGGAACGGGGACGGTTTGGAGCACACCCTCCGCCACCTGCTGTGGCTCCAGGAGGAAAAGCTATCGGCCTTCACCATTCTGGTGGTGGACGCCGGACTCACCCCCGGGGGGCAGGACACCCTGTCTGCCCTCCTCCGAAAAGAGCCCACCCTCCTCTTCTGCCCGGCGGAGGAGGCCACACTCATCCTGCAAAGGAAGGACGCCCATGACTGCTGCACCCTCTGAACTGATCTTTCTGGAAGGAACCGTCTCCTCGGTCATCTACCGCAATGAGGAGAACGGCTATACCATCCTGCGCCTGGACACCCCCGATGGGGACGAGGTGACGGTGGTGGGCACCATGCCCGGCATCAGTCCCGGGGAGGGTCTGGCCGTCCACGGCCAGTGGAAGCGCCACAGTACATATGGGGAACAGCTCCAGGCCGAGGTGGTGGAGCGGCGGATGCCCGTGGGGGAAAAGGCCGTGCTGGAATATCTGGCCTCCGGGGCCATCAAGGGGGTGGGCATCGCCACCGCCCGCCGCCTGGTGGACACCTTCGGGGAGGACGTCCTCACCGTCATCGAGGAGAACCCCCAGGAGCTCACCAAGATCAAGGGCATCTCCCCCAAGCGGGCGGAGACCATCCGCCAGTCCCTGTGCATGCAGCTGGCCATGCGCCGCCTGCTGGACTTCCTCTCCGCCCACGACCTGCCCCTCCAGATCGGCATGCCCCTGTACCGCCGGTACGGGGACATGGCCCTGACGGTCATCAAGGCCGACCCCTACCTGCTGGTGGACGAGCCCCTCTTCGTCCCCTTCCCCACGGCGGACAAGCTGGCCCTCTCCGTGGGCATCGAGGCCGGCGACCCCCTGCGGCTGGAGGCCGGCCTTCTCTACACCCTGTCCCACAACCTGGATAACGGCCATGTCTTCCTGCCCTACGGCAAGCTTCTTCCCGCTGCCGCCAAGCTGCTGGGGGCCCCCGAAGAGGATCTGGAACCCGTCATGGAGGGCTTGCTGGACCGGCACAAGATCATCCGGGAGGAGATCGCCGGTCAGGATGCCTGCTATCTGAGCAAGCTCTACGACTGCGAGACCTATGTGGCCAACCAGCTCCTGTCTATGGAGGGGGAGGAACTCTGTCCCCCCGACGACCTGGACCGGCTCATTGACCGGATCCAGCGGGAGCAGGGCATCACCTATGCCCCCCTTCAGGTGGAGGCCGTGAAGACCGCCGCCCGCCAGCAGGTGATGCTCCTCACCGGCGGCCCCGGCACCGGCAAGACCACCTCCCTCCGGGGCATCCTGGCCCTCTTTGACCACTTACATCTGCGCACCGCCCTCACCGCCCCCACGGGCCGGGCGGCCAAGCGCTTATCCGAAACCTGCGGAGCCGAGGCCTCCACCATCCACCGGCTGCTGGAGACCCGGTACGACTCCGCCAGCGGCGGGCTGTCCTTCGCCCACAATGAGCGGGACCCCCTGGACACCGACGCGGTCATCCTGGACGAGGCCTCCATGGTGGACATCGTCCTCATGCAGGCCCTCCTGGCCGCCCTCCCCGGGGGCTGCCGCCTGGTGCTGGTGGGAGACCCTCATCAGCTCCCCTCGGTGGGTCCGGGAAACCTCCTGTCCGACCTGCTGCGGTCCCAACGGCTCCCCACCCTGCGCCTGACGGAAATTTTCCGGCAGGCCGCTGCCTCGGCCATCATCCGGGGCGCCCGGGCAGTGGACCAGGGGGACTGCCCCGTCCTGGTGAACGACCCCGCTGGGGACTTCTTCTTCCTGCGGCGGCTGAACCCCGAGTCCGCCGTGGAGACCATCGTGGAACTCTGCCGGACCCGTCTGCCCAAGAACATGGGGATCTCCCCCGACCAGATCCAGGTCCTCTCCCCCACCCGAAAGGGCACGGCGGGGACCAACTCCCTGAACCGGGCCCTCCAGGCGGCGGTGAATCCCCCCGCCCCCAATAAGACCGAAAAGGCCTACGGCCCCGCCCTGTACCGGGTGGGCGACCGGGTCATGCAGGTGAAGAACAACTACGACGTGATGTGGGAGGAGACCGACGGTACCGGGGTGGGCATGGGCATCTTCAACGGAGACATCGGCCAAGTGGAGGCCATCGACCCCCACAGCGGGGTCCTCACCGTGGACTTCGACGGCCACCGGGCGGAGTACACCCCCGACATGGTCAGCCAGCTGGAGCCCGCCTACGCCATCACCGTCCACAAGTCCCAGGGCAGCGAGTACCGGGCGGTCATCCTCTCCACTGTGGATGCCGCCCCCATGCTCCTCACCCGAGGGGTCCTGTACACCGCCATGACCCGGGCCAAGGAGCTCCTCATCCTGGTGGGCGACGACCAGGTGGTGGCCCGAATGGCGGCCAACGACCGCCAGCAGCGGCGGTACAGCGGCCTGCGGGCCAGACTGGCGAAGGGGTGATACCATGGCCATCTGGGATTCCGTGTTAGACATCCTCTTCCCGCCCCGGTGCAAGTTCTGCGGGGCTCTGATGGATAAATCCACCCTGGCCCCCTGCCGGAAGTGCGAATCAGCCGACTTCTGGCTGACCCCCGCCCAGGCATTGGTTCCCGGCACCCAGTTCTCCCGGTGCGTCTGCGCTGCCTGGTACCGGGACCCCCTGCGGGTGGAAATGAGCCGGTTCAAGTTCCAGAACCACCCGGACCACGCCAAGGCCTACGGTCCAGTGCTGGCCCGGCAGATCCGTTTCTTTCTCCCCGGGGCATACGACTGCATCACCTGGGTCCCCGTGTCCGACGGAACCTTAAAAAAACGAGGTTACGACCAGGCCAGGCTTCTGGCGGAGGAGACCGCCAAGGCCTTGGGCACCCAGGCCGTCCCCCTGCTGGTGAAAACCAAAAACACCCCCGCCCAGTCCTCTCTGGCCGACGGCCGGAAGCGGCACAAGAATGTGGCCGGGGTCTATGCTGTGCCCGATCCCGCCCTGGTCCGGGGCAAGCGGGTGCTGGTCATGGACGACATCCTCACCACCGGGGCCACCCTGGAGGAGGCCGCCCAGACCCTCCGCAAGGCCGGAGCCGACCAGGTGGTAGCCGCTGCCTTCTGCCGCACCCCGAAAGACAGATAAAACAGGAGCCTTTCCCCACCATTCGAGGGAAAGGCTCTTTCTCTTTGTTGTATGCTTGTCCTGACTTGAACAGGAAAGGACGAGGGATATGGGATTGCATCGAGATTTGGCTCTGGACTTGGGAACTGCCACGGTCCAGGGGGCAGTGACCGGACAAGGGGTGGTCCTCCGGGAGCCCAGTCTGGCAGCCGCAGACCGGCAGACCGGTCAGGTCCTGGCCGTGGGACAGGCCGCCCGGGAGATGCTGGACCGGACCCCCGGCGGGTTTGCCGCCCTCCGCCCCATCCAGGGCGGGGTGGTCACCGACAGCGGGGCGGTCCAGGCCATGGTCCAGACCTTTTGGAAAAAGGCCCTGGGGAAAGGCCTTGGAAAACCCCGGCTTCTTCTGTCCATCCCTACGGGGATCTCCCCGGTGGAGGAGCGGGCTCTCATCGATGCCGCCCTCCAGGCCGGAGCCGGGAAGGTCTTTCTTATGGAGGCCCCTCTGGCCGCCGCCCTGGGGGCCGGACGGGATATCCACCAGCCGGAAGGCCAGCTGGTGGTGAGTCTGGGGGCCGGGGTCACCGACGGGGCGGTGATCGCCCTGGGCCGTGTGATGGCCTCGGTGTGTATCCCCGCCGCCGGGGACAAGCTGGAGGAGGCCCTCATCCAGGCCGTCCACCGGGACCACGGCCTGGTGCTGGGACGGCAGACCGCCCAGGCCGTGAAACACACCCTGGACCAGCTCCCCACGGACGTCAAGGGCCGCTGTCTCACCACCGGCCTGCCCCAAGAAATCAAACTGACCCCAGAAGAAGTCAACCGGGCCTTCCAGCCTGTCACGGACGAGATCCTCGCCGCCCTCCGGGATCTGCTGGAACAAACACCCCCGGAGCTGGCCCAGGATGTCAAAGAAAATGGCATCCTCCTCACCGGCGGGGGCAGTCTCCTGCCCGGGCTGGCCGAGGCCATTTCCCAGGCTGTGGACATTCCCGCCAGGGTGGCCCCCGAACCGGAGCTGTGCGTCATCCAGGGGCTGGAGGCCACCCTCCCCCACCTGAACAAACGAAAGGACGGCCCCCTGGACCTGGCAAAACAGAGATAAGCCTTGCACAGCCTGCCTTTCTATGGCATACTGGAGACAGAAAGGCAGGTGAGGCTCCATGCGCTGTCCTGATTGCGGCGAAGACATGAACGAGGGATTTCTGAGAGGCAAAGGCCTTTTCTTCTCCCCAAACAAGAATGGTTCCATGATGGAATATCCCGCATTCAGCGTGGATGCCAGCAACCTCAAGGAGCTCATGATCCATGGAAGCTATCTTCCCGCTCACTACTGTCCCTGCTGTCACCTCATTCTGGCCCGACGGCCTGATCCTGATCGCCCCTCTGATTTCGACCAGGTGAAGGCCTCCGTGAAACGAACCATCAAAAAACTGAAAAAAGAAGATTAAAAATCCCGAGGCGTTTGCCTCGGGATTTTGGCTTATTCTGCGGTTTTCCGCTTTTCCTCTTCATTGAGAGCGGCCTGGAGGGCCTTGGACAGCTGGTCGGGGCAGGAGGTGGCCTTGAAGCCGCACCGGATGCCGGACATCCGCTGGATGGCGTCCTCGGCCTTCATACCGGGCAGGAGCTTGGAAATGCCCTGGAGGTTGCCGCTGCAGCCGCCCAGGACCTGGATGTCCTGGATGATGCCGTCCTCGATCTTCACGTTCATGAGCTGGGAACACACGCCCTTGGGTTTATACTGAATGGTCAATGGAGTGTACCTTCCTTTTTTAAAATCAAATCAAGATGCTATATTTTATCATAAGCCGCCGGGTTTCGTCAACGGCAGCAGCCCGGCAAAATCTTCCAAGGAAGGCCAGACGAAACTTTCCGGGGCTTTTTCGTCAAAAAAGAGCCACACTGAACCATGCGCCCATTCGGCGCAAAAAACAAACAGGGGGTGTTTTTTTGCAGGACACCAAAGAACCGCGGCCCCTCCTGGCGGGGCTCTTTCGGGGCCTTCTCCTGCTGGCAGCCCTGATGATGACCGCCCTCTCCCTGGTCCCCCGAGCGGCGGCGGCAGAACCCCAACCGAGAATGGTGATCCCCCTGGGCCAGGCCGTGGGGATCAAGCTCTTCTCCCAGGGAGTCCTGGTGGTGGGGCTCACCGACATCACCACCGAACAGGGTCTGGCTTCCCCGGCCAAGGCCTGCGGCATCCAAACGGGGGACGTGATCACCCACATCAACGATGCCCAGGTCAGCTCCATCGAGGAGGTCCAGGCCATCCTCCAGGACCTGAGCGGCCAGGAGATGGAACTGAACGTCCTCCGGTCCGAAGAGCAGCTGGAGCTCACCACCCGGGCGGCCCAGTGCTCGGCCGACGGGGCCTATAAGCTGGGGGCCTGGATCCGGGACTCCATGGCGGGCATCGGGACCCTCACCTTCGTGGAGCCGGCCACCGGCCTCTTCGGTACCCTGGGCCACGGCATCAACGACGTGGATACCTCAGTCCTCATGAAACTCCAGACCGGGGCCATTACCCCGGCCAGCGTGGTGGGGATCGTAAAGGGCATAGACGGCCGTCCCGGGGAACTGCGGGGAGCCTTCACCACCGGGGAGGACCTGGGCAAGCTCTTCGCCAACACCCAGCAGGGGGTCTTCGGGTATTTGACCGAGAACGACACCTTCACCGGCACGCCCATTCCTGTGGCGGAACCGGAGGAGGTCCATGAGGGGAAGGCCACCATCCTCTCCAACGTAGAGGGGACCCAGGTGGAGGAGTATGCGGTGGAGATCACCAAGCTCTGTCACAATGCCGCCGACACCCGGGACCTGATGCTGAAGGTCACCGACCAGCGGCTGCTGGACAAGACCGGCGGCATCGTCCAGGGGATGTCTGGCAGCCCTATTATACAGGACGGCAAGCTGGTGGGAGCCGTGACCCATGTTTTAGTGAACGATCCCACAAGAGGTTATGGGATTTTTATTGAGAATATGCTGGATGCGGCGGGATAACGTGATGACAGGGGCAAATCGCCCCTGTCTTTTTTTGTGAAGTGTGCTATAATCAACGAAGCAATTTTGATAAGGAAGGGGACGTATTTCCATGCAGAAATCTGAAAGTTTTCCATTAAGCGCACTTTTATCATTCTCAGGTGGACTGCAGGATGCGTATACATATAATGTCCGAGGAAAGGTATTCGCCAATGCCCAAACAGGAAACGTTGTATTGATGAGCCAAAACTTTATGTGTGGCGACTGGGTCCAGAGCTTATACTACCTCAGTCCGCTGCTTTCCTTTTCGCTTGGTGTTTTCGTCGCCGAACGAATCGAAAATAGGTTCAAGGAAAACAGACCACTGCATTGGCGGCAAATTATTCTTTTTATAGAAATGGCAGCATTGGCGCTCGTTGGTCTGTTACCGGCTCGTTTTGACATGGCGGCAAATATGCTGGTTTCCTTTTCCTGTGCGATGCAGGTGCAAACCTTTCGAAAGGTACAAGGATACGGCTATGCCAGTACCATGTGCATCGGTAATTTAAGAAGTGGAACAGAGAACCTTTCACAGTATTTTCGCTCCCGTGATAAAGCGGCCATGCGTAAGGCGCTTAGCCTTTTTGGTATTATCCTGATTTTTGCCGTTGGTGCCGGAGCAGGCGGCATGCTATCGGGTATGTTTGGAATCAGAACGATATGGATTTCTGTGGTCATTTTATTTACCGTTACCCTTATCATGATAAAAGAGGAGTAATGGACAGGACTTTCGTTCATAACGTGTTGTCCATAATGACAATCACCCGTGTCCGGTCCCCCGATAATCCAGGATGGGAAACTCATCGGGGCGGTGACTCATGTTTTGGTGAATGACCCAACGAGTGGGTATGGGATTTTTATTGAGAATATGCTGGATGCGGCGGGATCATCATAACCAGGACGTGCAGGCGGGTCCCGCCGGCACGTCCTGGTTATTTTCACAAAAAAACAAGGATTTTTTCTTTGAAGTTACAAAAGTT
>JAFSFC010000038.1 GCA_017435425.1 Ruminiclostridium sp. | reverse complement strand
TATGCGAGATTATGCTTCGGTTTCTTCCTCAGCGGGGGTCTCCTCGACTCTAGTCACAGCAATAGCCAGATCATCCAGCTGCTTCTGCTCGACGACATCAGGGCAGTTCATCATCAGGTCGGATGCGTTCTGGACCTTGGGGAAGGCGATGACGTCACGGATGGAGGTGGCACCGGTCATCAGCATGACCAGACGGTCCAGGCCGTAGGCCAGGCCGCCGTGGGGAGGTGCACCGAACTTGAAGGCGTTGACCAGGTGGCCGAAGCGCTCCTGGATGTCCTCATCGGAGATGCCCAGGGCCTGGAAGGCCTTCTCCTGCATCTCGGGGGTGTTGATACGGATGGAGCCGCCGCCCAGCTCGGTGCCGTTGAGAACGATGTCATAGGCACGGGCACGGCAGTTGGCCTTGTCGGTGAGCATCTTGTCCTCGTCCTCGATCATGGGAGCGGTGAAGGGGTGATGCATGGCCTGGTAGCGGCCCTCTTCCTCGGAGTACTCGAACATGGGGAACTCGGTGACCCACAGGAACTTGAAGTCCATGGGATCCAGGATGCCCAGCTGCTTGGCGCACTCGATACGCAGAGCGCCCAGGGAGGCGAAGACCACGTCGTTCTTGGCGTCGCCCACGATGAGGATCAGGTCGCCGTCCTTGGCGTTTGCCCGCTCCAGGATGGCTGCGTTCTCCTCGTCGGTGAGGAACTTCTGGTAGGAGGAGGTGACCTTGCCGTCCACCATTCTTGCCCATGCCAGGCCCTTGGCCTTGTAGGTCTTCACGAAGTCCACCAGCTTGTCGATCTTCTTGCGGGGGAAGTCCTTGGCATAGCCGTCCACGTTGATCAGGCGCACGGAGCCGCCCTCTGCCACGGGGCCGGAGAAGACGCCGAAGCCGCAGTCCTTGACGATGTCGGAAATGTCCTTGATCTCGAAGCCGAAGCGCAGGTCGGGCTTGTCGGAGCCGAAGCGGTCCATGGCCTCACGGTAGGGCATGCGCAGGAAGGGGGTCTGGATATCCACGTCCAGGATCTCCTTGAAGACACGCTTCATGAAGCCCTCCTGGATGGTCTGGATCTGCTCCTCGTTCAGGAAGGACATCTCCAGGTCGATCTGGGTAAACTCAGGCTGACGGTCGGCACGCAGGTCCTCGTCACGGAAGCAGCGGGCGATCTGGAAGTAGCGGTCGAAGCCGGACAGCATCAGCAGCTGCTTGTACTGCTGGGGGGACTGGGGCAGAGCGTAGAACTTGCCGGGGTGGACACGGGAGGGGACCAGGTAGTCACGGGCGCCCTCGGGGGTGGACTTGGTGAGGATGGGGGTCTCGATCTCCAGGAAGCCGTTGTCGTCGAAGTAGTCACGGCAGATCTTGACGATCTTGTGGCGCAGGGCGATGGTGCGCTGCATGTCGGGGCGGCGCAGGTCCAGGTAGCGATACTTCAGGCGGACAGCGTCCTTAACATCGGAGTTCTCCACGATCTCGAAGGGGGGAGTCTCGGCCTTGGCCAGCAGGCGCAGGTCGGAGACCTTCACCTCGATGTCGCCGGTGGGCATCTCGGGGTTCTTGGACTCACGCTCACGGACCACGCCGGTGGCGGCGATGACGAACTCGCTGCGGAGGGAAGCGGCCTTTTCGAAGACATCCTTTGCAGTGGAGTCGTCGAAGGACAGCTGGATGAGGCCGGTGCGGTCACGCAGGTCCACGAAGATCAGGCCGCCCAGGTTGCGCTGGCGCTGGACCCAGCCGCAGACAGAGATCTCCTGGCCCACGTTGGCAATGCGGAAGTTGCCGCAGTAGTCGGTGCGGACAAAGTTCTGTAAATTATCCATGGTTGTTAGCTCCATTCCTATCGGCCCGTGGGCCTGTTTATGTCTGAGAATAATGATACGTCAGGTTGGGGGAACGGTCAAGACCGTTGGGGGATTTTTTCGCGGGGTTTCTTGATTTCCCAAGTGGGCGGGACGATGTAGTCATCGTCCCCTACAATGGGGAGTACGAAAACCTACGGCTGTAGGGGCGGATGACCACATCCGCCCGCAAACGTGGCAGATAGCACAACGTCAGGAATTACGATGAGGTGTACGGCTGGGCCAGAAGGAGGTCCAGCACGTCCTGCTGAAAGGCCTGTCCGCCGGACACACGATACCACCGCTCACGCTCATGGCTGCCGTAGAAGCGCATGGCATCCTCGCCGGTGAAGTCCAGGCAGCTGTCGCCGCCCTCCCAGCCAAAGGCCAGGGTCACCGAGTAGTCCAGGGTGATCTCCCGCCATTCTCTGCCGGGGGTACGGACATACTTTTTGGACTCCAGCAGGGACACCAGTTCCTCATAGGCCGGGTCCTCCGGGGAAAGGGTGATCTCTGTCATAGGACCTCCCTTTTCATGGAGGATGGCCTGGACGCTGCAGATGTTCTCCGGGTCAAAGGTCCGGCCCATAGCCTGCTGAAAGCTCCTGGGATACAGGAACCAGACCAGGACGGCCAGAAGGACCGCCACAACGGTGACAGTTAGGGTACGTTTGGTTCGGGGATTCATAGGGACCTCCTTTACGCAGCGGGTTCCTCCGACAGCTCCACATTCCACAGGAAGGCCAGCAGGCGTTCCTGGAAGGGGAGACCCTCCACGCTCTGGAGGGTTCGGCCCTTTTCGGCGGCGGTGCAGGCGAAGTCCATCATCTGGTCGCCGGAGAACACGATGGTGTGATCGGCCGCCTCGGTCTCAAAGAAGAGGGTGGTGATACAGCCCAGCTTGTTCTCTCGCACGGTATCGGTCTCGCCGATGCCGGCGATGAGGAACTTCTGCTCATCCAGGATGGCCTGGAATTCCTCGAACTCCGCCTCACCGGGGGTGAGGGTGACCTCTGCTGTCTCGCTGCCGGCCTCCATGGTGGCGGTCACCTGGGTGACCTGGTCCCAGCTGAAGTCGTAGTCCATGGCCCGCTCAAAGGAACGGGGCCAGAAGACCCAGGCCAGGATGCCGATGAAGAGCAGCAGCTCCACCACGGCGATTTTACGTTTTGTGGTCATAGGCCCTCCTTAGGCGGACTCCGCCAGGGTCAGCAGGTAGTCCAGAATGGCCTGCTGGGTGGCCTCACCGCCGGAGATCTGATAGGTCTTCATCGAACCAGAACCGGCAGACACCAGCTTGTCAGCCTGGAAGTCATAACTCCAGGGCCAGATCTCACCGTCGGAAAAGAGGATGTTCACCCAATAGTCCAGGGAGATCTCGTCGCTCTTGCTGGAGGTACGGGAGTAGGTGGGCTCCTGCAGGAGGGTGATCAGGTCCACATATTCTTCCTCGCCCTGTTCCAGGGTCACGGTAAGGGTCTCATCTCCCTCCACGGGGACCAGGGTGACCTGGATCTGCTCCACCTGGGAGATATCGAACCCGTCGCCCATGGCCTTGGAGAAATCCTTGGGCATGAACAGCAGGATCATACCGAAGCCGGCCAGGAAGAGGAGGATCACCAGATATCTTGCGTTCTTCATTCTGCCTTCTCCTTGATGGGGGTCAGGCCGTTCATCTCAGCCAGCTTGCCGCCGATGGCGGAAATGGCCTGGTCGGGAGTCATCTCGGTCTGGTCGCCGGTGACCATGTCCTTGACCTTCACCACGCCCTTGCTGATCTCGTCCTCACCCAGGAAGACCACATAGGGGACCTTCAGCTTGTCGGCGTAGCTCATCTTCTGCTTGAACTTCTTCTGCTCGCCGTAGACCTGAGCACGGATGTCTGCGCTGCGCAGCTGGGTGGCAAAGGCAATGGCGGGGCCCAGATCCTCGGTCATGGGGAGGATGAGCACGTCAGCGGGGGCGGTGACCAGGTCGTCGTTCAGGTAGCCCTGCTCGCCCAGGACGTAGAACAGACGGGTCAGGCCAATGGAGATGCCCACGCCGGGGAGCTTCTTGTCGGTGTAGTACTCGGCCAGGTTGTCGTAGCGGCCGCCGGAGCAGATGGAACCGATCTCGGGGTGGTCCAGCATGACGGTCTCGTAGACGGTGCCGGTGTAGTAGTCCAGACCCCGGGCGATGGTCAGGTCCACGGCGAAGTGGTCCTCGGGCACGCCGAAGGCGGAGAGGTACTTCACCACGGTGGTCAGCTCGTCCAGGCCCTGGTCGAAGGTCTCGTTGCGGCCCCGGTAGCCCTCCAGGGCGGTCAGGACCTCCTGGTTAGAGCCCACGATGGCAATGAACTTCAGGATCTCAGCGGCGGCCTCTTCGGACACGCCGGAGTCGATCAGCAGGGTCTTGACCTTCTCGGCGCCGATCTTGTCCAGCTTGTCCACGGTGCGCATGATGTCGCCGGACTGCTCGCCCAGGCCCTGCATGTCATAGAAACCGGTGAGGATCTTGCGGTTGTTCACCCGGATCTTGAACCGCTGCAGACCCATGGAGGTGAAGGCGTGGTAGATGATGGAGGGGATCTCGGCCTCGTTGGAGATATCCAGCTTGCCGTCGCCGATCACGTCGATGTCGCACTGGTAGAACTCACGGAAGCGGCCTCTCTGGGCACGCTCGCCACGGTAAACCTTGCCGATCTGATAGCGGCGGAAGGGGAAGGTCAGGTCTGCATAGTGGAGGGCCACGTACTTGGCCAGGGGGACGGTCAGGTCAAAGCGCAGGGCCAGGTCGCTGTCGCCCTTGGTGAAGCGGTAGATCTGCTTCTCGGTCTCGCCGCCGCCCTTGGCCAGCAGGATCTCGGCGGACTCGATGACGGGGGTATCCAGGGGGGTAAAGCCGTACAGGGAGTAGGTACGGCGCAGGCTCTCCAGCATCCGCTCAAACTGGGTCTGGGGGGCAGGGAGCAGTTCCATAAAGCCGGACAGGGTCCGGGGTTTCATCCGTTCCATAGGAAGGACCTCACTTTCTATCGATTCGTATATGCCTCCCCTGTGAGGGGAGGTGCCCCAAAGGGGCGGAGGGGTGCGGGGTCAAAGGGTATGCTGTCGTATCGGTACGACAATTTACCTGTAAGGATAGCACCCCTCAGTCAGCCTTCGGCTGCCAGCTCCCCTATCAAGGGGAGCCTTTTTCTTTCTCCCAAAGGGAGAGGTCAAACCTTAAAAATGCGTCTTCGTCCCTGATTCCCGGAACGAGGACGCATTTTTACATATCGATTCTTACACCGTGACCGGCTTCAGAGAAGGATTGACGATCTCTCTCCAATCCAGGTCGCCCCGCTCCAGGCCGTGGATGAGGATCTCAGCCGTGGCCACGTTGGTGGCGAAGGGGATGTTGTACTGGTCGCACATCTGCTGGATGTACTTCAGGTCAGGGTCCAGGTCGCTGGACCGGGGATCAGAGAAGAACAGCACCATGTCGATCTCGTTGTAGGCGATCCGTGCGCCGATCTGCTGGCTGCCGCCGTGGGCGTGGGACAGGAAGAGGCGGACGGGCAAGCCGGTGGCTTCCGCAACGAGACGGCCGGTGGTGTTGGTGGCGCAGACCGTATGCTTGGACAGGATGCCGCAGTAAGCGATACAGAACTGGACCATCAGTTCCTTCTTATGGTCGTGGCTCATCAATGCGATATTCATTACAGGCTCATCCTTTCGCTGCGCACCTCCGCAAGGAAGGCTGCTTGGTTGATTTGAGGAATGGTCCCTCCGAGTTACCAGCGGGGGATCTTCATGAGGGGCACCTGCTCGCCGGTAATCCGGCGGGCGATGTTTCCAAAGGCCTGGGCGGCACCCTTTCCGGTGTCTGCCAGAAGCTGCCCTCTGCCCGATGCCAGCTGGACGTTGGCATCCTCCGGCACCAGCCCCAGCAGGGGGAGGCCGGCGGTGTCCATGGCGTGGTCGATGGTGGTCTCCATCTTTTTCAGCAGGGGCCGGCGCACCCGGTTGACCACCAGGTGGACGGTCTCCAGATGGGCCAGCTGAGTGACCACCCGCTGGGCATCCCGCAGGGAAGAGGGGTCGCTCACCGACACAACCACGGCCCGGTCTGCGCCGCAGACGGCCAGCCGGAAGCCCTGGCCCAGACCGGCGGGACAGTCGATGAGGATGTAGTCATACACCTCTCTGGCCTGGTCCAGCATGGCCCGGAACCCTTCCTCCCCGGAGAACTCCTCGGGCAGGGTCAGGGGGGCGGTGAGAAGGGACAGATTGGAAACGGTGGGGTGGGGGGCAACCGCCCGGTCCAGCTCACACCGGCCGGACATCACGTCGGTAAAATCCATCAGGGCGGCGTCGGTCATGCCCAGGGTGATATCCAGGTTCCGAAGACCGATATCCCCGTCGATGCACAGGACCTTGCTCCCCCGGCGGGCCAGAGCTGCCCCGATGCCGCCGGTGAGGGAGGTCTTCCCTGTGCCGCCTTTTCCGGATGTGATGACGATTACAGTGCCCACTGCCATTCCTCCCGAAAACTATCTCATACAGTTTAGCACATTTCCATGAATCGTGCAACTATTTTTGTGCAAAACCCACGAAAACCTGTCAAATCTTCGCCTCTTTGATCTTGGTCCACTTGCGGGGGTATCCCTTGGGGGTGGGCCGGCCCTTATAAACGGTAACGATGCGGTGGAAGACCTCGGTGTCGGGCAGCTTGTAATCCATCACGAAGGGCTTGTCGCCCCCCAGGGTGTGGATGATCTTCTCGGCTGCCTCGATCTCCTCGTCGGTCTTATTGCTCTTCATGGCCATGAACATGCCCCCCACCTTCACATAGGGCAGGCAAAGCTCGGCCAGCATGGGCATGGAGGCCAGGGCCCGGGAGACCGCCAGGTCGTAGCTGTCCCGGAAGTCCTTCTTGTGGGAGAACTCCTCGGCACGGCCCTTGACAAAGGTGACGCCGGTGAGCCCCAGCTCCCCGGAGACCTCTTCCAGCCAGTCCATGCGCTTGCCCAGGGTGTCCAGGAGGGTCAGCTGGATGGAGGGCTCCAGGATCTTCAGCACCAGGCCGGGGAAGCCCCCGCCGGTGCCCACGTCGATGACCTTCTTGCCCCCAAAGACCTTGGAGGGGAGAAGGGCGGCGCTGTCCAGGAAGTGGAGGGTCACCACGTCGGCCGGGTCGGTGATGGCGGTCAGGTTCATGACCTGGTTCTTTTCCAGCAGCCGGTCACAGTAGAGGGCCAGCTGGTCGATCTGTCCCTGGGTGGGGGAGAGACCCAGACGGGTCAGGCCCTCAGCCAGTTTGCGTTTCAGTTCTTCCGTCATGGGGCGCCTCCTTTACCAGTTGATGATCTGTCCGGAATAGAACACGTAGAAGTAGCCCAGAGTCAGGGCGATCATGGCGGCAATGCCGATCCAGGCCTTGATGCGGGTCTTCTTGTCGTAGGGCTTATAGGTAGGGTCCCGGTTCTCGTCCAGGAGAGGGGAGTTCACCTGGGGTTCCTTCTTATCAGCCATTCTTCTGATCCTTCAGCAGGTCACGGATCTCGGTGAGGAGCTTTTCCTCAGCGGAGGGCTCTGCGGGTGCTTCTTCCTCGGCAGCTGCAGCTTCCTCTTCCTCCTTCTTGCGCAGGGCTTCCATCTTGCTCTTGGTACCCAGCAGGACCTTCAGGAAGAGGAAGACCACCAGGGCAACCAGCAGGAAGTCCACGATGGTGGACAGGAAGGTGCCGATGCCGATGGCCACCAGGGGCGTGACCACTTCACCGGCCTCGTTGAGAACCTCGGGCTGGAGGACGATGTTCAGCTTGGACAGGTCGGATGCACCGATGAAATAGCCAATGGCGGGCATGACCACGTCGTTGACCAGGGAGGTGGTGATCTTGCCGAAGGCGGTGGCAATGATGACACCGACGGCCATGTCGATCACGTTGCCCTTGGAGATGAAGGCTTTGAATTCGTCAATAAAGCCCTTTGCTTTGTCCTTGGGATTTGCCATGATGTTTGTTCCTTTCTGTATTTAGATGTAGGGAAAGGAAGTGCCTTCCACCTGACGTGGTGGAAACCTCAACGAAAGCCGGGCGGATGTGGTCATCCGCCCCTACAGGAGTAGGTCCTCGCACTTCCCATGGTAGGGGCCGATGACCACATCGGCCCTACCCACGTTGTTTGACAAACCACGTTTGGGACGGTTTTGACCGTCCCCTACATGGAACATCTTAATCTCTTACTTCTTGGAAATGACCTCCAGGCCGCCCAGGTACTTCTGCAGGACCTCAGGCACCTTAATGCTGCCGTCCTTCAGCTGATTCTGTTCGACCATGGCGGGGAAGATACGGCTGGTGGCCAGGCCGGAGCCGTTCAGGGTGTGCATGAACTCAGGCTTGCCGGTGGACTCACGGCGGAAGCGCATATTGCCCCGGCGTGCCTGGTAGTCACGGGCGTTGGAGACAGAGGAGACTTCCTTGTAGCCCTGCATGGAGGGGATCTGGATCTCGATGTCGTAGGTCCGGGCCATGGAGGCGGAGCAGTCACCGGCGGCCAGCTTCACGGTGCGGAAGTGGAAGCCCAGGCCCTTCACCAGGTTCTCTGCCTTGGTGACCAGTTCGTCGAAGGCTGCGTCGGAGTCCTCGGGACGGGTGAACTGGAACATCTCCACCTTGTTGAACTGGTGGCCGCGGACCATGCCTCTTTCCTCGGCACGGGCGGAGCCTGCCTCACGGCGGAAGCAGGGGGTGTAGGCGAAGATCTTCTTGGGCAGATCGGCCTCGCTCAGGATCTCGTCACGGTACATGCTGGCGATGGCAGCCTCTGCGGTGGGCAGCATGTAGTGCACACGGTCGTCGGTGGGGTTCTGGATCTTGTAGACCTCGTCAGCGAACTTGGGGAACTGACCGGCGGTCTCGCCGCACTGGTACTCCAGCATGTGGGGGGGCAGGACGAACTCGTAGCCGTCAGCCAGGTGGGTGTCGATGAAGTAGTTCAGCAGGGCCCACTCCAGGCGGGAGCCCAGGCCGGAATACATCCAGAAGCCGGAGCCTGCCAGCTTGACACCACGGGGGTAGTCGATGAGGCCCAGGTCGGTGCACAGGTCCACGTGGTGCTTGGGCTCGAAGTCGAACTTGTGGGGCTCGCCGAAGTAGCGCAGGGGCTCGTTGTTCTCCTTGCCGCCGGGGATCAGGTCCTCGTCGGGCAGGTTGGGCAGGGAGAGCATCAGGGTGCGGTACTCAGCCTCCACGGTGCGCAGCTTCTCGTCGCTGGCGGCGATCTCGCTCTTGAGCTCGCCCATGCGCTTGAAGATGGGGGCGGTGTCCTCGCCGTTCTTCTTCATCTGGGGGATGGCCTTGGAGACCTTGTTCTGCTCGGCCTTCATCTGCTCCACGTTGAAGATGATCTCACGGCGTTCCTTGTCCAGTTCCAGGATGCGGTCCACTTCTGCGTCGCAGTCCACTTCCTTGGCACGGAGACCGGCCTTGACTTTGTCGGGATCTTCCTTGATTCTCTTGATGTCCAGCATGGTTTTTCCTCTCCTTGAATTCTTTTCTTTTGGGTCAATGTTTCACGTGAAACACATTTGACAAAACTTCGTAGAATTTCTGCCGTCAGGCAGAAAGAAAGTTCAATCATTTTTTGCACGGACATGCGCCGGGCAAAAAATTCTTCTCGGCCTGCAAACGTGCGGGCCTTTAGCCCGTGCGATGCAGCGGCCGCAAACACCACTTTTGGAATGGGCAGCTAACCGTTAGGCAGCCTGATACCCCCGTTCTCTGTCTGACCGGACAAAGGCCAAAGCTTTAGGCCCATTCCAAAAGTCCTTAATTGAGCATGGCGTAAATATCCTTATAAACATCTGCGGGGGAGTCTTCTCCCTCCACCACAGACTGAGCAGGCAGATAGTCGGTCAGCCCGCTCTCCTCAAACTGATCCACCAGCTCCTTGGCCTGGCCGTAGGAGGTGCGGACGGCTTCCTCAATGAGGCGGAGCCACTCCAGGGCCTGAGCCTGTTTTTCCAGGTCGGCCGTCTTGCTCTCCAGGGCCGCCTGGTCCTCCTCCATCCGGGCGATGGTGTCCTGGGCCTGCTCCAGCTCGTACTGAAGCCGCTGGTTGTCCATCTGCAGGGTGGCGGCGGACTGGCTCTCCTCCATGGAGGAGGTGAGATCCTCCAGGGCCTGATGGCTGCGCTGCTGCATGAAGAAGGACATGACCAGCAGCAGGAGGGCCACCACGAACAGGACGGCCAGATAGACCGTAACGGGCTTCGACTTCTTGTTGGAAAACTTGGGGGGCAGACGGTTGATGCTCCCCTGCTTGGGGGTCTCCTGCTGTTCAGAAGACTGGGGCTCCACAGACTTGGATTCCTCGGTACTCAACGCTTCTTCGACCCCCTTTCCAGGTTCAGGGTCTCCAGGGCCTTCATCAGGGCGTTCAGGTCGTCCTGGTCGTAGTACTCCAGGGCGATCTTGCCCTTTTTCTTACCCTGGGTGATGGTCACCCGGCGGCTGAGCCGGTCGGTGAGCTTCTTTTCCGCATCCTTAAAATAGATGGCGTGGGGATGGGCGGGCTTCTCTTTGGCGGGGGTCTCCGCCTCCTGGTTCAGGCGGCGGATGCGCTCCTCGGTCTCTCGGACCGACCACTTTTTCCCCATGATCTCCTCAGCAAAGGCGATCTGCCCCTCAGCAGAGGGCAGAGCCAGGAGGGCTCGTCCATGACCGGCAGAGAGATTCCCCTGCTCGATGAGCCACTGGACCTCCTGGGGGAGGGTCAGCAGACGCATGGCGTTGGCCACGGCCGGGCGGGATTTGCTCACCCTGTGGGCGGTCTCCTCCTGGGTGAGGCCATACTCCTGGATGAGGGTCCGGTAACCGGCAGCCTCCTCCATGGGGTTTAAGTCCTCCCGCTGGAGGTTTTCAATGAGGCCGATCTCCATGACCTTTCGGTCATCGGCCTCGATGATCATGGCGGGAACTTCTGCCAGACCGGCCATTCGGGCGGCCCGCCAGCGGCGTTCACCGGCAATGATTTGGTAATAGCCCGAGGACAGCCGCCGCACCGTCAGGGGTTGGAGCACCCCGTGCTGACGGATGGATTCGGCCAGTTCGGCCAAAGCTTCCTCGTCAAAATGTTTTCTGGGCTGATTCAGGCCCGGCTCCACCTGGGAAATGGGGAGGGTCACCGAGCCGCCTTCCTGGGTGCGGAGGGAACTGTCCCCCAGGAGTGCATCCAGCCCTCTTCCTAAGGCCATAGTTTACTTCCTTTCTGTCAGCGGGTTCTGCTTCAGGAATTCCTCGGCCAGGAGCTTATAGGCCACCGACCCACGGGAGGAACCGTCGTAGTGGTTCACCGGCTTGCCGTGGCTGGGGGCCTCGGACAGGCGGACGTTCCGGGGGATGACGGTGGCAAAGACCTTGCCGGGGAAATGGCGCTTGACCTCTTCGGCCACCTGCATGGACAGGTTGGTGCGGCCGTCGTACATGGTCAGCAGCAGACCCTCGATCTGAATGGCCGGGTTCAGCCGGCCCTTGACGATGCGGATGGTGGAGATGAGGTCGCTTAGACCCTCCAGGGCATAGTACTCACACTGGACGGGCACCAGGACAGAGTCGGCGGCACACAGGCAGTTCAGGGTGAGAAGCTCCAGGGAGGGCGGGCAGTCGATGAGGATGAAGTCATAGTCATCAGCCACCTGGGCCAGGGCATCCCGCAGGAGGTACTCCCGGTTGGGCATGCCGATCATTTCCACAGAGGCTCCGGCCAGGGATTTGTTGGCCGGCAGCACATGGGCGTAGGGGGTCTTCACAATGGCCTTCTCCACCGGAGCGCCGCTGATGAGCACGTCGTAGATGGTGGGAAACACGGCTCCCTTGTCTACGCCGAAGCCGGAGGTGGCGTTGCCCTGGGGGTCAAAGTCGCACACCAGCACACGAGCGCTGGCCGACTGCAGGCAGGAGCCCAGGCTGACACAGCTGGTGGTCTTGCCCACGCCGCCCTTCTGATTGACAAAGGCTATGGTTTTTGCCATGGTTGGTCCCTTCTTCCCATTACAGATTCCGCAAAAATAGGTTACCTTTGATTATACCTATATAATATGAATTTTGCAACAGATTTTACTTCCCGGACAAAAAAATATGGATGTTTCACGTGAAACATCCATTCAGAGAGAAAGAAAGGGATCGGCGCGGAATTCGAATGCAAGAGCCATGCAAATGTTTCCAGAGGTTTTGCGTGGGACAGGCTCATTGGATGGGTATAGTTTACCATTTTCTGGGACGGAAATTTGTCGGAACCTGCCGAGAGGGAAATGTTTAAATTATATTCTCAATTTATTAGGGATTTTTATATCTTAGCATGTGCCTCCCTGCCAGGTTCACAATCCCTCCGTCTCGCCTAACGGCGAGCCACCTCCCTTTGCACAAGGGAGGCTTTCCGTGCTGTACTCCCACAAGGCTCCCTTGTGCAAAGGGAGCTGTCACCGAAGGTGACTGAGGGATTGTAGCCTGTCGATACAGACTTACGCAGCATAGAAAAGGACCCCGGACAAATCGTCCGAGGTCCTTTCAAAAAAGTCAAAGTTGGGTCAAGCAGTAACCGAAATTAGCGCTTGTTGGAACGTCTCCAGATGCCCATCTTCTCTGCGTCCTTGATCAGGTCGTCACGCAGGTCGGGGTGAGCGATGGAGATGATCTTAGCTGCACGCTCCCAGACGTTGGCGCCCTTCAGGTTGACGATGCCGTACTCGGTGACCAGGTAGTGGACGCAGGTACGGGGGTCGGTGGCGATGGAGCCGGGGGTCAGGGTGGGGACGATACGGCTCTTCAGGTTGCCGTTCTTGTCGGTCATGGAGGAGGACATGCAGATGAAGGACTTGCCGCCCTTGGACATGTAAGCGCCCATTGCGAAGTCCAGCTGGCCGCCGGTGCCGGAGATGTGGCGGATACCTGCGGACTCAGCGTTGACCTGGCCAAACAGGTCGACGTCGATGCAGTTGTTGATGGACATGAAGTTGTCCAGCTGAGCGATGATGCGGACGTCGTTGGTGTAGTCAACGGGAGCACCCATGACGTCGGGGTTGCGGGTCATGTAGTCGTAGGTCTTCTTGGAACCGGCAGCGAATGCGAAGACCTGACGGCCGGGATCGACTGCCTTGTTCTTACCGGTGATCTGGCCAGCCAGAGCCATGTCCACGAAGCCGTCAACATACATCTCGGTGTGAACGCCCAGGTCCTTCAGGTCGGACTGTGCGATCAGGGAGCCGATGGTGTTGGGCATGCCGCCGATGCCCAGCTGCAGGCAGGCGCCGTTGGGGATCTCGTTAACGACCAGCTTAGCAACAGCCAGGTCGACCTCGGTGGGGTCGCCGGTGGAGCCCAGGGTAGCAACGTCGGGGTTGTCGCCTTCGACGACCATGGTCACGTCGTTGATGTGCAGCTCGGTGCCGTACAGGCCGTAGACCCAGGGCATATTCTCGTTGACTTCGACGATGATGCACTTTGCGCGAGCGCACATGTCAGCCAGGTGAGAGGGAGCCAGGGACAGGGAGAAGTAGCCGTGCTCGTCCATGGGGGGAACCTGCAGCATGACAACGTCAACGGGGTCCAGGTTCTCGCGATAGAAGCGGGGCAGCTCGGAGTATCTCATGGGGGAGAAGTAGCCCATGCCCTTGCCAATGATCTTGCGGTCAACGCCGGAGCAGTGCCAGGAATGCCATGCAAAGTGCTCGCCTGCGTCGTCTGCCTTGCAGATCTCGGGCATCCACATGGTAACGCCGCCGCGGACCTTAACGTCCTCCAGCTCGTTCTGGCGGGCAGCCAGAGCCTTGTCCAGTGCCACGGGGTGGCTGGTGCACCAGGTATAGTCGACCCAGTCGCCGGACTTGACGACCTTGACAGCCTCTTCAGCGGTGGTCAGCTTGCTGTTATACAGTGCCTGAAAATCCATCGTTCGTAGTCTCCTTTTCAAAAATTAAAAGAATAAAAGGGGTGTAAATTTAATCAGGCTAAGTTTAACGGGAGAGGGTAAAAATGTCAAGGAAAACCGGCGTTTTTTCCGGTTTTTTGCAAGCATTTTTTTCGGGTCTTTCAAACCTCCGTAAAATCGCCCAAAAGGTCTGTTTTGCAGGGGGATTTTTCCGTGATTTTTGCAAGAGAGGAAAAGGAAAGGCCCGTTTCCGAAGAAACGGGCCCGGGTCACGTTAAGCAGGCTGATTTCCCTTCTGGGAGAACACCAGACCGATGAGAATGGCGGCGATGGCGGCGGCGGTGATCCAGTTCACCGACTCGTGGAGGATGAGGGCGGAACCGATCACCGACACCACGGGGATAAGATAGAGGTACACGCTGGTGGTCACCGACCCGATGAGGTTGATGGCCTTGCCCCAGAACAGGTAGCACAGGGCGGCGGAGAAGAAGGACACGAAGAAGAGGTTCCCCCAGAAGACCAGGCCCCCCTGGGTGAAGGTGGTCAGAGGAACAGGTTCTCCCAGGACCAGGGCGAAGGGGACGGTGATGAGGGTGCCCCAGAAGAAGACCTTCCGGGTGAGCTGGGCTTCGGAAAGGCCGGAGCCCTCCGCCCCCAGGATGATAACGCAGTACACACCCCAGGCTACAGCGGCAGCCAGGGCGAAGGAATCCCCCAGCAGATGGAGGCCGGTGCCCCCGCCGTTGAAGGAGATGGCGAAGACGCCCCCGATACACAGGACGAACCCCAGGAAAAAGAGGGGAGTGAGCTTCACCCGCCGCCCAAAGGCCCAGAGGATCAGGGCGGTGAACAGAGGGGAGGAGGCCGTGATGACCCCGGTGTTGGAAGCGGTGGAGTGGATGAGGGCCACATTCTGGAAGATATAGTAGGCCGTGACCCCGGCGATGCCGCAGAGGACCACCGTCCCCTCGGTCTTTTTGTCCAGCAGTTTCAATGGCTTGGGAGAGAACAGGAAGAGGAAGAACCAGGCCAGACCGAAGCGGATGACGATATACCAGTAGGAGTCCAGCAGGCCCACCAGGACCTTGGAGGAGATAAAGGTCATGCCCCAGATGAGCACGGCGGCCAGAGCCATGAGATGCCCTTGGAGTTGTTTGTTCATATCATCCCTCCCGTATCGGTGTGATTTCCCCCACATTGTATGATGGAGGGGCGAACTTTGTCAATGAAAAGGACTGACTTTTCAGAAGCAAAAAAAGACAGACCTGGCGGAAACCACTCGCCAGGTCTGTCAATAAGGAAGGTTAAAAAATGAAAAGAAGCTTTCTTGACTCTTGCAAGGATATCATACCAAAGACTTGTTACGAAAAAAGTCCAGAAATGTTACAAAAGCTTTAAGTTTGTCGGATCTTTCTCCCGGACCTGGATGAAAAAGTCCTGGAGAAGGGCCTTGCACTCATCCTCTAGAATGTGGCCGATGACCTTGGGGTGGTGGCGGAAGTTCTCCTCAAAGAGGTTCAGGATGGAACCCACGGCCCCAAACCCCTCGTCCTTGGCCCCGTAGTAGACCTCGGGGATCCGGGCGGAGATGATCCCCCCGGCGCACATGGGGCAGGGTTCCAGGGTCACATAGAGCTGGCACCCCTGGAGCCGCCAGCCGCCGGTGGTCCGGCAGGCGTCCTCGATGGCCTCCAGCTCGGCGTGGGAGAGGGCGGACTGCTTCTCCTCCCGGCGGTTCCGGCCCCGGCCGATGATCTGGCCGTTCTTCACAATGACACAGCCCACGGGGACCTCCCCGGCCTCAAAAGCCTCTCGGGCCAGGGCCAAAGCTTCTCGCATATAGTCTTCCCGTTCCATGGGGTCCCCTCCTTTCCTTGGGGATATTGTAGCGGAAAAAAAGGGAGGGTGCAAGAGAAGAACCTGCCTTCATTCAGCCAAAGGCTGAACTTCATACGCCGAAGGCGTGCTTCATTGGGCCAGCGGCCCAACTTCATCGTGGCTGTGAAACAGCCACTTTCCTCCCAACGCCCATCGCTTCCAACCCCGCCAGGTAGAGGAGAAGTCCAAACCCCATGGCTCCCACAGACGCCGGCAGGGCGGCCATCCCCGCCCGGAGGAGAATGGTCTCCATCAGGTCTCCGCAGGCCGTCCCCAGGCAGGCCGCCAGAGTAGGGGCGGCAAACCAGTCAAAGACCGGCAGCTTCAGGCCGGTCTCCCGGGCCACCGCCCGCCAGGCCAGGAGGGCTCCCAGGAGGGAGGCCAGGGTGAAGCTCACAGCGTACCCAGCCATGCCCAGCCGGGCCACCGTCAGGCAGGTGAGGGCCAGCTGGACCAGGTCGCAGGCCAGGGCGATGGCCGCCGAGGCCCCCTGGCGGTTGACCCCGCTGAGGACAAAGGAAAAGAGGGTCTGCCAGCAGGAAAACAGGACCCCCAGGGCCAGCAGGGGCAGATGGTCCCCCACCCCAGGCTCCTGGTACAGGGTGACCCCCAGACCGGACCCCAGCACCGCCAGCAGGGACAGGGCAGGGATCAGGATCAGGTTGGCCGTCCCAACAGAACGGCGGACATGGGAGCGGATGGTCTCCCCCTGGCTCAGGGCCGAGGCCTGGGACAGCTTGGGGGTAAGGACCAGCCCCAGGGCCGAGAGAAAGGCCGTGGGGAGCATCAGCATGGGCAGGGTCATGCCGAAGGTGACCCCGTAAGCCGATACGGCCTCCCCCTGGTCCATGCCCCCCAAAGTGAGGAGCCGGGGGATCAGCAGGGCGTTCAGGGAGGAGATCAGGTTTCCCAGCAGGGCGGCAAAGCCCAGGGGCAGGGCGATATGGGCCATCTGCCGCCGAAGAAAGGCAGGCTCCACCCCTTTCCCCGGGAGCTTCCGGGGATCCCCCAGGGACTGCCGGAAGAGGATCACCTGGGTCACCGCCGAGAAGATCTCGCAGAGGATCATCCCCAGGACGATGGTCCCCACGGCCTTCTCCGGGGTGGAGGGCTGTAAGATCACCAGCAGGGTCAGGATGAAGACCGCCTTGAGGACCTGCTCAATGAGCTCGGTGAGGGCGGCAGGCAGGACCCGACCGGTCCCGTAGAAGTAATGTTTATGGAGGTTCTCCGTCCCGGTGAGCAGCAGGCAGGGAACCAGGAGCATAAGCCCCAGCCGGGTCCGGGCATCGGCCAAGATATAGACGGAGGCAGCGTCGGAAAAGGCCAGCAGCAGGGCGCAGGGCAGCAGGGCCAGCAGGAAGAATACCTTCACCGCCTGGCCCCGGAGCTGGTGGATGGCCCGGCGGTTTCCCAGGACCTCATACCGGGCGGACAGGTTGGAGACCGCCTGGGTGAGCCCCACGGAGGTCAGGGACAGGAGGACGGAATAGACCGGCAGGATCAGCTGATACAGACCCAGGATCTCCGCCCCGGCCAGCCGGGTCAGCAAAACCCGATAGCCAAACCCGATGAGCTGGGACAGGATCCCCGTCCCTGTCAGAACTGCCACAGAGCGCACAGCGCCACCCCCTTCGGGAAAGGGTATGAGACTGACGGTTGAAAAATTCCCTGTTACCCGTTACAATAGGGTTCATCTTTTTTTCAAGTTCAGGAGGTCCACCATGATCGCCACCATCATCAACTGTCTTCTTATCGTCCTGGGCAGCGCCTGTGGCCTGCTGCTGAAAGGAAAGCTCCCCCAGCGGTTCCTCACCGTCCTGACCCAGGCCCTGGGCCTGTGCGTGGTGGGCATCGGCATGACCTCAGCCATCGCCACCAACAACACCCTCTGCGTGGTGGTCTGCCTGGTCATCGGCACCATCCTGGGGGAGGCCATCAACATTGAAAAAAGACTGGACACCGTGGGGGAGTCCCTCCGGAAAAAGTTTGAGAAAAACGCCGCCGGCAGCAGCACCTTCACCGAGGGCTTCGTGTCGGCCTCCGTCCTCTTCTGTGTAGGAGCCATGGCCATCGTAGGCTCCATCAACGCCGGCATCCACGGGGACTACGCCGTCCTCATCTCCAAGTCGGTCATCGACGGGGTCACCGCCGTGAGCATGACCTCCGTTCTGGGCATCGGCGTGGCCTTCTCCGCCCTGCCCATCCTCCTCTACCAGGGGGGCCTTACCCTTCTGGCAGGCCTGGTGGCTCCCTTCCTCCAGCAGGCCGTCATCACAGAGATGAGCGCCGTGGGCGGCTGCATCATCGTGGGCATCGGCCTGAATATGCTGGACCTGCCCAAGGACCGCCTCCGGGTGGGCAATATGCTCCCCGCCATCTTCCTGCCTCTGGTCTATCTGCCCCTTGCAAGTTATCTGACACAAATCTTTCATAATTTAGGCTTGTAAATTTACCAGAAATGGCGTTTTTATTTCGTATTTTTTAGCAAAATCAGAGAATGAAATTTCCTTGTCCGGCAAGGAAAAATACAGTATACTAGCCTTGATAGTTTTATACGGGTGAAAAGCACCTGTATAACCCGTTTTCGTAATTTTGTAATCCCCGATTTATATTAGGAGGTAACAACAATGGCATTTGTTGAAGTAACCAAGCAGGGCAACGTCGGTATCATCACCATGAACCGTCCCGAGGCTCTGAACGCTCTGAGCTCCGCTGTTTTCGCTGACCTGACCAAGGCTCTGGACGTGGTCGAGAAGGACGATGAGATCTATGTCGTTGTCATCACCGGCGCAGGCCGTGCATTCGTTGCAGGCGCTGACATCGGCGAGATGGCTACCATGAACGTGGAAGAAGGTCTGGCATTCTCCGAGCTGGGCAACAACCTGATGATGCGCGTGGACCTGTTCTCCAAGCCCACCATCGCTGCTGTCAACGGCTTCGCTCTGGGCGGCGGCTGCGAGCTGGCTCTGGCTGCTGACATCCGCATCGCTTCCGAGAAGGCAAAGTTCGGCCAGCCCGAAGTTGGCCTGGGCATCATCCCCGGCTTCGGCGGCACCCAGCGTATGGCTCGTATCATCGGCACCGGCGCTGCTATGGAGCTGATCTACACCGCTGACACCATCGACGCTAAGCGCGCTCTGGAGATCGGCATGGTCCAGCACGTTGTCCCCGCTGAGGAGCTGATGCCCTTCGCTCTGGAAATGGCAAACAAGATCGCTTCCAAGGCTCAGGTCGCTATCCGCACTTCCAAGATGGCTATCCGCCGCGGCATCGACTGCGACATCTCCACCGCAGCTACCTACGAGGCTCTGGCATTCGCAACCTGCTTCGCTACCGAGGACCAGAAGGATGCTATGAAGGCTTTCGTCGAGAAGCGTAAGCTGGAGAAGTTCAAGAACCACTAATCTCTGATTTCTGGGCCGGCACCTGCACGCGCAGGGACGGCGCTTGCGCCGACAAGTGTTTTGCATCAGCAAAACCTTGGCTTTGACGGGATTCACTCCCGGCAAAGCAAGTCAAATTCTCACCAGAAGGATGCTATGAAGGCTTTCGTTGAGAAGCGTAAGCTGGAGAAGTTCAAGAACCACTAATCCAACCCTTGTACTTTACACGCAGGGGCGATTTCCGGATCGCCCCTGCTTCAACTCTGTTAAAACATTTTTTTCATATAACTTCTTAGGAGGAACACTATCATGGCTATCAATAAGATCATGGTCCTGGGTGCTGGCACCATGGGCATGGGCATTGCTCAGGTTTTCGCTGAGGCAGGCAAGACCGTTATCGTTCGCGACATCGCTGAAGCTTTCATCCAGCGCGGCGAGGCAACCCTGACCAAGAACATGGAGAAGAAGGTTGCCAAGGGCAAGATGACCGAGGAAGAGAAGGCTGCTATCCTGGGCCGTGTTACCTACACCCTGGAGCTGGCTGACGCTGCTGACTGCGACCTGGTCGTTGAGGCTGCTATCGAAGTCCTGGACATCAAGAAGGGCATCTTCAAGGAACTGGACGAGATCTGCAAGCCCGAGACCATCCTGGCTTCCAACACCTCCTCCATCTCCATCACCGCTATCGCTGCTGCTACCAAGCGTCCTGAGCAGGTCCTGGGCATGCACTTCTTCAACCCCGCTCCCGCTATGAAGCTGGTCGAGGTCATCCGCGGCGCTCGTACCAACGACGAGACCTTCAAGGCTGTCTATGACTGCGCTGCTGAGATCGGCAAGAGCCCCGTCGAGGTCGGCGAAGCTCCCGGCTTCGTTGTCAACCGCATCCTGTTCCCCATGATCAACGAGGCTATCATTGTCATGGAAAACGGCATCGCTTCCAAGGAAGACATCGACACCGCTATGATGTACGGTGCTAACCACAAGATGGGCCCCCTGGCTCTGGCTGACCTGGTCGGTCTGGACATCTGCCTGGCCATCATGGAGACCATCTTCACCGAGACCGGCGACTCCAAGTATCGTCCCGCTCTGACCATGAAGAAGATGGTCCGTGCAGGCCTGCTGGGCCGCAAGACCGGCGAGGGCTTCTACAAGTACTAAGAACTTGTAACCTCCGGTTACCCAAAGACATAACGAACCGCCCCGTGGATGACCACGGGGCGGTTTTTTACGTTTTGGAGGATCCTGCCACGTTGATAACATCGCCTCCGGCGGGGCCCCATTTCTCCCATGAGAAATGGGGGAAAAAATGCCAGGGGAAAGAGTTTCTTTCCCCTGGACCCCTTTCTCTGGCTGTACGAATCCTGTTTCCTGTATCGGCAGGCTGGCCATGGCGCGCCACCAGCTGGCGCGCGGAAACGTAAGAAAAATCCTATGGGTCTTGGGCCGATGTGGGCAGAAGGTGAATTGGCCAAAGGCCAAGAGAGGCTGGCCTGGGCCATCGGCCCCTACAAGCAGCAAAAAAGTCCCTGGCCGTTTGGCCAGGGACTTTTCACGTCTGTGCTTATTCGTCTGCGAAGTCGTACACGCCTTCGTACTTCTCACGGAACATGTTGAACAGGGTGGTCAGCAGCTCTTCGCTCTCCACGCCGCTGTAGGCCTCCTCGTCGCCGTCCACCATGTCGATGTGGAGGATGAGCACCTCGCCGTTGTCGTCCTCGATGGGCAGCAGGAAGAGGTACTCCTCGCCCTCGTACTCCATCAGGTCCACGAACTCAAAGGGGATCTCGTTGCCGTCGTTGTCTTCCAGCAGGTAGATGTTCTCCTCAGGGATGTTTTCGGTGATGTCGATGATCTCTGCCATAGCTTGGTACCTTCTTTCTGCGGCTGAGCCGCTAGTTTACTTGATCTTATTCCCCGGCGGGCTTGCTGCCGCCGCCGGGCTTGCGGGGACCTCTGCGGTGCCAGCGGGGTCGTCCGCTCTTCTTTTCCTTGCCCTCCCCGGCAGGCTTGTTTCCTTCGGGCTGGGCAGGCTTCTGAGGCGCAGGCTGCTTCTTGGGCTTTTCTGCCTGCTGACCCTTAGTCTGCTGGTTCTGCTGGCCCTTCTTCTCAGAGCTGTGGCTGCCCCGGCTGCCTCTGTGGCGGCGGCGGGAACCACCCTCCTTCTTGGGCTCGGCAGGGGTCTGGTCCTTCACGGTCTCAACAGGAGCGGGTGCAGCCTCTTTGGGGCCTTCCTTCTTGCCCCGGCCACGATGACGGCGGGACTTTTGCTCCTGCTTCTCCTTCTCACGCTCCAGGTCGGCCTCCAGGGCCTTTTCTGCCTTTTCGGCATTCTTCCCCTTGTCACCACCACGGCGGCGGCGGGAGGACCCGTGGGAGGGCTCCTGGGGGGCAGGTTCCTGGGCTGCCCGGCTGGTGTGTTCGGACATGAACTCGTCCAGGGCGGCGGCCAGAGCGGCCTGCTCCCGGCGGTACTGCTCCTCGGCAGAGACGGTGACCTTCCGGAGCTTCTCCAGTTCCTCCTTGGGGGGCTCCACATAGTCCTCGGGGCGCTTGCCCTTGCCGCTGCGGATCACACGGATCTCGCTGTTGTGATAGGTCTTCAGGGAGTCGGGCTCGTTGTCCAGGCGGACCCGGACGGTCTCACGGAGGGTGTTGACGGTGATGATGCTGCCGGCGCCGTCGGGGGTCTCCACGAAGGAGTCGGCCCGGGGTGCGTCCTTCATCAGGTCCTCATAGGCCTCCTGCTCGTACTTCAGACAGCACATGAGGCGGCCGCAGGTGCCGGAGATCTTAGTGGGGTTCAGGGACAGATTCTGGGTCTTGGCCATCTTGATGGACACGGGCTGGAACTCCCGCAGGAAGGAGTTGCAGCAGAAGGGACGGCCGCAGATGCCCAGGCCGCCCAGCATCTTGGCCTCGTCACGGATGCCGATCTGGCGCAGCTCAATGCGGGTGTGGAAGATGGCGGCCAAGCTCTTGACCAGGGCACGGAAGTCCACCCGGCCCTCGGAGGTGAAGAAGAAGAGGATCTTGGTGCCCTCGAAGCTGTATTCCACGCTGACCAGCTTCATCTCCAGGTCGTGCTCCAGGATCTTCTCCTGGCAGACCTTGAAGGCGTACTTTTCCTTCTCCCGGTTCCGCTCCACGATGGCCTCGTCCTCGGCGGTGGCGGGACGGAGGACCGGGCGCAGGGGAGCGGCCAGCTCGGACTCATCCAGGAAAAAGTTTCCCCGGATGCACTTGGCGTATTCAATCCCCCCGGCGGTCTCCACGATGACGCCGTCACCGGCGTGGAAGGTCATGCCCTGGGGGTCGAAGTAGTATTGTTTGCCTTCGCTGCGAAAGCGAACGCTGATGATCTCTGCCATATGGTTTCTCCTTGATAGAGGTTGATTGCAAAGTTAAAGGGAGGCTGCCAGCCAGCCAGCCAGGTGCCCGGCGCTGATGTTGAACTCACAGGCAGCCCGGATGGGGGAGAGCCGGTCCAGGACCTTCATAAGCTCCGGCCGCTGGGGCAGGGCCCGGGTCAGGCGGAAGACGGTCTCCTCCAGGATCATGGCGATCTCCTCCCGGTCCTTCTTCTCCAGGGAGATCAGGAAGGGAAGGCTTTCCTCCGGTCCGGCCCCCTTTAAGATGAGACCGGCCAGGGTTTCCCCCTCGGCGCTGGCCGCTGCGGTCTCCTCTCCCTCGGCACGGATGGTCTCGCACCGGGAGCGGACGGTGGGCAGCAGCAGCTCAGGGTTGGGGGACAGGAAGAGGAAGCAGGCGTAAGCCGGTCCCTCCTCGATGAGCTTTAACAGGATATTTTGCCCCGTCTGGTTGAGAAGCTCCCCGTGCTCCAGGATATAGACCTTTTTGGGGGCTTCGTTGGGGCGGATAAAGGCATCCGACCGGAGGGTGCGGACGGCCTCGGCCTTGAGGCCTTCCCCGTCGGGGTCCCACCGGGTGATGTCCGGGTGGATCCCCTGGGCGGCCTTCCGGCAGCCGGAGCATCGGCCGCAGGGGGGAGCATCCCCGGTGCACACCCAGGCAGCAGCCAGGGTGTCGGCCAATTCTCTGCGGTTTTCCCCAACCACCAGGTAGGCGTGGGATAACTGCCGGTTTTTCATGCGGTTTTCCAGTTGAGAAAAGCGGGACACGGCAGTTTTCCTCCTTTTTTGTCCACAATTTGGGACGGATTGGGGATAAATTGATACTCTCACAGTTTCTTGCCTCCCCCTCTGGGGGAGGTGGATTCGGCGTAGCCGAAGACAGAGAGGGCTACTCTGTTGGTTATTCGAATATCGGCAGAAAGCTGCCCTCTCAGTCACCTTCGGTGACAGCTCTCCCAAAGGGAGAGCCAAGAAGAAATCACCCCTGATAGAAGGCCTTCTTCAGGGCGGCGTACATGAGCCGGTAGGCGTCCTGGCTGTAGTCAGCATCGGGGACACCCAGCTCGAAGCAGTGGTAGCAGCCAGGGAAGACGTGGTACTCCACCTCCACACCGGCCTCCATCATGCGGTTCCAGTAGGTGATGTTCTCATCCCGGCCGGGGTCCAGCTGGCCGATATAGGAGAACAGGGGGGGCAGGCCGGACAGATCCTTGGCCAGGGCGGGGGAGACATACTCATTGGGGAGCATCCCGGCGGGCAGATAGTGCTCCCAGGACTTTTCACAGTTGTACCGGCACCAGAGCTTGGTGTCGGTGATCTCATGGGCAGAGAAGGTGTCCAGGGTGTAGTCCAGCTCGCCGTAAAGGGGCATCTGGAGGCAGATCTTCGGACCCTTCTTATCCCTTGCGTAGAGGGAGATGGCGGCGGCCAGGTTGCCGCCGGCGGACAGACCGGAGACCGCCAGACGGGTGCTGTCCACGCCGATCTCGGCCCCGTGGTCATGGACCCAGGTGAGGGCGGCGTAGCAGTCCATCAGGGGGGCAGGGGCCTTCCACTGGGGGGCCAGGCGGTATTCCACCGACACCACGATGCAGTCCACGTTCTTCACATAGCCCTGGCAGAGCTTCTCCTGGCGGTAGACCGTGCCGAAAAGGAAGCCGCCCCCGTGGTAGAAGAACAGGCAGGGCAGGAGTCTGTCCCCCCGGTCCTTGGGCTCATAGATGCGGATCTTCACGTCAGGGGCCCCGTCGGGTCCGGGGATCATCACATCCCGGGCGATGACGTCGGGGTCTTCCTTCAGGTTGGCCAGCTCAGCGGCGTTGCACTTGGGGACGAACTCCTCCAGGTTGTCAAAGTCGAAGCCGGGGGAGGCGTCGTACCAGGCCCGGAGCTGGGGATGGATGCGGTCGCGGAATGTCATGGGAATTCCTCCTTCATACGGAAAAAACGGCAGGGGAAGGTATGGCCCTCCCCCGCCGTTTTCATTCAATCAATATGCATGCTTGCCTCGGGAGAAGGCCACCACCGTGCGGCGGTTGGGCTCGGTTCCCGTGGAGTAGGTGATCACGTTGGGGTAATCCTGCAGGGTCTCGTGGATCACATGGCGCTCGTAGGCGTTCATGGGCTCCAGAGTGATGTTGCGGCGGTACTTGACCACCTTGGCAGCCACCTTGTTGGCCAGGCGCTTGAGGGATTCCTCCCGCTTGGCACGGTAGTTCTCTGCGTCAATGTGGATGCGCACACGGTGGGTGCGGCCCTTATTGACGGCATAGTTGGTCAGCTGCTGGATGGCGTCCAGGGTCTCGCCCCGGTGACCGATGAGAGCGCCCAGCTTGGGGCCTTCCAGGGTCACCAGAATGCCGTTTTCTGCCTTGGGCGCAATGTTCACTTCAGCCTCCACACCCATGTGCTCCAGCAGGCCGGACAGGAAGGTGCGGATGCGCTCATCCAGGTCCATACCCTTGGTGACCACAGCGGCAGGAACGGCCTGGGGAGCAGGCTCTTCCTCAGCGGCGGGGGCGGGTGCTTCTTCTGCCACGGGGACGGGAGCGGGGGTCTCCTCCACCACAGGGGCTGCAGGTGCAGGCTCTGCCACGGGTTCCTCGTCGGGGACCTCGTAGGTGACCTTCACCTTAGCCGGAGATTTGCCAAAGCCCAGAATACCGCTCTTGGCTCTCTCCAGGACTTCCACGGAAACGCTGTCACGGTCCAGACCCAGCTGGGCCAGGGCGTTCTGAATGGCAGCGTCCTCGCTTCTGCCCGTGGCTTCGATCCATTTTAACATAAGGCGTTCTTCTCCTTGTTATGCTTCTTCGTTCTCTTCCAGGAAGGACTCCTCCACGAAGCCCTCTTCCACTTCGGCAGCGGGCTCGGTGTGGACGGGAGCAGTCTCCACGGGGGTGACCTTCTCCACGGTCTCCTCCACCACGGGTGCAGCTGCCACAGGGGCGGCCTGCTTGTCCTTCTTGCCGGACTTCTTGGCAGCCTTGGCCTCCTTGGCGGCCTCAGCGGCAACGGCCTGCTCCTCATACTTCTTCTTCAGGACCTTGTTGGGATCCTCATAGGGGAAGGTGGGGTAGCGGTCGGGGTCGTAGGTGCGGCCCCGGGCATAGGTGCGCAGACCCTCCCGGCTGGCGGTGGAAACGCTCTTGTTCAGCTTGCGCTCCATCTGGATGCGGCGGTTCTCCTCCTGTGCCTTCTTCTTGGCAGCAGACTTTCTCTCACGCTCCAGGCGTTCCATCTCCTTGAGTTCCTCGGCACGGCGGACCTTCTTTTCGGCCTCGGTCTTCAGGAACTTACGCAGGAAGGGAATGTTGGCAAATTCGGACAGCATGGCGCTCAGGGAGCTGTAGATCCAGTACAGACCCAGGGCTGCAGGCAGGGTGAAGCAGATCCACAGGGACATGAGGGGCATCATGACCATCATGCTCTTCTGGGTGGGATCGCTGGACTTCTTCTCGGTGCCCATGACGTAGGCGTTGATCTTGTTGTTCAGGATCATGGAGACCACGGACAGAACAGCGGAGATCACAGGGATCAGCCACAGACCGAAGGCCATCAGCACATTTTCCTGCTGCCAGAACATCAGGTGGGGAACCTCTGCCATGTTCATGCCCAGGAAGGTGAAGTCTACCTGAGGCATACCGGCCAGCTCGGGGATAGAAGTGACGATACGGTCATAGTTCAGATAGACGTCCTGTGCCATGGTCAGCTGGCTGGTATTGATATCCAGGACCTGGCCGTAGAGCAGGTTGGACACAGAGTTGAACTGATCCTCGGTCATGCCCAGCAGATTGGTCAGAGGCTTGCGGACGATGCCGTACAGGGGGATCAGGACAGCCAGAGGCAGGAAGGACCACAGGCAGCCGCCGGAGGGCTTGACGCCTTCCTTCTCATAGAGCTTCTGCAGCTCGATGGAGTAGCGTTCCCGGTCTCTGCCGTACTTCTGCTGGAGGAACTTCTGCTGGTCGGCCAGGCCGTTCATGGCCATCATGCTCTTGCGGCCCTTCAGGAAGAGGGGGAAGAGGACGATACGGACCACCAGAGCGAACAGCAGCAGGGCGATGCCGTAGCTGTTGGTCATGTTGTAGAACAGCAGCAGCAGCTTCGCAAAGGGGGTTAAGATGATGCTCATTGAAATAAAGCCTCCAAGTGTTGGTTGGGGTTTTCCCGGTCTTCAGGACCGGAGGAAGGCACTCCTTTCAGGGCACCGGGTCATACTCGATGCTCTCCTGCCGGTGAAAGGGATTGCAGCGCAGGATCCTGCGCACGGCAAGAAAGCCCCCTTTGACTGCGCCGTATTTCTCTATGGCCTCCAGGGCGTAAGCCGAGCAGGTGGGGATAAAACGACAGCAGGGGGGACGGTTTGGAGAGATGTAATTCCGGTAAAACCGGATCATCCATAAAAGGACAGCCTTCATGGCTCCTTCTCCTCAAGGGGGTGAAGGAGCTGGAGCTTGTTTGCCAGGCGGAGGAACTGCTTGTTCAGATCGGCATACTGGCTGTGGACAGCCTTGACCCGGGCCACGACGACAATATCGTAACCGGGAAGGAACCTGTCCTCATTCAAACGATAGATCTCCCGCAGGCGGCGGCGGACCCGGTTTCGGATGACCGCTTTGCCCAGCTTGGTGCTGACGGTGATGCCGTAGCGGTTTTCCTTTCTGCCGTTTTTCCGGCAGTAGAGGACCATGGCGGGGCTCACCGCGCTCTTGCCCTTGGCATAGAGACGGCGGAAGACTCTGTTTTCCTTGAGAAAGACCGTATACTTCACGATCTGTGTCCTCCTTCCAGTGGAAGCAATGGCACAGCAGGACAAAAAACCTGCACATGCTGGATAAGGGCGGTGGAAATAACTTCCCCGCCCCTTTTTCTATCCTCTATGCGATTGCCCCTGGCATCAGTGGGTCAGACGGGCGCGGCCTCTTGCGCGGCGGCGAGCCAGGACCTTGCGGCCATTGGCAGTAGCCATGCGCTTGCGGAACCCGTGGACCTTGGAGCGATGACGCTTCTTAGGCTGATAGGTACGAACCATTCCGATACACCTCCTGTATCTATTTCGAGCGGAATGCAAGCTTCCGCCAACCACAACAGCCGAATTGCCCCGGCTGCGGTCGTCAATCAACTATGCGCAATCCCATTCCATGATTACGCGAAGATTATTATAGCCGAAATGAAATGGCAATGTCAACCCAAAATTTCTGCGAAAAAATAGGGAAAATCCGTCATTTTCTCTTTTCACCCAAGATATTGTGGGGGCTTTTGTTTTGGGATACACCTTTTTGAAAAAAATTTTTCAGAAAGATAACCAAAATCAAAAAAAATCCATGCAAAGGCCTCGCAGAGTTTCGCCGCAGCAGCGGCGAAATAAGGTTAGATCCGTTTTCCGGCGCGACATGTGCGTGCCGGAAAACTCTTCTCGGCCTGCCAGTGTGCCCAAGGGGTGCGCGCAGCAGGCCGTGATCCCCCACCAAAACATGGGGCGCTGAAAGCATCTCATGTTTTGGTCTACATTTAAAATAAAATATCCACATCTTCCCTTGCCAATGTGGATATTTTCTGCTATACTCATATGGTTAAATGCGCTTATTATCGGCAGGGCTAAAATGGCCCCCGTTTCATACACACAGACCAGAGAAAAAGAGGGAGTGAGCTCATGAATTCCGCCGCTGAAATTTGGGAACGGGTCCTGACTCTCATGGAGCAGACCATGACCAAAACCACCATCACCACCTGGTTCTCCGACGCCGAGGCTGTCGCCCTGGAGGAGAATCGGTTCATCCTGTATATCCCCACCGATTTCAAGAAGGAGATCGTGGTCTCCCGGTACCTGCCTGACATCCAGAAGGCTCTGTACGACCTCTTCTCTGCCAACCTGGACGTGGTGGTCCTGGGTCAGGGGGAACGGGAAAAGTACGTCCGCCGGGACAGCGCCTCCCGGTTCCTTCCCGGCACGGAGGACTATACCTTCGAGCGCTTCGTGGTGGGCAACTCCAATAAGTTCGCCCATGCCGCCGCCATGGCCGTGGCAGACCGTCCCGCCGAGAGCTACAATCCCCTCTTCATCTACGGTGAGTCCGGCCTGGGCAAGACCCATCTGCTCTACGCCATCGCCCACGCCATCCACCAGGAGCACCCCGACTACCGCATCATGTACATCCGGGGCGACGCCTTCACCAACGAGCTCATCCGGGCCATCCGGGAGGGCAAGGCCCAGGAGTTCAAGGACAAGTACCGCTCTGCCGACGTCTTCCTCATGGACGACGTCCAGTTCATCGCCGGCCGTGACTCCACCCAGGAGGAGATGTTCCACACCTTCAACACCCTCTATGAGGACAAGAAGCAGATCGTCTTCACCTCCGACCGTCCCCCCAAGGAGATGCTTCGTCTGGAGGACCGTCTGAAGACCCGTTTCGAGTGGGGCCTCCTGGCCGATATCCAGCCCCCGGACTACGAGACCCGTGTGGCCATCATCAAGAACAAGGCCATCCGCATGGGGGTGGAGCTCCCAGAAGAGGTCCTGACCTACGTGGCAGAAAATATCACCGCCAATGTCCGGCAGATCGAAGGCACCGTCAACAAGATCCTGGCCTACCGGGATCTCATGGGCAGCAATGTGGATGCCAACGCCGTCACCCGGGCCGTCCGTGACATGTTCAAGGACACCACCGACATCCTCCCCACCGCCGAGGTCATCATTGAAGAGGTGGGCAAGTTCTACTCCATCGACGACACCGCCCTCCGGGGCCAGGGCCGAACCAAGGAGACCTCCCTGGCCAGACAGATCGCCATGTACCTGATCCGTAACATGACCAAGCTTTCCCTGAAAGAGATAGGCAAGGAGTTCAACAACCGTGACCACACCACCGTCCTCCACGCCATCGAGCGCATCGAGGACTTCTGCAAGACCAAGCCCGAAATTGCAGAAGTCGTAAAAGATATCCGCACCAACGTCAATAACCGATACGGATAAAACCAAGACTTTTGGAATGGATCTTCGTCCCATTCCAAAAGTGGGGGATTACAGCCTGACCCGCGCCTGCTTAGCAGGCACTCTCAGGCTGAGAAGTGTTTTTCGGCACGCACATGTCGCGCCGAAAAACGAATCTAACTTTCTTTCGCCGCTGCGGCGGCGAAACTCTGCGAGGCTCTTTTTCAAAAAGAGATCCTTCGACCAACCATGACATGTTTCCACCGGATTTTGTGGAAAAGTGGAAGATCCTGTGTGGATAAGAAAAGTTGTCCACATTCGGCAAAATTTTTTGCCAAAGGTTGTCCCACAGGGGGCGTGGACAAAAAATCCTTGCAAATGCTGGCGAAAATGGAGTTTTCCACTTTTTCCGTCCCCCTACTACAACTATCACTACCCATAATCCCTGTTCTCCCTTTGTTGCGGAGAAAAGACAGGGTTCCCATCCTTTCAATGTTTGGAGGTTCCCCCTATGAAGTTTACCTGCGAAAAGGCGCTTCTGCAGAGCGCCATTCTGACCGCCTCCCGGGCGGTCTCCCCCAAGAGCACCATCCCCGCTCTGGAAGGCCTGCTGCTGGAGGCTGAGGACTCCGGCACCGTCTTCATCACCGGCTACAACCAGGAGACCGGCATCCGGTCCGCCGTCCAAGCCGATGTCCAGGAAACCGGCTCCATGGTCCTTCCCGCCCGCCTCTTCGGTGAGATCATCCGCAAGATGGCAGACGACACCGTCATCTTCCAGGAGGAGAACCTGAAGGTCCACATCTCCTGCGGCATGAGTGAGTTCGACCTCATGGGCATCGACCCTGAGGACTTCCCCGAACTGCCCAACGTGGAATACCAGAATTCTCTGGAGATCCCCGAGCAGACCCTCCGGGCCATGATCGGCCAGACCATTTTCGCCGTCAGCCAGGACGAGAGCCGCCCGGTCCACACCGGCACCCTCTTCGTGGTGGATGAGGACGGCCTGACCCTGGTGGCCGTGGACGGCTTCCGTCTGGCCCTCCGCCGGGAGCCTGTCCTGAAGAAGAACGGCGACTTCCAGTTCGTGGTCCCCGGGGCCTCCCTGAGTGAAGTGGAAAAGATCTGCCGGGAGACCGACGAGCCCGTGTCCATCCATCAGGGCACCCGCCACGTCCTCTTTAAGATCGGCTCCACCATCCTCATCTCCCGCCGTCTGGAAGGTGAGTTCCTGGCCTGGCGCCAGGCCATCCCCCGGAATAACCCCGTGAAGGTCACGGCCAACACCAAGCAACTGCTGGCCTGCATCGACCGTGTTTCCCTCATCGTCAGCGAAAAGCTCAAGAGCCCCCTGCGCTGCGTCATGGGAGACGGAGAGATCGACATCACCACCAAGACTGCCATCGGCACCGCCCATGACTGCTGCCCTGTGGAAGGTAACGGCGGCGGTCTGGAGATCGGCTTTAACAACAAGTACATGATGGACGCCCTGAAGGCCGCTCCCATGGAGAAGGTCCGCCTGGAGCTGTCCAGCCCCATCACCCCCTGTATCATTGTTCCTGCGGAAGGCGAGGAGAATTTCCTCTTTATGGTCCTGCCTGTCCGACTCAAGGCAGACTACTAAAGTAAGACTTTTGGAATGGACCTTTGTCCCATTCCAAAAGTGGGGATTGCGGCCTGCTGCAGCGCACGGGCCAGAGGCCCGCACGTTTGCAGGCCGAGAAGTATGATTTCCGATGCGCATGTCATCGGAAATCATGGATCAAATTTTGTTCCGCCTTCTGCGGAAGGCGGAATTCTGCGAAGCTTTTTATCAAGTTGGAGGTACTATGGAAAGAGAAGTTGTTTCCATTGAGACGGAATTCATCAAGCTGGACTCCCTGCTGAAGCTGGCCAACGTGGTGGGCAGCGGCGGGGAGGCCAAGATCATCATCCAGGAGGGTGAGGTCCTGGTCAACGGCGAACCCTGCACCATGCGGGGCAAGAAGATCCGGCCCGGCGACGTGGTCACCCTGGCCGGGGTGGAGATCGTGGTCGAATGAGAGTTCTGTCCATTTCCCTGGACGGCTTTCGGAACTATGAGGACTTCTCTGCTTCCTTTGTCCCCGGGGTGAATGTTATCTGCGGGGAGAATGCCCAGGGAAAGACCAATCTCCTGGAGGCCATCGGCTTTCTCTCCGGGGCCAAGTCCCACAGAGCCCGGGGGGACAAGGAGCTCATCTCCTTTCACCGGGACCGGGGGACCATCACCGCCCAGGTGGAGAGCCGGGACCGGGAGTTTCTCATCGAAGCCCAGCTTTTCCGGGGGTCCCGGAGGAAGCTCTTTGTCAACCACGTCAAATGCAAGACCGCCGGAGAGCTCTCCGGCATCGTCCAGACCGTTCTGTTCTGCCCGGAGGATCTGGCTCTCATCAAGTCCGGTGCTGCCGAGCGCCGGTCCTTCCTGGACCAGGCCATCTGTCAGCTGCGGCCCCGGTATGCCGAGGCCCTGAGCCAGTACCACAAGCTTCTCGACCACAAGACCCGCATCCTGCGGGACTGGGAGAAGAACCCCGGCTTATTGAACGTCCTGGAGGATTTCAACGAGGCCATGGCCCGGGCCGGTGCCCTGGTCATCCACTATCGGGCCCATTTTGTAAAGAAACTGGCGGTGAAGGCCGCCCAGATCCAGGAGGAGTTCTCCGGGGGACGGGAGGACCTTTCCCTGTCCTATCACACCGTCAGCACCGTAGAAGACCCTCTGGGTCCCACTGTAGAAATTTACGAAGCCATCCGCCGCCACCAGGACAGCCATGCCCGGGCGGAGCTGGATGCCCGTTCCTGTCTGTCCGGCCCCCACAAGGACGATCTCATGGCCATGATCGGGGGGCAGCCCGCCCGGCAGTTTGCCTCCCAGGGCCAGACCCGGACGGCCGCCCTGTCCCTGAAGCTGGCAGAACGGGAGCTCTTCCGGGATGACACCGGTCAGTGGCCCATCCTTCTGCTGGATGACGTCCTCTCCGAGCTGGATGCCCGCCGCCAGGACTTCGTCCTCCGGCGGATCAAGGGAGGTCAGGTCTTCATCACCGGCTGTGAAAAGCCCCAGGGTGAGTTTGGCGAAGGCCTGGTTTTGGGCATCAAGGCCGGAAAATTGGACCCGGCCACATAAGTTAAAAATAATTTTTTGAAACGTGTACATTTGCGTACACGAAACCCGGTTTTTTGCCTATTAGTAGAGGGTACTTTTTGGAAGGGAGGGTTTGTCCGTGTATCTGCACCTGGGCTCCTCGGTGGTCATCCACCAGGATGACATTCTTGGGATCTTTGACCTGGACAACACCACCTGGTCCCGCCACACCCGGGACTTCCTGTCCCTGGCCGAGCTGGAGGGGCGGGTGGTGAGCATTGGCGACGACCTGCCCAAATCCTTCACCCTCTGCCAAAACAAGGCGGGGGAAGTGACCGTCTATCTTTCTCAGCTCTCCTCGGCCACCCTGTTCAAGCGCATGGAGTCCGGGAGCTTTGAGAACTTCTGATATCCTTTTCTATTTTCTCGCATTTTGGAGGTTATCCTATGGATCAGTTGGAAAACAAGACCACCACAGCGGTGGAACATGAATACGGCGCCTCGGAGATCCAGGTGCTGGAAGGTCTGGAGGCCGTCCGGAAGCGTCCGGGTATGTACATCGGCTCCACCTCCGCCAGCGGCCTGCATCATCTGGTGTATGAGATCGTGGATAACTCCATCGACGAGGCCCTGGCGGGCTACTGCACCGAGATCGGGGTGACCATCGGCAAGGGAAACACCATCACCGTCACCGACAACGGCCGCGGCATCCCCGTGGACATCCAGCAGCAGACCGGCAAGGCCGCCCTGGAAGTGGTTTTCACCATCCTCCACGCCGGCGGCAAGTTCGGCGGCGGCGGCTACAAGGTCTCCGGCGGCCTCCACGGCGTGGGCGCCTCTGTGGTTAACGCCCTGAGTGAATGGCTGGAGGCCCGGGTCTACAAGAACGGCAACATCTACGAGATGAAGTTTGCCCGGGGCCATGTGACCCAGCCCATGACCATCATCGGCACCACCGACCGCACCGGTACCGAGGTCACCTTCAAGCCCGACCCGGAGATGTTCACCGACACCACCGAGTACGACTATGAGACCCTCCACACCCGCATGCGGGAGGAGGCCTTCCTGAACGCCGGTCTCTCCATCACCATCACCGACGACCGTGGGGAGGAGCCCGTCAGCGAAACCATGTGCTATGAGGGCGGTATCCGGGAGTTCGTCACCTTCCTGAACCGGAACAAGACCGCCGTTCATGACCAGGTCATCTACATGGCCGGGTCCCGGGAGGACTCCATGGCCGAGGTGGCCCTTCAGTACAACGACAGCTACAGTGAGATCATCGTCTCCTTTGCCAACAACGTCCACACCCCCGAGGGCGGCATGCACGAAGAGGGCTTCAAGCGTGCCCTCACCAATGCTCTGAACGCCTACGGCCGGAAGTCCAAGCTTCTGAAAGAGGACGACAAGATCACCGGCGACGACTACCGGGAGGGTCTGACCTGCATCATCTCCGTCAAGCTCACCGAGGCCCAGTTTGAGGGCCAGACCAAGGCCAAGCTGGGCAACTCCGAGATCCGCACCCTGGTCAACGCCGTGGTCAGCGAAAAGCTGGAGATCTTCCTGGAGGAGAACCCCTCCGTGGGCCGTGCCATCCTGGAAAAGGCCCTCAACGCCGCCCGTGCCCGAGAGGCCGCCCGGAAGGCCAGAGAATCCGTCCGACGGAAGACCGGTCTGGAATCCGGCCAGATGCCCGACAAGCTGAGAGACTGCAATGAGCGGGACCCCGCTCTCACCGAAATTTACATCGTCGAGGGTGACTCCGCCGGCGGTTCTGCCACCCAGGGCAGAGACTCCCGCTTCCAGGCCATCCTCCCCCTGTGGGGCAAGATGCTCAACGTGGAAAAGGCCCGGGCCGACAAGGTCTACGGCAACGACAAGCTCTCCCCCGTCATCACCGCCCTGGGGGCCGGCATCGGCGAGGAGTTCAACCCCGAAAAGCTCCGCTACCACAAGATCATCATCATGGCCGATGCTGACGTGGACGGCGCCCACATCCGCACTCTGCTGCTGACCTTCTTCTTCCGGTTCATGCGGCCCCTCATCGAGCAGGGCTATGTGTACTCCGCTGTGCCCCCTCTGTATAAGCTCACCCGGGGCAAGACCGTGAAGGTGGCCTTCTCCGACGAGGAGCGTGACCGGGTCTCTGCCGAGATGCGTGGTGAAAACGCCAACGCCAAGGTGGATATCAGCCGCTTCAAGGGTCTGGGCGAGATGAACCCCGAGGAGTTGTGGGAGACCACCATGAACCCCGAGACCCGCACCCTCCGCCGGATCACCCTGGAGGACGCCGTGAAGGCCGACGAGATCTTCACCATCCTCATGGGCGAGAAGGTGGAACCCCGTAAGGAGTTCATTGAGCAAAATGCAAAGTATGTTGTAAACTTAGATATTTGATCTATATTTTTGAGAGCGATAAGCCTCCCCTGTGTAAGGGGAGGTGGCTTCGGCAAAGCCGAAGACGGAGGGGTTGTAGCCTGCCGATACGCGACAATCCCTCAGTCAGCCTGTGCGGCTGACAGCTCCCTTTACACAAGGGAGCCTTTGGCACTTCTATCGCCACTGATTTATTAACACGAAACTCTAGCGAGGCTAATTATATGCTGGAAAGTGTACTTTTCCTCCTCCTGGCGGCTCTCATCCCGCCCCTGGTCCTGATGGGAGTCATCTACCGCATGGACAAGATCGAGCGGGAGCCCCCCCGAATGATGATGGGCCTCTTTTTCAAGGGCCTGCTGGGCATGTTCCCCATCCTGATTTTGGAGCTGCTGGCCGCCCAGTTTGTGGATTTCTTCCCCTGGAGCTATTTAGGCTACCTCTTCCTGTCCTACTTCTGCATCCCGGGGTTCATTGAGGAAGGAGTCAAGTACCGGGTGCTGAAGAAAAACACCTGGAACGACCCCAACTTCAACTTCCGCTTTGACGCCGTGGTCTATTCGGTCTTTGTCTCCCTGGGCTTTGCCGCTGTGGAGAACGTGATGTACGTGCTGACCAACGGCTTCTCCACCGCCGTTCTCCGGGCCATCTTCTCCATCCCCGGCCATGCCATGTTCGGCGTGGTCATGGGCGTGGGGGTGGGCACCGCCAAATGGATGGAGACCATGGGCCAGCGTCAGCAGGCCCAGGCTCTTCTTCGTCGGGCCTGGCTTACCGCCGCCGTCCTCCACGGGTTCTACGACTTCCTGCTGGTGGGCTTTGGCTGGATCTTCTACCCCTATTTCATCGGGTTGGTGATCTACGTGGTGAGACTCCTTCGTAAAAGCGCCAGAGAAGACGGACCTTTGAGCTTTTCCTAAGATAGAAACGAAACATGGCAGGGGCCGATGCCCACATCGGCCCGCCTTTCAAACGACCCTGCAACGATCCTGTAAAGGAGCTACGATACTATGAGCAAGAACAAAGACTACAGACCGGAGGATATCGCATTCCCCAATCAGGTGATTGTGGAATCCGAGCTGGTCAAGGAGATGAAGGACAGCTACATCGACTATGCCATGTCCGTCATCGTGGGCCGTGCCCTGCCCGATGTCCGGGACGGTCTGAAGCCCGTCCACCGCCGCATCCTCTACACCATGTACGAGAGCGGCCTGACCTCCGACAAGCCCTTTAAGAAGTCCGCCACCTGCGTGGGCGACGTGCTGGGTAAGTATCACCCCCATGGTGACGCCTCCGTGTACGACGCCCTGGTCCGTCTGGCCCAGGACTTCTCCATGCGCTATCCCCTCATTGACGGCCACGGCAACTTCGGCTCCGTGGATGGCGACCCCCCGGCTGCCTACCGTTACACCGAGGCCCGCATGGCCAAGATGGCCGGGGAGATGCTCTCCGACATCGAGAAGGAGACCGTGGACTGGGAGCCCAACTTCGACGAGAGCCGCAAGGAGCCCAAGGTCCTGCCGGCCCGGTTCCCCAACCTGCTGGTGAACGGTTCCTCCGGCATCGCCGTGGGTATGGCCACCAACATCCCTCCCCACAACCTGGGTGAGGTCATTGATGCCGCCGTCTGCGTGCTGGACAATCCCGAGGCCGACCTGGCCGACCTGATGCAGTACGTGAAGGGCCCGGACTTCCCCACCAAGGGCATCATCATGGGCCGCTCCGGCATCCGCTCTGCCTACGCCACCGGCCGGGGCAAGATCACCGTCCGGGCCCGGACGGAGTTCGAGGAGTTCGGCCGCAACCACGACCGCACCCGCATCATCGTCACCGAGCTCCCCTACCAGGTGAACAAGCGCATGCTCATCGCCGCCATCGCCGAGCAGGTGAAGGAAAAGCGGCTGGAGGGCATCTCCGACCTCCGGGACGAGTCCGACCGCACCGGTATGCGCATCGTCATTGAGCTCAAGCACGACGCCAACCCCCAGGTGGTCCTGAACCACCTGCTCACCCAGACCCAGCTCCAGACCACCTTCGCCGTGAACATGCTGGCTCTGGTGAACAACCAGTCCCAGCCCCGGATCCTCTCCCTGCGCCACATTCTGGACGAGTACCTGACCTTCCAGGAGGAGGTCATCACCCGCCGGACCAACTATGAAAAGCGCAAGGCCGAGGAGCGTGCCCACCTGCTGGAGGGTCTGCTCATTGCCCAGGACAACATCGACGAGGTCATCAAGATCATCCGCTCCAGCTATGACAATGCCAAGGAGAATCTGATGGAACGCTTCGACCTGGATGACGTCCAGGCCCAGGCCATCTGCGATATGCGCCTGATCGCCCTCCAGGGCCTGAACCGGGAAAAGCTCCAGAAAGAGTACGACGAGCTTCAGGAGAAGATCGCCTGGTACTTGGAGCTCCTGTCCGACCGATCCAAGCTCCTGGGCGTTCTGAAGGAAGAACTGCTGGAAATTCGGGAAAAGTACGCCGACGACCGCCAGACCGAGATCCAGGACGTGGAGGACGAGATCGACATCGAGGACCTCATCGAGGAAGAGGAGTGCGTCTTCACCCTCACCGCCGCCGGATACATGAAGCGCATGCCCGCCTCCACTTACCGCAGCCAGAAGCGAGGCGGCAAGGGCATCTCCGCCCAGAGCCTGCGGGAGGAGGACTATGTGGATACCCTCTTCTCCGCCTCCAGCCACGACAACATCCTCTTCTTCACCAGCACCGGCCGGGTGTACAAGAAGAAGGGTTACCAGATCCCCGAGGCCAGCCGGGCCGCCAAGGGCACCCATCTGAACAACATCTTCCAGTTCGAGCCGGGGGAGAAGGTCACCGCCATGCTCCACGGCCGGGACTATGACGAGAACGGCTTCCTGTTCATGGTCACCCGGAACGGCACCGTCAAGCGCACCGAGAAATCTGCCTTCCGGAATATCCGCACCTCCGGCCTTCGTGTCCTGACCCTGGATGAAGGCGACGAGCTGATTTCCGTCCGGGAGACCGACGGCGACATGAACATCCTCATCACCACCCACGACGGCATGTCCATCTGCTTCCGGGAGACCGACGTCCGGCCCATGGGCCGCACCGCTGTGGGTGTCCGGGGCATCAAGCTCAGAGAGGGCGACTATGTGGTGGGCGGCGTCCGGGCCCATCCCGAGTGCACCCTGCTGACCATCACCGAAAACGGCTTCGGCAAGCGGACTGTCATGGAGGAGTTCATCCGCTCCACCGGCGAGCCCCAGCACCGGGGCGGCCTGGGCATCAAGGGCCATCAGGTCACCGACAAGACCGGCAAGGTGGCCGCCGTCCAGACCGTCCACGAGGACGACGACATCATGATCATCTCTGACGACGGCACCATCATCCGTATGGCCGCCGCCGATGTGAACATCTACAACCGCACCGCCCAGGGCGTCCGGGTCATGCGGGTCTCCCCCGACAGCAAGGTCATTGCCCTGGCCCGGGTGGACAAGGAAATGGACGACGAGACCAGTGAACCCTGATAGGAGGAAAGGAACATGGATAGACAGTTCCGTAAGATTTTTTACTTCTTTGGCACCATCATGTCTGTGATCAGCGCCATGATCATCTGGCGTACTGTGAATGAAGTCATTCCCGCCATTGGCATGGAAGGCGGCGGACTGTATCTGGCCATGGCCATCTTCTTCTTCTGCGTGGGCGTGGGGCTGCTGCTCTACGCCAGACACGATGCCAAGAAGGAGGCCAGAAAGGCGGCTGAACAGGCTGCCAAGGAGCTGGACAAGCAGTGAAGCAAGTCACCATTTACACCGATGGCGCATGTTCCGGCAATCCCGGTCCCGGGGGCTGGGGTGCTGTTCTGATGTACGGCCAGCACAGGAAGGAGATCTCCGGGGGTGACCCTGCCACCACCAACAACCGGATGGAGCTCACGGCGGTCATCGCCGCCCTGTCCCTGCTGAAGGAGCCCTGCGCCGTGGACCTGTACTCCGACTCCAAGTATGTCATTGACGCCCTGGAAAAGGGCTGGGCCTGGGGCTGGAAAAAGAAGGGCTGGGTAAAGAGCGACAAGAAACCCGCCCTGAACCCCGACCTGTGGGAAGAGTTATTGCGGCTCACTCAGGTCCACAAGCTCACCTACCACTGGGTGAAGGGCCATGCCTCCAACCCCTACAACAACCGCTGCGACGAACTGGCCGTGGCGGAGAGCAAGAAGTTTAAGTAACCCCAAGACCCTCCCTCATGACGAGGGAGGGTCTTCACAAAAGGAGACCCCATGAACCACAGCAAACAATACACCACCATTCTCTTTGACCTGGACGGCACTCTGCTGCCCATGGATCAGGACCAGTTCACCTACACCTACTTCAAGGATCTGGCTGTGAAGCTGGCCCCCTTTGGCTTTGACCCCAAGGCCTTGGCCGGGAACATCTGGGCCGGCGTGGCCGCCATGGTGAAAAACGACGGCACCGTTACCAACGAGGAGGCCTTCTGGACAGAATTTTCCCACATCTATGGGGAAAACGTTCGGGAATATATCCCCGTTTTCGAGGAATTCTACGGCAATGAGTTCCAGCGGGCGAAAAAAGTCTGCGGGTTTTCCCCAGAATCCAAGGAAATTGTGGAAAAACTGAAGAAGGCCGGGTACCAGGTGGTGCTGGCCACCAACCCCATCTTCCCTGCCATCGCCACCCAGAGCCGCATCCGCTGGGCCGGTCTGGAGCCGGAGGACTTCCTGCTCTACACCACCTATGAGAATTCCTCCTTCTCCAAGCCCAACCCCAAGTACTACCGGGAGATCGTGGAAAAGCTGGGGCTGGACCCCGAAACCTGCCTGATGGTGGGCAACGACGTCACCGAGGACGGGGCTGCCAAGGCTCTGGGAATGGATGTCTTCTTCCTGACCAACTGCCTCATCAACAAGGAGGGGGAGGATATCTCCAACCAGCCCCATGGGTCCTTTGCCGATCTGGAGAAGTTCATCCTGGGCTGATGTCCCATTTTTCCGCCCGGCTGTGGAAACTTTTTCAAGGTTTACACTTTTCCTGTCCCTTATGAGGTCCACTTTTCCACATCTTCCACAGAGAAATCCACATGCAGTGCCGTGCTGATCCCCAGGCCCAAAATACGGGATAGGATGGCGATCTGCATGTCAACATTTCGGGGGGTCACGAACCATTCAGCCCCCTCTGTCCGGAAGACGGAAGGGTCAAATGCCTGGCCGCTCTCCTCCATGAGATCCATGCACAGGGTCCCGGCATCCACCACCGTGGGGATCCCCAAAGCGATCACCGGGATGCCCAGGGTCTCTTGGTTCAGAGCCATTCGGGCATTGCCCACCCCGGAGCCGGGGACGATCCCCGTGTCGGCCGCCTGGATGGTCCGGCAGACCCGTTCCTGCCGGCGGGCGGCCAGGGCATCCACGGCGATCAGGCAGGAGGGTTTGAGCTTCTTCACCAGGGCGGCGATGAGCTCCCCGCTCTCCATGCCCGTGGTCCCGGCCACTCCGGCTGCCACGGCGGCCACCGGCCGCAGGCCGGCAAACTGTTCCGGCAGGGTCCTGACCAGGTGCCGGGTCACCAGGAGGGCGTCAACCGCCCTGGGGCCGATGGCATCGGGGGTGATCTGACGGTTTCCCAGGCCCACCACCAGGGCCAAACCCTCCGGGGGAAGGTCGGGCAGCTCCTCCAGCATGGCGGCCACCGCCCGGGCGGTCCGGAGGATCTCGTCACGATCCCGGGGAAGTTCCGGCAGGTCCAGGGTCAGGTAAGTCCCCCTGGGCTTTCCCAGGGCGGCCTCTCCCGCCTCATCCAGAATGATCACCCGGGTCAGGGGCAGGCCGAAGAGGGTGTCCTCCTCTGCCCGGACACCGGAGAGACGGGAAGTTTTTTCCGCCGAGCCCTCTGCAAATTCCTTTGCTTCCAGGGCCAGGTCGATTTTTCTGCCGTTGGTCATGGGGTGATTCCTCCTGTTGACCACCAGATATGGTGGAAGTGTTGCATTTCTGCCACTATTCTTAGCATTTTTCAAAAAATTATGTAAAAAATCTAATTTTTTGCGAAAAAAGCTTGCAATTTCAAAAACGTTGTGCTAGAATACATTCCTGCACAGAACTTTTGTGACTATTTTTTGATGTAATCGGAGGAGGTGTTTGGTTTGCCGAATATCAAGTCTGCAAAGAAGCGTGTTCTGGTCAATCAGACAAAGGCTGCAAGAAACAAGGCCGCTAAGTCCGCACTGAAGACTCAGCTGAAGTATTTTGACGCTGCTATCAACGAAGGCAACCGCGTCGAGGCCGATAAGAGATACAAAGAGGCCGTCAAGGCTGTGGATCAGGCTGCTGCACGTGGTCTGCTGCACAAGAACACTGCAGCTAACCGCAAGAGCAAGATGACTCTGCGCCTGAACAAGATCTAATCTGGTTCAATAAAAACCGTCTGAATCATTCAGACGGTTTTTTATTTTCCCCAGAATGGGGAAACTATGTGGAAACCTGTCATTTTTTCACAGGCAGGACATGATTTCTTCACAAATACCGGGTATACTGCGGAGAGTACTGGGATGATACAATGACCCGGAAAGGAATCGTTATGGAATACACCCCTCTCACCGGCCCTCAGAGAAGGCTCCTCTGGATGCGGCTGGGCATTCGTACCTTGATTTTTTTGCTGGTGCTGGCCTTTGGCCTGCTCATGGGCTTTACCCTTCTGGAGCTGGTGATGCCCTTTCTGCTGGCCCTTCTCTTTACAGCCGTTACCGAGCCTATCCTCCGTTTTTTCCACAACCGGTGGAAAATATCCCGGGGCTTTCTGGCTCTGGTGATGATTTTGGTGGTGGTGGGCGCCCTGGGCGGCATCGTTGCGGCTTTGGCCGTTAAGGGCTGGCGGGAAGTTTACGCCCTCTATCAGGACTGGGATCGCCTGTGGGAGACCTTCCAGGGGATCTACCGGGAGCTGGGGACCATGTTTGACCAGGTCCTGGCCCACTTCCCCTCCAACATCCAGGATATCGTCCACGACCTGTCTGACCGGCTTCTGGCCTGGCTGAATGAGCTGGCCTCCAAGCTGGTCCCAAAGACCACCTCGGCGGCCCGGAGCATCTCCTCCTTTGTGCTGGCCTTCCTGTTCTTCCTGCTGGCCTGGTTCTTTACGGCCTCTGACTACCCCAACCTGCGGGCTTACGTCTCCAAGCACACCCCGGAAAGCCTGCGGCACCTCTGGAACCAGCTCCGCCGGGCATTCTCCGCCGCCTTCGGCGGATATCTCAAGGCGGAGGCCACCATCTCCCTGGGTGTCATGGTGATCCTGGCGGTGGGCTTTCCCATCATGGGACAACCCTACGGCACCCTGCTGGCCCTTTTGCTGGGCATCCTGGACTTTATCCCCATCCTGGGGGCGGGCACTGTCATGGTTCCCTGGATGGTGGTGGACCTGATCCTGGGAGACTGGCGAAAATCCCTGTACCTGCTCATCCTGTGGGGGGTCATCACCCTCTTCCGCCGGTTCATCGAGCCCAAGATCGTGGGGGACCAGACCGGTCTGCACCCCCTTCTGTCCTTGCTGGCCATCTATGTGGGCATGAAGACGGCAGGGGTCCTGGGCATGATCCTCTTCCCGGTGTTCCTTATTATGATCCGCAACCTGTGGAAGGCTGGCATGTTCCGGGCCACCGTGGGGGACATCGCCTTGGCGGCCAACGACATGAACGCCATCCTTCACAGCGGCCAGGGGGAAAGCTGAATCCCCTTTCTGTAAATTATTCATTTTTTTTCATAGCTCCGTCACGAATTCTTCATAATTTCCCCGTATACTGATTATAAATCATTTGAAAGACTACCCAGGAGGACACCCCATGGATCCCAATTACAACAATCAATACACCAACAACCCGGAGCGGGACCCCTTCATCCCCGGCGGCTATCAGCCCGGTCCCGGCAATCAGGGGGATTTCAATGGCGACCCCATGCACACCGAACCCCAGAAGCCCAAAAAAACCAGAAAGAAAAAGGGCTGGGTGAAGTTCGTGGCCCTGGGCCTGGTGTGCGCCCTGGTGGGAGCTGCAGCCGTTCCCATCTATGAAATGGTCACCGGCAGCGACACCACCCTCTATGTGGGGGACCGAAAGCCCACCGAGATCAACGTCACCTCGGTGAACACCGAGAAGGAGATGACCACCGCAGAGATCTACGCCGCCTATGTGGGCTCCTCCGTGGGTATCACCGTGGATATCGTCAGCACCAACATCTTTGGACAGACCGTCACCAATGCGGCGGCCGGTTCCGGCTTCGTCATTACGGAAGACGGCTACATCCTCACCAACTACCACGTCATTGACGGGGCCAGCGCCATCACCGTGGCCTTCGTGGACGGCAAGACCTACCCTGCCACCTTCATCGGCGGCGAGGAGGCCAACGACATCGCCGTCATTAAGATCGAGGCCCAGGACCTGACCCCCGTGGTCATCGGCAAGTCCAGCGACATGCTGGTGGGCGAGCAGGTCACTGCCATCGGCAACCCCCTGGGTGAGCTGACCTTCTCCGAGACCACCGGCATTATCTCCGCCATGGACCGGACCATCACCATGTCCGACGGCCGACAGATGAACATGATCCAGACCGACTGCGCCATCAACTCCGGCAACTCCGGCGGCCCCCTGTTCAACAGCCATGGTGAGGTCATCGGCATTGTCTCCGCCAAGTACTCCTCCGGCAGCTCCTCTGCTTCCGCTTCCGTGGAAGGCCTTGGTTTTGCCATCCCCATGGATGATGTGGCCGACATGGTCAATGAGCTCATCACCACCGGTTATGTGAGCAAGCCCCTGCTGGGTATCTCCGTGGACGATGTGCCCGAGTCCGTCCAGGCCTACGGCGTGCCTGAGGGTGCGGCGGTCATCGTGGTCACCCCTGACCTTCCCGGCGAGAAGGCCGGTCTGAAGGCGGGCGACATCATCACCAAGATCGGGGACACCGAGGTCACCACCGCCAACGAGCTGATCGCTGCCAAGAACGAGTACGCTGTGGGGGACACCGTGGAGCTGACGGTCTACCGCAGCGGCGAGACCCTGACCATCGAAGTGACCCTGGAGGAATCCACCCCCGAGAAGGAGGCCCTCCAGGAGAAGGCCCAGCAGGAGTACCAGCAGAAGCAGCAGCAGTCTCAGCAGCAACAGCAGAACAACTACAGCTATAACTGGCCCTTCGGGTTTGGTTTCGGATATTAAAAGACAGCGGGCGGTCCGTCAGGACCGCCCGCTTCTTTTCTGTGGACAACTGTCTTTGCCTGTGATAAGATAATGATACTTTAATACAGAAAAGAGGAATTGTGATGAAAAAACGAATTCTTCCCCTGGTTCTTTCTCTGGTCCTGGCCTTCTCTCTGGCCGTACCTGCTTTTGCCATCAGCCCCGACCTGGAGGCCCCCTACAAGGCCAAGATCAAGTCCGAGGCCCCCAAGTGGGGCAGCTGCATCCAGCTGGTGGACTTTGACCTGGACGGCAGCCCCGAACTGGTGATGGGCGGCCTTCCCGGCAGCGGCCTGTTCTCCATTTTTGAGGATGTCTGGTCCTATGAGAACGGCGTGTTTGTGAAGAAAACCGCATCCGAATATGACAAGCTGAGCATTGAGGGCTATGACCTCTACCGGAACAACTCCACCGGCGCCTATCGTATCGAGGGTTTCTACACCCTTCGTGCGGGTATGGGCTACCACTCCCAGGTCACTGCCTACTACTCCATGAACAATGACACGGTGAAGGTCACCAATGCCTTTGTGGAGGACCATGCCAACAACAGCATCACCTACTATGTGAACAACTCCAAGGTGAGCGCCAGCAAGTATAAGAGCGCCTACAACACCCGGAACAGCGGCTGGAGCAAGGTCTGGTCTTACGACTCCTCTTATTGGATGAACGGCGGCAGACCCTCTGACGCAGAGATCCAGAAGCTCCTGGACGACTACTTCGGCAGCCCTGCCCTGGCGGTGTACAGCACCCACAAGATCACCGTGGACGGCGCCCCTGTGGGTCTGACCGCCTATAACATCAACGGCAACAACTACTTTAAGCTCCGTGATCTGGCCGCTCTGCTCAGCGGCAGCCAGGCCCAGTTCCAGGTGGGCTGGGACAACAACACCCGGACCATCACCCTGACCACCGACTCTGCCTACATCGCCGTGGGCGGTGAGCTGGCCAAGGGGAGCGACCTGAACCAGTTCGGTGTTTCCACCGATGCGGGCATCTATGTGGACGGCGCTCCCGCCGATCTGGCCGCCTACAACATCAACGACAACAACTACTTCAAGCTCCGTGACCTGGGCAAGGTCCTGGGCTTCAACGTGGGCTGGGACGACGCCACCCACACCGTGAGCATCCTCACCGACGAGCCCTACTCCGAATAATGGGTCTTTCACATCCCCCGGAAAAACCGGGGGATGTGTTTTTGCAAAATCAAGGGAGCTTATACCCCCATCATAAACCCTTTCATTCTTGACACCCCTGCATTTTCGGATATAATAATTCTATTATGGACATCTGTTGTCCCAATGAAATCATAATTCATCGCCGAAGCCATCGGCGAGGGAGGAGTATATTTATGCTTTCCAATTCTCAGAAGACCATGGAAAAGATCGTCGCTCTGTGCAAGGGCCGCGGCTTCGTGTTCTCCGGCAGTGAGATCTACGGCGGCCTGGCCAACACCTGGGACTACGGCCCCCTGGGCGTGGAGCTGAAAAACAACGTAAAGAAGGCCTGGTGGAAGAAGTTCGTCCAGGAGAACCCCTACAACGTGGGTCTGGACGCTGCTATCCTCATGAACCCCCAGGTCTGGGTGGCCTCCGGCCACGTGGGCGGCTTCTCTGACCCCCTGATGGACTGCAAGGAGTGCAAGGAGCGCTTCCGTGCAGACAAGGTCATCGAAGACTGGTGCCAGGAGAACAACTTCGACCTGGGCAAGGCTGTGGACGCCATGAGCCAGGCTGAGATGAAGGCCTTCGTGGAGGAGCACAACATCGGCTGCCCCACCTGCGGCAAGCACAACTGGACCGACATCCGTCAGTTCAACCTGATGTTCAAGACCTTCCAGGGTGTCACCGAGGATGCCAAGAACACCGTCTACCTGCGCCCCGAGACTGCACAGGGCATCTTTGTGAACTTCCAGAACGTCCAGCGCACCACCCGTAAGAAGCTGCCCTTCGGCGTCTGCCAGATCGGCAAGTCCTTCCGCAACGAGATCACCCCCGGCAACTTCACCTTCCGCACCCGTGAGTTCGAGCAGATGGAGCTGGAGTTCTTCTGCAAGCCCGGCACCGAGCTGGAGTGGTTCGGCTACTGGAAGGAGTACTGCCACAACTGGCTGAAGGAGCTGGGCATGCAGGACGAGAACCTGCGCCTGCGTGACCACGACCCCGAGGAGCTGAGCCACTACTCCAACGCCACCACCGACTTCGAGTTCCTCTTCCCCTTCGGCTGGGGCGAGCTGTGGGGCGTTGCTTCCCGTACCAACTTCGACCTGACCGCACACCAGACCACCTCCGGCAAGGATCAGACCTACTTCGACCAGGAGGCCAACGAGCACTACATCCCCTACGTCATCGAGCCCTCCCTGGGCGCAGACCGTGTGACCCTGGCCTTCCTGGTGGACGCTTACGACGAGGAAGTGGTCGGCCAGGACAAGAAGGGCAACGACGACGTCCGCGTGGTCATGCACTTCCACCCCGCTCTGGCACCCTTCAAGTGCGCCGTTCTGCCCCTGTCCAAGAAGCTGGCTGAGCCCGCTCTGGAGATCCAGCAGCAGCTGTCCAAGTACTTCATGGTGGACTACGACGACGCAGGCTCCATCGGCAAGCGTTACCGCCGCCAGGACGAGATCGGCACCCCCTACTGCATCACCGTGGACTTCGAGACCGTGGGCGACGGGGAGACCGCCGGCGACGGCTGCGTCACCGTCCGTGACCGTGACACCATGGAGCAGGTCCGTATGCCCATCGCTGAGCTGAAGGGCTGGCTGGAAGACAAAATGGCATTTTAAGACTTTTGGAAGAATAAATTCTTCATTCTTCCAAAAGTGAAGGATTGCACCCAGGCCACACCTTGATTCCCGGAGGGAATTGTCGGTGCGGCCTGGGCGAGCAGTGTCTTTTCCCACATCATGCTGCGGGAAAAGACGGATCTGATCTTGTTCCGCCCTCTGCGGAGGGCGGAATTCTGCGAAGCTTCTCAGTGAAAATCCCTTGACAAATAACGGTCGTGTATTATAGACTTGAAGAAAGCTATCACACACGACCTGAGGTAACGATATGTTTCATCAATCCAAACGATCGGATACCATGCAGGAAGGAAAGGCCATTGGCCTTTCCTTTCGTGCTTGTATCCTCCCTCAAATTCCTCTGGCCCTGTCCTGGCTCATCCTGGATGTAAACCTGCGGTACACCTTCCAGGGGACGGCCGTGGTGGGTGCCTGGTATCTGCCGGCCTTTCTGTTCACCTTTGGCTGGATCCTGGTGCTGACAGGGCTGGTGATCTTCCTGCCCGGAAGGGCCCGGTCCCTGGCCCGGTGGCTCCCCACGGTGGTCTTTGGCCTTTTGACCCTCACCCACAGCGCCTTCATGAACGTCTTCCGCCGGTTCTTCTCGGTGGCCGCCCTGACCTTCTCCGGGGTAGGGGACTTCGTGGAGACCGACTACATCCAGTTTCACCCCCCCATCCTGTGGGCCTTTGGCGGGGCTGTGGTCCTCACCTTCCTGTCCGGACGGCTCCAGAAGCGCTTCCCCCTGCCCAGGGGGAAAAAGCCTGCTCTGCTGGGTCTGGCGGCTGTGGTGGCGGGGGGCTGTGTCATTGCCGGGGTCCACTTCCTGTACTTCCCCAAGATGGACACCGTGGTGTGGGAAAACACCGATAAGGACGCCGCTGCGGCTGCCTACCAGGACTATACCAACTCCACCAACGCCCTGATGGTCTCCGGCCTGTACCAGTATACGGTCCGGGATCTGTGGATCTGCCTGCGCCCTGCCGGGTCTCTGTCCCAGGAGGAGGAGCAGGCCATCGACGGGTATATCGCCGAGTATGAGGCCGGTCAGGCACCCAACGAGTACACGGGCCTTCTGGCCGGGAAGAACCTGATCCTGGTCCAGCTGGAGGCCATCGACACCTGGATGCTCTCCAAAGACTACATGCCCAACCTGTGGCAGGTGAAGCAGGAGAGCCTGTCCTTCACCAACCACTATACCCCGGCCTACATCACCGCCGGAACCTTCAACACCGAATTCATCGCCAACAGCGGCCTCCTGCCCGCCACCGGCGGCATCCCCACCTCGGTGTATACCCGGGACAGCTATCCCTACTCCCTGGCCAACCTCTTTGCCGGGGCAGGCTACACCTGCCGGTCCTTCCACGGCAGTGAGGGCACGGTCTACGACCGGGAGAACATCCACAAGAACCTGGGCTACGAGAGCTACCACGGGGGCCAGTCTATGGCCATGGAGGTCTACATGATGGACCGCTACCTGATGAACGGCTTTGAGACCATGACCGAGGGGGATCCCTTCTTCTCCTTCCTCATCACCTATTCCGGCCACGGCCCCTACGGGGAGGACAGCGGGATCTATCAGGCCCACGCCGACGATGCCCAGCGGCTGGCCGGGGACACCGAAGGCAACTATGTCTACGCTGTGGCGGGTGCCATGGAGACCGACCAGTTCGTGGGAGAGTTCATGGCCAAGCTGGAGCAGACCGGTCTGGCTGAGGACACCGTGGTGGTCTTCTACGCCGACCACTACAACTACTACATGATGAACGACGCCCTGAACATGCAGATCAAGGGCGTGGACAACATGAACATGCTCCAGCACACCGACTTCTTCATCTGGTCCAGGGACCTGGAGGCCGGTCAGGTGGACAAGGTCACCTCCACCCTGGATGTGCTCCCCACCCTGGCAAACCTCTTCGGCCTGGACACCACCGGGGCGTTCCTCCCCGGCCATGACGGCCTGGGGGACCAGGGGGGCTATGTCTTCTTCAACGACGGCAGCTGGTATGACGGAGAGGTCTACTGGTCCTCCGGCAGCGGTGATGGGGGAGACCCAGAGAAGACCGCCCAGATCAACCGCATCATGTCCCTGAACAACAGCCTCCTGGCCGGAGATTACTACGGCCGGAAATAATGCCGTCGGAACCGACCTTTTGCTGACCCTCTGCGTGGGTAGGGCGGATGTGGTCATCCGCCCCTACAGGCGTGGTAGTTTCCCTTGTAGGGGCCGATGGCCCAGGCCAGCCTCTCTTGGCCTTTGGCCAATTCACCTTCTGACCACATCGGCCCGCTTCCTAAAGGATTTGCCCCACGTTGGTTTTCACAGACCACCCCATCACTACCTACCCCCAAAGGAGAACCCCCATGCGCAAGTTACCCCGTTCCCCCTGGCTCACCGCCTTTCTTCTTCTGCTGACCGGTCTGGTCATCAGCTTCCTGGCCCTGTCCCTCTCGGGGCAGGGGGAGGTCACCTGGGGGGGAGACCCTGTCCTGTTCTTCTGGAACACCCTTCCCGTCCTGCTGATGCTCTTCTTCTTGTGGCTGGCCTTCGGGCTCTCCTGGCTGGCCAGCCTTCTTACCGGCGGGGCCATCTTCCTGCTGGCGGCGGCCAACTACTTCAAGGTCCTCTACCGCAGCGAGCCTGTGGTGTGGGAGGATCTGACCCTCCTCCAGGAGGCCGGGCAGATGGCTGAGGAGTATTCCATGACCTTCACCCCCCTCATGTGGGGTTTCATTGGGGCCATCCTGGCCTGCTCGGTTCTTCTCTTCTTCCTGGGCAAGGGCCGCCCCGGGGCCACCGTCCGTCTGTTCTCCATCACAGCGGTGGGCCTTGCCTGCCTGCTCTTTGTCTATGAGATCTGCCCCGATGAGGACCGCTATGAGGCCCTGGCCGGGGACCATACCGGCCCCCAGGCCTATGCCGCCAACGGTCTGGTCTACCCCTTCCTCTACAGCTATGGGGAGTATGAGCGCATCCACGCCGCCTACAACGCCCCGGCCGCCGAGGCCATCCTGGCCCAGTACACCGACGGGGTCATCCCGGAGGAGAAGAAAGTGAACCTGGTGGGCATCCAGCTGGAGGCCTTTACGGATCTTTCCATCTACGATATTGAGGGCATCGCCCCCAGTGTCTACGATGACTTCCACGCCCTGCTGGAAGAGAGCTGGTCCGGCAGGCTGGTCACCGACGTCTTCGCCGGGGGCACCACCGAGACCGAGTGGGCCGTCCTTACCGGGGGCAACCGCCATGACGACTTCGCGTCGGAGACCAACTCCGTGGCCTGGTATCTCAAGAGCCAGGGCTACGCCGCCAACGGCGGCCACCCCTGCAACGAGTGGTTCTATGACCGCCTCCACGTAAACCCCAACTTAGGGTTGGACGACTACCTCTTCACCGAGAACTACTACCACCAGTTCGTGCCAGAGGGGGAGAACGTGGCCTATGACGACGTCTTCTTCCCCGACCTGGAGGACCGTCTGGCAGCCCACTTTGACAGCAGCGACCAGCCCCTCTTCTCCTACAACGTCACCTACCAGGGTCACGGCCCCTACAACGAGGAGTTCACCTACTGGGGGAGCTCCTGGTGCACGGGAGACTACCCGGACAACGTGAGCAACGTTCTCAACCACTACCTCTACCTGGTCCGGGACACCGGCGACCGGCTCACGGGCCTGCTGGACTTCCTGGAGAGACGGCAGGAGCCGGTGGTCCTCTTCCTCTACGGGGATCACAAGCCCTGGATGGGCTACAACGGCTCCATCTATGAGGAGCTGGGGATCTCCCTGGATACCTCCACCACCGAAGGGTTCCTGAACTACTACGCCACCTGGTACGCCATCTGGGCCAACCCTGCCGCCAAGGAGGTTTTGGGCCATGATTTCGTGGGCCAGGGGCCTGACCTGTCCCCCTGCTTCCTCATGAATGAAGTCTTCTCCCTCTGCGGCTGGGAGGGCTCTGCCTACATGCAGGCCCAGCGGGATACGGCAGAGACCCTGCCCGTCCTGCACACCACCGGCTGGGTGAAGGAGAAGGGGGTCTACCGGCCCGAGGCCTCGGAGGAGGGCCTGGCCCTTACCAACCAGTTCCAGAACCTCTCCTGGTATGACCGGACGCACTGGATAGGAAATCAGTAAAAACAGTTGACAACACAGTAAAAAAACCGCCTGTATCTATTGAGATACGGGCGGTTTTGTGCTATCCTATAGTTTGTATATCTGTTTGTATTTTTCCTTCTGTTTCCAAAAAACGGAGCAGAGTTTTAGGCAGAAATTTTTCCCGAACTGAGGCAGGACCCATGAAGTATCAGCAGTGGAACATTGCAACAAGGCCGGAAGAGCCATATAAAGCCATGCGTGAGCGTGGGGTTCCCATCCTGGTGGCCTCCACCCTCTGCGCCCGGGGCGTGGAGTCTGTGGAGGAGGCCAACGAGCTGCTCTCCAGCAGTGAAAAGCAGCTCCAGGACCCCCTTCTCATGAAGGACATGGACGTGGCGGTCTCCCGCATCCGGGAGGCCCTGGCCCATGGGGAGAAGATGGCTGTCTACGGAGACTACGACGTGGACGGCATCACTGCCACCTGCCTGCTGGCCCACTACCTGCGCAGCCAGGGGGGCGATGTGATCTACTACATCCCCAACCGCCTGGACGAGGGCTACGGCGTGAACCAAGGGGCCGTGGACCAGCTGGCCCAGCAGGGGGTGGACCTGGTCATCACCGTGGACTGCGGCATCACCGCCGTGGACGAGGTGGAGTACGCCCGGGAGAAGGGCATGGACTTCATCATCACCGACCACCACGAGTGCAAGGAGGAGATCCCCAAGGCCCTGGCCGTGGTGGATCCCCACCGGAAGGACTGCCCCTATCCCTTCAAGGATCTGGCCGGCGTGGGCGTTGCCCTGAAGCTGGTCATGGCCCTGGGAGACAAAGAGAATTACCGAAGCCTCTTCCTGGAGTATGCCGACCTGGCCGCCGTGGGTACCGTGGCCGACGTCATGCAGCTTCTGGGGGAGAACCGCACCATTGTCCGGGTGGGCCTGAACCACCTGAAAAAGACCCGCCGCCGGGGGTTATACTCCCTGATGATGGAGGCGGGCACCCTGAACCGATCCATCAACTCCACCACCGTGGGCTACTGCCTGTCCCCCCGGATCAATGCCGCCGGGCGCATGGGCCAGGCCGCCATGGCTGTGGAGCTTATTCTCACCGACGACCACAGCCGGGCCGATCTGCTGGCTCACGAGCTGTGTGAGCTCAACCGGGAACGCCAGGCGGTGGAGCTGGATATCTTCAACCAGTGCACCCAGCGGCTGGCGGGCAAAAAGCAGGTGGACTGCCTGGTCCTGGAGGACCGGAGCTGGCACCAGGGGGTGGTGGGCATCGTGGCCTCCCGCCTGAGCGAGCAGTTTGCCTGCCCCGTGTTTATGATCTGCCTCCAGGAGGACGGCAAGGGCAAGGGCTCCTGCCGGTCCTACGGCGGTTTCAACCTCTTCTGCGCTCTGGAGCGGTGCGCAGACCTGCTGGAGGGCTATGGCGGCCATGCTCTGGCGGCCGGCTTTACCATCAGGGAGGAGAACATCCCCGCCTTCCGGGCGCGGATGGAGACAATCGTCAAGGAAGACACCGGCGGGGAGAAGATGGTCTCCACCCTGAACATCGACGGGGAGATCGAAGACACTTCCATCCTCACCGTGGAGCAGGTGGAAGCCCTGTCCATGCTGGAGCCCTACGGGGCCGGCAACCCCAAGCCTGTGTTCTCCCTGTCCGGAGTTACCGTCACCTGTATGTCCGATGTGGGCGGCGGCCGCCATCTGAAGATGCGGGCCAGCCGGGACGGCCGGACGGTGGACATGATCTTCTTCTCGGTCACCCGGGCCAAGTCCGGCCTGGCCGTAGGGGACAAGGCCGACGTGGCCTTCTATCCCCAGATCAACGAGTACCGGGGTTCCCGGACGGTCCAGCTCCACCTGGTGGACCTGCGTCCGGCCTATTCCCCCGGTCAGCTGGACGATCTGGCCCTCTATGAGCGGTTCAAGTCCGGCGGGCCCCTCACAGCCAAGGAGGCCCAGAAGATGATCCCCAACCGGGACGAATTTGCAGGGCTCTGGCGGTATCTGGCCGGACGAAACGGCGAGATCGTGGATACCCCGACCCGTCTGGCCCGACGGGTGGCCCAGGAGGCCGACCTGTGGGAGTCCCCCCTGCGGACTCTGGTCTGCCTGGATGTGATGGAGCAGCTGGACCTGCTGAAGGTCACGGAGGAGGAGGGCAATGCCCTCCGGGTGAAGCTCCAGAAGCGCCGGGGCAAGGGAAAGGTCAATCTGTTTGACGCCCCCCTCATCCAGCACCTGCAGGCCATTGCCTGGAGCGAGGAGAAAAAAATCAACGGCAGTTTCTGAAGAGAGATTTGAGAATAGGATCCCCGCCGGAGCGGGGAAATACCAGAGGGAAAGGGGAACCGCTATGGAAGACAAATTGGACATCCGATTCCGAGAGCTGGAAGAAAAACTGAAGGGTATGGAGGAGGCTGACCTGGTGAAAGTCCGGGAGGCCTACCACTACGCCAAAAACTACCACGGCGGGCAGCTCCGCAAGGATGGATCCCCCTATATCACCCATCCCCTGGAGGTAGCCCACCTGGTGGGCGAGCTGGGTCTGGACGCGGAATCCGTCATGGCCGCCCTGCTCCACGACACCATCGAGGACACCGACGCCACCTATGAGGACGTGGCCAAGCGCTTTTCCCCTGCCGTCGCCGACCTGGTGGAGGGCGTCACCAAGCTGGACAAGGTGAAGTACACCTCCATCGAGGAAAAGCAGATGGAGAACCTGCGCAAGATGCTCATGGCCATGGCCAAGGACGTCCGCGTTATGCTCATCAAGATCTGCGACCGTGTCCACAACATCCGCACCATGGAGTTCCAGTCCGAGCGGAAGCAGCGGGAGAAATCCCTGGAGACCCTGGAGGTCTACGCCCCCATCGCCCACCGCCTGGGTATGCAGCGGATGAAGTGGGAGATGGAGGACCGCTCCCTGAAGTTCCTGGACCCCGTGGGCTACAAAGAGATCGACCAGGAGCTGGAGAGCCAGGCGGAAAAGCACGCCGCCTTCATGTCCGCCATCCAGACCGAGATCGAATCCCGCCTGGCCAGAGAGGGCATCTCTGCCACCGTTTACGGCCGGGTGAAGCATATCTATTCCATCTACCGCAAGATGTATTCCCAGAACAAGACCCTCAGCGAGATCTTCGATCTCTACGCCTTCCGGGTCATCGTGGACGACATCCCCACCTGCTACAGCGTGCTGGGCTGCATCCACGACATGTACAAGGCCGTTCTGGGCCGCTTCAAGGACTATATCGGCACCCCCAAGCCCAACATGTACCAGTCCCTCCACACCACGGTCATCGGCACCGAGGGCATCCCCTTCGAGGTCCAGATCCGCACCTGGGACATGCACCACATGGCCGAGTACGGCGTGGCCGCCCACTGGAAGTACAAGCAGGGCATGAGCCAGAAGCAGCTGGGCACCGAGGAGACCTTCGCCTGGGTCCGCCGCCTTCTGGAAAACCAGCAGGACACCGACGCCGAAGAGTATATCCGCACCCTGAAGGTGGACCTCTTCGCCGACGAGGTCTTCGTCTTTACCCCCAACGCCGACGTCATCACCCTTCCTGCCGGTGCCACCCCCATCGACTTTGCCTACGCCATCCACTCCGGTGTTGGCAACGCCATGACCGGCGCCAAGGTCAACGGCCGCATCGTGGGCTTTGACTATCAGCTCAAATCCGGTGAGATCGTGGAGGTCATCACCTCCAAGAACGCCAAGGGCCCCAGCCGGGACTGGATGAAGCTGGCCAAGAGCAACCAGGCCCGCTCCAAGATCCGCCAGTGGTTCAAGCGGGAGAAGCGGGAGGAGAACGTGGCCCAGGGACGTGCCATGTTTGAGAGCGAGCTCAAGCGGGTGGGCCTCACCATCGCCATGATCTCTACCGAGGAGATGCTCCCCCACGTGCTGGAGAAGATCCGCTTCAACTCCCTGGAGGAGATGTACGCCGCCATCGGTTACGGCGGTGCCTCCGCCCAGAAGTGCGCCAACCGTGCCCGTGAAGAGGTGGTCCACCAAGACCGCCAGCAGGCCGAGCGTCTGGCCGCCGAAAAGGCCGAGCGGGAGCAGGCCGCCCAGGCCAGCCGTGCCACTGTGGACTCCGGCATTGCCCGCCAGGGCAACCACAAGAAGTCGGTCTCCGGCGTCATCGTCTCCGACATGACCGAGTGCATGGTGAAGTTTGCCAAGTGCTGCACCCCCGTTCCCGGCGACGACATCGTGGGCTTCATCACCCGGGGTTTCGGCGTGTCCGTCCACCGGGCCGACTGCCCCAACGCCATGAATGGCATGAAGCGGGAGGCCGAAAAGGACCGCTGGATCAAGGTCAGCTGGGACGTGAACAGTCTCAACACCTACAAGACCTCCCTGGAGATCATCGCCAAGGACCGTGTGAACCTGGCCCTGGACGTGACCACCGCTCTGGCCTCCACCAAGATGCCCCTGCTGTCCTTCACCGCCAACGTCCTGCCCGACGGCTACGCCAAGTTCAACCTGGTGCTGGAGGTCCGCACCCAGGGTGAGATCACCACGGTCATCAACAAGCTCAGCCAGGTGAGCGGGGTGTACCAGGTGGCTAGAGTATCTGGCTAACCGGACATTTGGGACCCGCTGTGCTGGGCTCCCAAATGTGAGATCTGCACTCCGCTCAGCGCACGGCCCAAGGGCCGCACGTTCCCTCCGTGAGAAGTATTTTTTCCCACGTACATGCCGCGGGAAAAAATGATTTCACTGTTTTTCGCCGCCAAAGCGGCGAAACTCTGCGAGGCTTAGAAGAGAATAATAAAACAACAAAAACGGGAACATAAAGGAGCCGGGCCTCTCTGGACGGCTCCTTGCCGTGCCCGCCAAACCATAGAAAGAAGCGAGAACCATGGAACACAATTTCCAGCCCCTGCTCTTCGGCGGGGACATCAACGTCTACAGCGTGGCCCGTGCCTTCCACGAGGCCTACGGGGTCAAGTCGGTCTGCTTTGGCAAGTTTGCCTCCGGCCCGGCTTACGGCTCCGATATCATCGACTACCGGGTCTGCCCCAAGAACGAGGACCCCGAGACCTTCCGCAAGAACGTGGCCGACGTGGCCGCTGAGTTTGCGGACAAGACCGTTCTGGTCATGGGCTGCGGCGACAGCTATGTGAAGCTGGCTGCCGAGAACAAGGAGTCCTTCCCCGCCAACTGCATCGCCCCCTACATTGCCGGCGACACCATCGGCAAGCTCAACAACAAGGAATACTTCTATGAGCTCTGCGACCAGTTCGGCATCGACCACCCCGGCACCTTCGTCTACCGCAAGGAGATGGGCCACGACTTCGAGCTCCCCTTCCAGGCCCCCTACATCTGCAAGCCCTCCAACGGCGTGGCCTACTGGGAGCACCCCTTTGAGGGCAACGAAAAGGTCTTCACCTGCCCCGACCGGAAGAACCTGGAGGAGGTCCTGGACAAGGTCTACGCCGCCGGCTATCCCGACACCATGATCATCCAGGACTTCGTCCCCGGCGACGACAGCAACATGCGGGTCCTCACCTGCTACTCCGACCGGAACGCCCAGGTGAAGCTCATGTGCCTGGGCCACGTGCTCCTGGAGGAGCACACCCCCCACGGCATCGGCAACCATGCCGTCATCCTCACTGAGGTGAACCGGGAAATTTGCGAGAAGGTCAAGGCCTTCCTGGAGGAGATGCACTATGTGGGCTTCTCCAACTTCGACATCAAGTACGACACCCGGGACGGCAAGTACAAGTTCTTTGAGATCAACTGCCGCCAGGGCCGCAGCAATTACTACGTCACCGGCGCCGGGTACAACATTGCCAAGCTCCTGGTGGAGGACCGGGTGGAGGGCAAGGACCTGCCCTTCGTTCTGGCGGACAACCCCAGCCTGTGGCGGGTGGTCCCCCGGAAGGTGGCCTACGACTTCATCGTCTCCGACTACCATGCCGAGATGAAGGCCCGCATCCGGGAGGGCAGGGAGGTCACCCCCCTGTTCTACGACAAGGACAAGGCCTTCGGCCGCACCCTGCGCATGAAGAAGAACCTGCTGGGCCATTTTAAGAAGTTCAAGCAGTATTACGAAAAGAAAAATTGACATTTTGAACCCGGCGAGGCATTCGCAGAAAGGAGCCCCTATGAACAACAAAGAAGGCATCCTGGGTGTTCTGGGCGGCATGGGTCCCCAGGCCACCAACACCTTTTATCAGCGGATCATCGACCGCACCCAGGCCGAGACCGACCAGGAGCACCTGCAGGTCCTCATCTGGAGCGACGCCAAGATCCCCGACCGCACCGCCGGTATCTTAGGGGGCCGTCAGGAGGAGGTTTTCCAGCACCTGCTGGCCGACGCCCAGCTCCTGGAGCGGGCGGGCTGCACCGTTCTGGCCGTCCCCTGCAACACCTCCCACTTCTTTGCCGACCGGATCCAGGCAGAGCTGTCCATCCCTCTCATCCATATGCCCAGAGAGACCGTAAAGGCCATCCAGGCGGCAGGGAAGAAGACCGTGGGCATCCTGGCCACCGACGGTACCATCCGGACGGGGATCTACCAGAAGGAGCTGGAGGCCGCCGGCCTCACCGCCGTGGTGCCCCCGGAGCACATCCAGAAGACGGTCATGTCCATCATCTACGATGAGATCAAGCGGGGTGAGACCGGCTCCCGGGAGAAGTTTGCCGAGATCGATGACTTCCTGCGCCAGGCCGGCTGCGACTGCGCCATCCTGGGCTGCACCGAGCTGTCGGTCTACCGGAACCTCCACAGCCTGCCCCCTTACTATATCGACGCCATGGAGGTCCTGGCCGAACAGGCCATCCTCCACTGCGGCAAAAAACTTCGAAATATCTGACGAATGATTTCATCTGGTTTCACCGCTGAAGCGGTGAAATGCGCAGACAGAAACAGACTGTCAAAAACCTCGTAGAGTTTTGCCACCGCAGTGGCAAAATAAAGTCAAATAGGTTTTCTGGCGCGACATGTGCGTGCCAGAAAACACTTCTCGGCCTGCCAGTGTGCCCATCGGGCGCGCGCAGAAGGCCGCAATCCCCATTGTCGGAAAAGGCTTCGCCTTTTTCGACAAGCTTAGAAAGGAATTCACTATGAACCTGACCCTTTACCCCCTGGGGGATTACATCCAGCTGTTACAGAGAGAGAACCTGCTCATCCAGGCCAAGGGCGCGCCCCTGACCCGGGAGGTGGCCCTGGTCAGCTGTGACTCCCGCCAGGTAGAGCCCGGCACCCTGTTCATCTGCAAGGGCGCCCACTTCAAGGCCGAGTTCCTCCAGTCCGCCAAGGAGAAGGGGGCCTTTGCCTACATCGCAGAAACCCCCTATGAGGATGTGGACCTCCCCTGCCTCCAGGTCAGTGACGTCCGCCTGACCATGGCCATCCTGGCCGACTTCTACTACAATCACCCCTCGGGCAAGCTGAGCGTGGTGGGCATCACCGGAACCAAGGGCAAGTCCTCCACCACCTACTACCTGAAGTATATCTTTGACGAGTACCTGGCCGCCAAGAAGCAGAAGCCCAGCGGCGTGGTGGGCGGCATTGAGACCTACGACGGCGTGGAGAAGTTTGAGTCCCACCTGACCACGCCCGAGCCCCTGGACCTGGAGCGCCACTTTGCCAACGGCGTGTCCACCGACATGCGCTACCTGACCATGGAGGTCTCCAGCCAGGCCCTGAAGTATGACCGTGTCAAGAATGTGGAGTTTGCCGCCGCTGTCTTCCTGAACATCGGCAGCGACCACATCTCCCCCATCGAACACCCCGACTTTGAGGACTATTTCAACTCCAAGCTGCGGATCTTCTCCCAGGCAGCCGCCGCCTGCGTGAACCTGGACACCGACCACGTGGACCGGGTCCTGGAGGCCGCCGGGGTCTGCCCCCGGAAGATCACCTTCTCCCAGAAGGACCCCTCCGCCACCATCTTCGGCTATCAGGTCCGGAAAAAGGGCGGGGATATCGTCTTCCGGGTGAAGACTCCCCGCTACAACCGGGAGTTCTGCCTGACCATGCCCGGCCTGTTCAACGTCCAGAACGCCCTGGCCGCTCTGGCGGTCTGCGAGGCCCTGGGCATCCCCGAGCAGTACGCCTTCACCGGCCTCATGAAGGCCCGTGTCCCCGGTCGTATGGAGCTCTATACCAACTCTGACGAGAAGATCTCCGTGCTGGTGGACTACGCCCACAACAAGCTCTCCTTCGAGACCCTCTTCCAGTCTGTGAAGGAGGAGTACCCCGGCCGGAAGATCATCACCATTTTCGGCTGCCCCGGCTACAAGGCCTATGACCGCCGCAAGGACCTGGGCGAAATTGCCGGCCGCTTCTCCGACCTGGTCATTCTCACCGAGGAGGACCCCGGCGAGGAGCCCGTGGAGAATATTTGCAAGAATATTGCACAATATGTGGAGCAGGAGGGCTGTGAGTACTCCATCGTCCCCGACCGGGGCGAGGCCATCCGCCAGGCCGTCCTGGGCTGCACCGAACCCACCGTCATCCTCCTCACCGGCAAGGGTGCTGAGACCCGCCAGAAGCGGGGCATCGAATACATCGACACCCCCTCCGACGTGGAGTACTCCAAGAAGTTCCTCCACGAGTACGATGTCCAGCACGGCATGGACGGCATGAGCAAGGTCCGCTCCCTGCTGGAGGTCCTTCCCCTGCTGCGCCGGTACGAGGGCAAGACCATGGTGGTCAAGTACGGCGGCTCCGCCCTGGATGCCACCTCCACCGACACCATCCTGGAGGACGTGGCCGCCCTTCAGTCCGTGGGTGTCCGGGTGATCCTGGTCCACGGCGGCGGCAAGGAGATCTCCGCCCTGCTGGAGCGGATGCAGGTGGAGACCAAGTTTGAAAACGGTTACCGGGTCACCGACCAGGCCGCCCTGGAAGGGGCTGAGATGGCCCTGTCCGCCCGGGTGAACAAGTCCATCGTGGCGGCCCTGGACCGCATCGGCGCCCGGGCCTGCGGCCTGTCCGGCCGGGACGGCGGCCTCATCACCGCCCGTCAGAAGGACGAGAAGCTGGGCCTGGTGGGCACCATCACCAAGGTGGACCCCCGCCTGCTGACCACCCTCCTGGATGCCGGATACCTGCCCGTGGTCTCCCCCATTGCCCGCAGCGAAGAGGGGGGAGCCTTTAACTGCAACGCCGACGATGCCGCCCGTGCCGTGGCCGAGGCAGTGGGTGCCGACAAGTTGGTATTCCTGACCGACACCGACGGCATCCTGGTGGACAGCCACAACCAGTCCACCCGCATCGCCAAGATGGATGTGGCCCGGGCCAAGGAGCTCATGGATTCCGGCCTCATCGCCGGCGGTATGATCCCCAAGACCCTCAACTGCATCCATGCCGTGGAGCACGGCGTGGGGTCCGTCACCGTTCTGGACGGCCGTATGGACCACGCCATCCTGCTGGAGTCCATTGCGGAGAAGTCCCTGGGCACCACCATGGAGAAGAAATAACCAGACTTTCGAAAAAGGCAAGCCTTTTCCGAAAGTGAAGGATTGCAGCCTGCTGCGCGCGCCCCTTGGGCACACTGGCAGGCCGAGAAGAGTTTTCTGGCACGCACATGTCGCGCCAGAAAACATATTGCATCTTATTTCGCCGTTGCGACGGCGAAACTCTACGAGGTTTTTCACCTTATCCCTATCACCAAGGAGAAACATTGCATGGTCCACATCGAAACCCTTCCCAACGGGGTGCGCATCGTAACAGAGAAAATGGATACCGTCCGGTCTGTGTCCCTGGGCATCTGGGTGGGGGGCGGCTCCCGGGAGGAGAGCCCTCAGGAATCCGGTGCGGCCCACTTCATTGAGCATATGCTCTTCAAGGGCACCGAGCACCGCTCCGCCGCCGACATCGCCCGGGAGACCGACGCCATCGGCGGCCAGATGAACGCCTTCACCACCAAGGAGTGCACCTGTTTCTACGGCCGGGTCCTGGACGACCACCTGCCCCAGGCCCTGGACATCCTGTGGGACATGGTCTACTGCTCCTCCTTCACCCAGAAGGCGGTGGAGACCGAGCGGGGGGTCATCCTGGAAGAGATCGACATGTACGAGGACACCCCCGATGACCTGTGCGCTGAAAAGCTCTTTGCCCAGGTCTTTGGGGACAGTGCCCTGGCCCGGCCCATCCTGGGCACCCCCGAGACCCTGGAGACCATGACCGGGGACTCCCTCCGGGACTTCCACCGCCGCCACTACCGGGCGGACAACACGGTGGTCTCCCTCTGCGGCAGCTACCGGGAGGAAGACCTGGCGGAGATCCGCCGCCGGTTCTCCACCCTGGAAGCCGGGACCCCTGCCCAGCTGCCTCAGGCGGTCTACACCCCTGGCTTTGTGTCCACCCCTAAGCCCATTGAGCAGAACCACCTGCTGCTGGCCTTCCCCGGCCTGACCTACCACTCCCCCCGGCGCTTCGCCCTCCAGACCCTCTCCGCCATCCTGGGCGGCGGGGTGTCCTCCCGCCTCTTCCAGGAGGTCCGGGAGAAGCAGGGCCTGTGCTATTCCGTCTACTCCTACGGGGCAGGCCACGCCGACACCGGCGTGTACTGCATCTACGTGGCCCTGAACCGGGACACCGAGCAGCAGGCCCTGGAGACCATCCGCCGGGTGGTCACGGAGTTTACCGAGAAGGGCCCCACGGTTGAGGAGCTCTCCCGGGCCCGGGAGCAGTCCAAGGCCAACGTGGTCATGGGCATGGAGTCCACCCAGAGCCGCATGAGCCACTCCGGCCGGTCCCTCCTGTTCACCGACAAGATCATGTCCGCTGAGGAGATCCTGGCGGCCTACGACGCCGTCACCCGGGAGGACGTCATGTCCCTGGCAAGAGAGATTTTCGACTGGGACAAGGTATCCCTGTCCGCCGTGGGCCAGGTCCGTGACGTGGAAGAATATAAGAAAACCTTATTAGGCTAAACAAAAAAAGAACCTCCCGAGGGAGGTTCTTTTTTATGTCTTAATAGGGTTTGCACAGGATTTCATTGATGTGGGTGGCCAGCACGTTGGCGGAATAGTTGGGGGTGATGACGCAGGCGGCGTCGGAGCCCCAGGAGGACCCGCCCACGGCCACCACGGGCTTGCCGTAGTCAATGGCGCCGCAGTCCAGGGCCATGATGGCGATCTCGGTGCAGACCTTTACGCCCTCTCCGAACATCCTCAGGGTGGCGGCCATGATCTCCACAGGGGAGACCCCGCCGAACTTCTTGCTGATGCCCCGCTCGGCTCCGGAGAGGGCATGGGCGGCGGTGACCAGGGTGACGCCGCTCTCCCGGAGGAAGTTGGCGGTCTCCTCGGGCATGTCGTTGACGCCGGGCTCCTCCATGCCGTACACATGGCGGACCACTACCAGGCGGTTGGGGAAGTTTTTCTCCTTGGCCAGGGCCACCAGCTTTTTGGCGGTTTCCCCGGTGGAGGAGGCCAGGACCAGGTCCAGGCCACGGTCCCGGGCGGTGTCCAGGGCCAGGTTCAGGGTGGCGTCGGTGTTGACCCCGCCCACAGTTTCATAGACGATCATAGGAAGGCTCCTTTCAGCCCCGCTGCTTCTTCAGCAGGCGGATATCCTGGCCCACGAAGGGCAGGGTGTGGTATTCCCCCTCCAGCCGGGAGGCCACCTGGGGGGTGTACCGCTGGCGGAGGCTGTTCATGTCCAGGTTGGAGGAGATGACCGTGTGCTTGCCCTCCACCAGACGGGTGTTGATGACCTCGTACAGGGCGGCCTGGACGAAGGGGGTGGTGAACTCGCTGCCCAGGTCGTCCAGGATCAGCAGGTCGCAGGTGAGGTACCGGCGGGCGTCGGCTTCGGCCTGGCGGATCTCCTCGGCATCCCGGGCGAATTTTCGGGTCTCGAACCGGGAGAAGATGTTGGCCGCCGTGTCGTACACCACGGACCAGCCCTTTTCCGAGACCACCCGGGCCATGCAGGCCGAGAGGAAGGTCTTGCCCAGGCCGGGCTTACCCGTGAGGAAGAGGTTCTTCTGGGCCACGGTGCCGAAGTGCTCGGCGTAGTTCCGGCAGATGGTCAGCACCCGTTCCATGTGCTCCCGGGGGGAACGCTTCAGGTCGGGCCAGATCTCCCGGTCATAGTAATCCAGGCGGAAGGTCTCAAAGGACTGCTCCCCCAGGTTCAGCAGGGAGGACAGGCTCTTGATCTGCTCCTGCTGGCAGAGGGTCTTCAGGCAGCCGCACATCTGGGGACCCCGCCAGCCCCGGTCATTGCACAGGGGGCAGTAGGGGAGCAGGTCCAGGGCGTCGGGGGCATATCCCCCCTGGGCCAGCAGGGCGGCCTGCTCGTCCTGGAGGGCCAGGTTCTCCCGGCGAAGGGCCGCCAGGGCGGCCTGTCCGTCCAGCCCCTTCCGCAGGGAGGCCGCCAGGATCTTGGGGGCGGTCTGCCGGAGGAGGCGGTCGATCTCCCCGGTGCGGGGGATTTTTTTGTAGATCTCCCGGCGGAGGGTGTCCCGCTGGGTCTGGTGGGCCTCCTGGGCCTGTTTCAGCCGGGCTTCTGCCCGGGCGATGATCTCTTCACTGTATGCCATGGGTCACCCCTCCTTTCCGGGGAATGTGTTGATGTCGGCCAGCATCCGGTCCATATCGCTGGTGGAGATGGGAGCAGCCTCAGGCTGCTGTCCCTTCTTGGGGAAGCTGGGCTTCCGGCGGGCCTCGGCGGCTTCGATCTCGGCCACAGTCTTGAGGCCCTGGTTGTGCCAGCTGGTGAGGATGCCGTTCATGTAGCTCCAGCGGAACTTGTCGTTCTGCTTGGCCATTTGGAAGACGGTGCGCTCGTAGGCCAGGCGGATGACCTCGTCGGAGTACTCCAGGTCGATCCAGGTGTGGAGGTAGGCCTCCTCCTGGGGGACGGGGTCCCGGCCGGTGATGCCCAGAATGGCCATGATCTCCATGCCACGGGTCCCCAGCTTCTGCTGGCGCTGGAGGTAGGTGTCGGCGGCGTCCAGGGTGAGGACCCCCGCCTTGTACCACTTGTTGGCCTCCCGCTTGATCTGGGGCAGGGTGGGCTTGCGTCCCGCTCCATACTTCCGGGCGCTGGTCTCGGCGCACCAGCCCACCAGGGTGAGGATGACCTCCGGGGGCATGCCCAGGTGGTCGTGGATCAGCAGGAGGGATTTCAGATCGGCGGGGGAGAGGACCTTCCCCAGCATCTTTTCCACCTCGGGGACCAGGGCGGCAAAGCCACCGCCGTTTTTCAGGGCGGCAGTCACGTCCTGGGAGGTATACTCCGGGGGACGGTCGTCCTCCAGCTTTTTGGCAGGGGGAGCCTTCACCGGCTCGGTGGGGTCGGCCAGCTTCATGACCACCAGGGCCTGGTGGGCCTTTTCCAGCCGGTCGGCCTGCCAGTTGAGGGTGGAAGCGTCCTTCCCTGCCAGCAGGCACAGGTAGAGGAGGGCGGCGTCGCCGTTGTCGGCTGCCAGGAGCCGATCCGCCGCCTTCCGGTGGAGGGATATGATGTTGCCGGGTAAGAGCAGGCCGTTGGACATACTGCCGCCTCCTTTCAGAAATCAGGGTAGTATTCTATTCTACAGGAAAATCGAGGTTTCGTAAAGGAAATTTTGCAGACCTTGGCATCCCTCCCATCATAACAAAAGCCCCACCCCGGCTTGTGGGCCGGGGTGGGGCTAAAAGAGTTACCCTGTAAATCCAAACCACAGGAAAAGGGCCAGGGCAATCAGACCCATGACCAACCCCATCCACAGATAGGGCTTTTCTTCATATTTGTGGTACTTATAGAAGAGTTGGGCCCCAGCCCCAATGAATAGAAGGGCCAGACTGCCCTTCCAGGCGGGATTTCCCTTAACTAGACAGAGGATGGTCAGCACCTGGGTAGCGGCAGTTAGAAAGCCCAAAGACCAGCTCTCAGATTGGACCTGGATCTCCCGGTCCCGTTCGTCCTTGATTGGGCGTTTTATTTTCTCATCCATAGGGACCTCCTTCAACAGCGGCTCTCATAATAGAGAAAGGTGGCAATGTCTGTAAACAAGGAGAGGGCAAACGCAAAGGCAAACCCGATGCCCACATACAGGAACATGTGAGCCCCCTCCACAGCGGCCAGCACAAAGAACAGGGCGGCTAGAGCCAGACAGAGATACTGGTGGATCTGGAAGGCCTTACTTTTGTTTTTCAGCAGGACAAGCTGGTTCCGTTCGTCCAACTCTTCCAGCTTATCTACCCGGGACATGGACTTGGAACAGCTTCGGACCAGCAAGACCACACCGAACACCAGGCAGAGAAAGTCAATGATGCTGTCTTTCCACACCCAGCCCCTTGCAAGATCCATTCCTATCAGGGCAATGCCAAGCAGGGCGATGAACAGCCCAGAAGCAAAGTTCTTTTTGTTATAGATCTTCATACTGCATATCCTCCATTTCCTTGTTTTCTGCCAGGCAACACAGATCCTCCACCGTCACCCCAAAGACCAGGGCCATCCGGTAGGCCAGCATCAGGGAGGGGTTGTACTGCCCCTTCTCGATGGAGATGATGGTCCGGGAAGACACGTGGACCAGGTCGGCCAGCTGCTGCTGGGTCATGTTGGCTGCGGTGCGCAGTTCTTTCACTTTGGTTTTCATAGGGCTTCTCCTTGGAGGTGAAGTAAACTTCATGTGAAGCTGGCTTCATGTTATCATGGGGCAGGTCCTTTGTCAAGGACTTTGAGGGTCTATCCTTTTTGGTTAAACTGTGTTATAATATTTTATTCAACAAAATTCGACCCTCAAGAGGAGGTATTCTATATGGCAAACCGTGTCATCATCCGCATCCGCAACCAGAACTATCCCATCCTGGCCGAGGAGGACGAGGGCTACATCCAGGCCTGCGCCGACATCCTCAACAAGGAGATGGACGCCGCCATGGACGGTACCCTTCTGTCCGTGGCGGACGGCGCCGTTCTGGCCGGCCTGAACATCGCCGACAAGCTCCAGAAGGAGCGGGCAGTGTCCGACAACCTCAGGGGCCAGCTGAAGGAGGCCCTGGACGAGAACGCCCGCCTGGCCCGGGAGCTCACCGAGCTCAAGCGGCTGACCAAGAAGGCCGCCAAAGAGGCCAAGGAGTCCAAGGAAAAGAAGTAAGGAAGGAGAGACCCCATGGAGCTTCTCGCACCGGCCGGTTCCCCCGAGTCTTTGACCGCAGCGGTCCAGTCCGGGGCGGATGCGGTCTATCTGGGCTACGGCCCCCTGAACGCCCGGCGCAACGCCAAGAACTTCTCCCAGGAGGAGCTGCGCCAGGCCGTTTCCTACTGCCACCAGCGGGGGACCAAGGTCTACCTGACCCTGAACACCCTCCTGTCCAACCGGGAGCTGCCCCTGGCGGCAGAGACCGCCGCCTTTGCCTCCGAGATCGGCATTGACGCCATCCTGGTCCAGGACCTGGGCGTGGCCCGTCTCCTCCGGGAGACCGTCCCCGATGTGGACGTCCACGCTTCCACCCAGATGACCGTCCACAACCTGGACGGGGTCAAGGCCTGCGCCGACCTGGGCATGACCCGGGTGGTCCTGTCCCGGGAGCTGTCCAAATCCGCCATTCAGTCCCTGTGCCAGACCTCCCCCGTGGAGCTGGAGACCTTCGTCCACGGGGCCCTGTGCATGTGCTACAGCGGCCAGTGCTTCCTGTCCGCCGTCCTGGGGGGCCGCAGCGGCAACCGGGGCCTGTGCGCCCAGCCCTGCCGCCTGGCCTTCCGCTGGCCGGGGGACAAGAAGCCCAGCCATCCCCTCTCCCTGAAGGATATGTCCCTGGCCGGGGAGCTCCAGGACCTGGAGGACATGGGGGTGGCCTGCCTGAAGATCGAGGGCCGCATGAAGCGGGCGGAGTACGTCTCCATCGTCACGGGCATCTACTCCTCCGCCATGGGGGAACACCGGGAGCCCACCAAACAGGAGCTTTCCCAGCTGGAGGCCGCCTTCTCCCGCCAGGGCTTCACCCAGGGCTACTACCGGGACAAGAAGGGCCCGGAGATGTTCGGCATGCGCCCCGAGGGGATGAAAGACCCCACGGAGCTCTTTGAACAGGCACGCCAGCACTACACCCGGGGGGAGCACAAGCTCACCGCCGTGTGGATGTCCGCTACGGTGAAGGCCGACCAGCCCCTGACCCTCACCGTCTGGGATGCGTCCGGTCACGAGGCCACCGTTCAGGGTCCGCCCCCCGAAGCCGCCCGGAACCGGGCGGTGACGGCAGAGCAGATCGAGGGGCAGCTGTCCAAGACCGGCGGCACGGTCTACCATGTGGACTCCGTGGCCGTGGACCTGGACGAGGGCCTGTCCGTCCCCATGTCCGCCCTGAACGCCCTCCGACGGGAGGCTCTGGCCCACCTGGACGCCGCCCGCACTGCCGTGCCGGAGCGCCGGGTCCTGCCCTTTACACCCCCCAAGAAAGTGAAATACGACGGCCCCATGGGCTGGTCCCTGTCCTTCCGGAAGTGGGAGCAGCTCTCCCGGGCCTGCCTGGACCTGGGCCCCGCCCTGGTCTGGCTGCCCTGTGACGTCATCGCCGCCCATGCAGAGGAAGTGGCAGAGTACGTCCGGGCCTATCCCAATATCAAGTTTGGCACTGTCCTCCCCCGGGTCCACTGGGATCGGGAGCGGGACAAGCTGTGCAAGGAGCTGGCCGCCGCCAAAGAGGCGGGGGTCACCCAGGCCCTTCTCAGCCACATCGGCCAGCTGGCCCTGGCAGGAGAGTACGGGTTCACCCCCCGTGGGGACTTCGGTCTGGGCCTGGTGAACGACCTGGCCGCCGAGGAGCTGGCCCGTCTGGGCTTTGTCTCAGCCACGGCCTCCTTTGAGAGCAAGCTTGGCCAGATCCGGGATCTGTCCAAGCCCCTGGAGGTGGAGCTCATGGTCTACGGCCGCCTGCCCCTGATGCTCACGGAAAACTGCATCATGAAGAACCGGGGCAGGGGCTGCCGCTGCCAGGAGGAACCCCAGACCCTCCGGGACCGGAAGGGTGAGGACTTCCCCGTGGAGCAGGCCTGGGGCTGCCGGAACGAGATCTTCAACGCCAAGACCCTGTGGCTGGCCGACAAGAAGGCCGACTTTGAGCGGGTGGGGGCGGCCTACGCCCGTCTGTCCTTCCTGCGGGAGTCTGCCAAGGAGTGCGCCGCCATCTTCCGGGCCTATATAGAAGGGGCCGAGCCCCCGGCAGATTTCACCCGAGGGCTGTATTACAGAGGTGTGGAATAATTTTTCCTACCCCAAAATTCGATGGAAAAAACGGAGACAAACCATGAAAATAGTCTTAGCGTCCCAGTCCCCCCGCCGTCGTGAGCTCCTGGGGAAGATGGGACTGGAGTTTACAACCAAATCGCCGGAGATTGACGAGGAGGCCATCACCGGCCTGCCCGCTGTGGAGTTGGTGAAAGCCCTCTCCCGGGAGAAGTGCCTGCACATCGCCAAGGATGAGGACCCGGAGACCATCGTCATCGGTTCTGACACCGTGGTGGTCCTGGACGGGGTCATTCTGGGTAAGCCTGCCAATCAGGCCGACGCCGTGCGGATGCTCACTGCCCTGTCCGGCCGGAGCCATGAGGTGTGCACCGGCGTCACCGTCTGCCAGGGCAAGACCGTCATGTCCCAGGCCGAGGTGACCCAGGTGACCTTCCGGGCCCTCACCGAGACCGAGATCCGCCAGTATGTGGCCACGGGAGAGCCCATGGACAAGGCCGGCAGCTACGGCATCCAGGGCTACGGCGGCCTGCTGGTGTCGGGTATCCAGGGGGACTACAGCAACGTGGTGGGCCTGCCGGTCTGCCGCCTGGGCCGGATGCTCCTGGACTTCGGCGTGGACTGCATGGCCCTGGCCGCAGGAAAGGAATCTCATTGAAAAAACCAAGCCAACACAAGTTCATACGGCTGACTGCCGCGGCTCTGTCTCTGAGCCTGTTGGCGGCGGCGCTGGCCCTGGTCCTGCACGGGACGGCCAGCCCGCTGCGCGACGTGGGGGAGACGGTGTCGCGGCCTTTTCTTCGCCTGTTTTCCCCGGTTTCCGACACACTGGAGGGGGCAAAGACCTGGCTCCGGGGGATGGAGGCCCTCCGGGCGCAGAACGATGCCCTGGAGGATCGGCTCACCGACCTGGAGGTGTCTGCCCGCCAGGGGGAGCTGGCCCGGGAGGAGAACGAGAACCTCCGTGCCCTTCTGGGCTGGACCCAGACCCGGCAGGACCTGGACCTGACCTCTGCCCAGGTCATCGGCCGGGACCGGGACACCTGGGACCGGACCCTCATTCTGGACCGGGGAAAGCGGGCCGGGGTCCGGGCGGGTCAGTATGTGGTGGAGGCCCACGGGGCCCTGGTGGGTCTGGTGGACATGGCAGGGCGGAACTGGTGTGAGGTCACCCTGGTGACCGCCCCGGACTTTTCCCTCTCTGGGCTGGGGACCATCTCGGGCGCCCTGGGGACCCTGGAAGGGGACCTTGCCAGGATGGAGAAGGGGGAGCTGCTCTTTACGGTCTTTTCCCCTGACTTCCCCATGAGTCTGGGGGAGGGGGTGGTGAGCCTGCCCGCCGGAGAAGATATGCCCCGTGACATCCTGGTGGGGACGGTGACCTCCCTGGCCCAGGACCCCGGAGAGCTCATCCGGACGGGGGTGGTGACCCCTACGGCCAACCTGGACAGGCTCTCCCAGGTCTATGTGATCACCGGCTTCCGGGAGGAGGACTGATGGTCCGGCCCTATCTGGCGGTGACCGCCGCCGCCCTTCTGGCCCGGACCCTCTGGCCCCCCGTCCTGCCTGCCCTCATCTGTCTGCTGGGTCTCCGCTTCGGTGGAACCCCAGGGGCAAAATGTGGACTTCTTGGGGGAATTCTGGCCCTTTTCCTGGGGGTTTCCCCCTGGCATCTCCCAGGCTTGACCCTCCTTGGGGGGATTTCCGGGACAGTTTTCCACAATCCTGTGGGAGTTTGGGGAAACTGGCTGCGGGCCATCCCCCTGCTGGCAGGGTACTGCCTGCTGCCCGCCCTGGGCCACTGGCTCACGGGAGAGGGGCTGCTCCCCTGCCTGATGTTGGCCGGGAAGGACTTTCTTCGCACCGCCCTCACCCTCCCCCTTGTGTATCCCTTCTGTCCCAAAAGGAGGTCATGATGACAACGTTTCGTTTTTACACCGCAGCAGGCCTGTTTACCGGTCTGCTGTTCTGTTTTGTGGCCCTGCTGTGGGACCTGCAGGTGGTCTCCGGGGCGGCCTGGTATGAAAAGTCCCAGCAGGCCATTGCCCAGGTGGAGACCGTCCCTGCTGCCCGGGGAAAGATCCTGGACCGAACCGGCAAGATCCTGGCCCAGGATTCCCTCTCCTGGGTCATCCGGGTTTCCGGAGACTGCCCCGAGCCCGACCTCCAGCGGCTGGAAGTCCTCTGCCGGGAGGAGGGGGTGGACTGGTCGGGAGCCGGGGACATCACCGAGCCCACCCCGGCCCTTCTGGTCCGTGTTCGTTCCGAGGGGCTGACCCGGGTGACGGTGGAGCCGGTGGTCACCCGCACTGGCAGCGGGGAGCTGGCCCCCCATGTCATCGGCCGGGTGGGGCCCATGACCCCGGACCAGTGGGAGAGCTATGAGGCCCAGGGCTACCCCATGGATGCCCGGGTGGGTCAGGAGGGGGCCGAGGCCGCCTTTGAAGTCCTCCTCCACGGCACCGACGGCACCAGGGTCATCCACACCGACCGCCAGGGAGAGATCACCGGGGAGGCCTACGGGGTCCTGCCCCAGCCCGGCCAGGACGTGACCCTCACCCTGGACAAGGACCTGCAAACCACCCTTCAGACCGCCCTGGGGGACTTTCTCACCGCCCACAACTGCCCCGGCGGGGCGGGAGTGGTGCTGGATGTAAGGGACGGAGGGGTCCTGGCCATGGCCAGCCTGCCGGGGTATGACACCGCTGCCTTTTCGGCAAGCTATGACGACCTTTCGGCGGACTCTGCCGCCCCCCTCATGAACCGGGCCATCCAGGGCCTGTATGCCCCGGGCTCCACCTTCAAGCTGGTGACCGCCGCTGCCGCCCTGGAGGAGGGGGTCCTGACCCCCGAAACGAAAATTCTGGACACGGGCCGCTACACCTATTACACCACCCCCCAGCCCCAGTGCTGGCTCTACCGCCAGGAGGGGCGCACCCACGGCCTGGAGACCCTGTCAGAGGCCATCGCCGACTCCTGCAACCTCTTTTTCTACGATGCCGGCCGGCGGGTGGGCATGGAGGCCCTGGGGGCCTGGGCCCACGCCCTGGGTCTGGGGGAGGCCACGGGCATTGAACTGGCCGGGGAACAGAGCGGGGTGGTGGCCGGGCCGGACTACACCAAGTCGGTAGGGGGGACCTGGTATGAGGGGAGCGTCCTGTCCGCCGCCATCGGCCAGGAGAACAACCGCTTTACCCCCCTCCAGCTGGCCCACATGACCGCCACCCTGGTGGGGGACGGGAACCGCTGGCAGGTCCACCTGCTGAAAAAGGCCGGGCAGGAGGACTGTTTCCCCCGGTCCCTGGGAAAGGTCTCTATTTCCCCGGAGAACCTGTCCGCCATCAAGGAGGGGATGCTGGAAGTGACCCGGTCCGGCTCCCTGGCTGAGGCCTTCCGGGACCTGCCTGTGGAGGCGGGGGCCAAGACGGGCTCCGCCCAGGTGGCGGCAGACCGGGAGGCCAACGCTGTTCTGGTGGCCTTCGCCCCCTATGAGGCCCCCCAGATCGCCCTGGCTCTGGTGGCAGAAGAGGGAGGCAGCGGCTCCGCCCTGGGGACTGTGGCCGCCCAGGTCCTGGCGGCATACTTCGAGAATGTATGACATATTGCATACATTTGTAAGTGTTGCAATTATATCTGGTTTGTAGTATTATGTATTATATTTTTGTAAGACAGGAGGCGCCACTGTGTCCCAACGAACCCTGAAAACCGGCCTGCAGCAGGCCACCTGCACCCTTGTGGCAGAGTGCCTGGTCCGGGCCTTACAATATCTCTCCACCGCTGACAGCCAGATCCGGGCAGAGGCCCACGCCTGGCCCAGCGGAAAGACCCTCCGGCTGGAGGTCCCCGGTGCCGGGGGCTTTACCGTCACCGGCACCCCCTGGGGGTTTAAAAAGCTGGACAAGGAGACCCCCGGGGATGTGACCATCCGGTTCAAGAGCCCTTCCGATGCCTTTCGGGTCTTCACTGGCCAGATGGGTGTGGCCCAGGCCTATGCCCAGCATAAGTTTGTCCTCCGGGGGGACATGGCTTTGGCCATGCCCTTTGTCCGCTGCGTGGACATCACCGAGGGGTATCTCTTCCCCGATCTCCTGGCCAAGCGGCTCTTAAAACGCCTGCCGGAGAAAGAAGTTTCCACCGCCCGGGTATACGGGTCGATTCTGTTAGGAGGACGATAACCATGGGAGCCTATTACGAATTCAAACTGCCTGCCAAGATCCTGTCGGGATCTGAGGCCTTAGAACATATCCCCCACGAGCTGAACACCCTGGGGGCCTTCCGCCCCCTTCTTCTCAGCGACGAGGGCCTGGAACGGGTGGGAGCGGTGAAGACCGTCCTGAACGCCCTGGCCCAGGGGGGCATGACCGCCGTGGAGACCTTTTGCCAGATCCCCCCGGACTCTTCCATCCAGGTGGTCAACCAAGTGGCCGCCCTCTTCCGGAAGCTGGGCTGCGACAGCCTCATCGCCCTGGGGGGCGGGTCGGTCATCGACACCGCCAAGGGGGTGGGCATGGTCCTGGCCCAGGAGGGCCACGACCTGATGGCCTCCGCCGGGTGCGAGGTCCTGCCCCGGGGCAAGCACGTGCCCTTTGCCGCCATCCCCACCACCTCCGGCACTGGCAGTGAGGCCACCATCGTGGCGGTGGTGGCCGACCCGGAGAAAAAGGTGAAGATGGAGTTCCTCAGCTACCATCTCCTGCCTGACCTGGCCGTCCTGGACCCCCGGATGACCGAGACCCTGCCCCCTCGCATCACGGCCTCCACCGGCTTTGACGCCCTGGTCCACGCCATTGAGGCGGCCACCTGCCTCCAGCGGAACCCGGTCAGCGATGCCTTTGCGGAAAAGGCCATGGGCCAGATCGTCCGTGCCCTCCCCGTGGCCGTCCGGGAGGGGAAGAACCGAAAGGCCCGGATGGTCCTGGCCAACGGCAGCCTGCTGGCGGGGGCCGCCTTCTCCAACTCCATGGTGGGCCTGGTCCACGCCATCGGCCACGCCCTGGGGGGGGTGTGTAAGGTGGCCCACGGGGATGCCATGACCATCCTGCTCCCCGCCGTCATGGCCTACAACCTCCGGGAGGGGACCTGCCGGGAGCGGTACAGCGAGCTCCTGCTCCACCTGGCAGGCCCTGAGGTCTACGCCGCCACCCCTGCCCACCGGCGGGCAGAGGAGGCCATTTCCTTCCTGGAGACCCTCCGCCGGGAGCTGGCCCAGGCCTGCGGCCTGCCCGAGACCTTGTCCGACACGGGAAAGGTCCGAAAGGAGGATTTCTCCGCCGTGGCAAAAACTGCCCTGAATGACGGGGCCATCATTGTAAATCCCGCCCAGGCGGATTATAATGATATCATCGCTATTTTGGAGGAGGTCTGGTCATGAACCAAACTGCCAATGCTGATATGATCCAGCGGATCGTGGCCCGTCAGCGGGAATACTTCCGCTCCGGGGCCACCCGCCCTGTGTCCGCCCGGATAAAGGCCCTGAAAAAGCTCCAGCAGGAGATCAGAAACCGGGAAGGCATCCTGCTGGATGCCCTGAAGGCCGACCTGCACAAGTGTCACTTTGAGGGCTACATGTGCGAGGTGGGTCTGTGCCTGGACGAGCTGGGCTACCTCATCAAAAACACCCCCCAGTGGGCCAAGCCCCAGAAGCGGCCCACCCCCATTGCCCAATTTAAGTCCAAGAGCTATGAGCTCCCCGAGCCCTACGGCGTCACCCTGGTCATGTCTCCCTGGAACTACCCCATTCTCCTGAGCCTGGACCCTGTGTTTGGTGCCGTGGCCGCCGGCAACTGCGTGGTCCTGAAGCCCAGCGCCTATGCCCCCCACACCAGCCGTGCTCTGGCCAAGCTCATCCAGGCGGTCTTTGACCCCGGCTGGGTCACCGTCATCGAGGGCGGCCGGGAGCAGAACTCCGCCCTGCTGGAACAGCGTTTCGATTACATCTTCTTCACCGGTTCCGTGGATGTAGGCAAGCTGGTCATGGAAAAGGCCAGCCGCCACCTGACCCCCGTCACCCTGGAGCTGGGGGGCAAGAGCCCGGTCATCGTGGATAAGACTGCCAATATCCCCCTCACAGCCAAGCGCCTGGCCTTTGGCAAGATCCTCAACGCCGGCCAGACCTGCGTGGCCCCGGACTACTGCCTGGTGGACCGCCAGGTGAAGGACCAGCTGGTGGCCGAGCTGAAGAAGCAGTTCGTCCGGATGCTGGGTCTGGAACCCACCGAGAACGAGAACCTGGTGCGCATCATCAACCGCAAGCACTTTAACCGCCTCCAGGGCCTGCTGGACGGGGAGGAGATCCTCTTCGGCGGCTGGCACCGGGACGACCCGGAGGGAGAGAGCGGCTGGATCGCCCCCACCCTCATTGCCGACACCCTGGAGGCCACCTCCAAGCCCATGGGGGAGGAGATCTTCGGCCCCATCCTGCCCATCATCCCCTACGATGACTTGGACCAGGCCATCGACTTTATCCGGGACCGGGAAAAGCCCCTGGCCCTCTACCTCTTCACCAAGTCCAAGAGGGTGAAGGAGAAGGTCTTCAACAGCTGCTCCTTCGGCGGCGGCTGCGTCAACGATGTCATCATCCACCTGGCCACCCATCACATGGGCTTCGGCGGCGTGGGCAACAGCGGCATGGGCAGCTACCACGGCAAGAAGAGCTTCGACTGCTTCACCCACTACCGGGCCATCGTGGACAAGGCCAACTGGATCGACCTGCCCATGCGGTATCAGCCCTACAGAAAGGGCAACGAGAAGCTCCTGCGGATGTTTTTAAAGTAAGAATAAGCCTTGCTTTTTTACCCCAAAAGAGTATCATGATAAGGAAAACTGATATCTCGGCGCAGCCCTTGCGCTGATTAGGAGGCATGTTTATGCAGAAAACCATCATTGCCATCAGCCGTCAGTGCGGCAGCGGCGGCCACACCATTGGCAAGGCCCTGGCCGAGAAGCTGGGCGTCCCCTTCTATGACAAGGCCTACATGGACCGAATGGCCGGGGATGTGGAGAATAAGGACCTCTCTGCCACCAACCTGCTCTTTACCCTGTCTGAGTCCACGGGCATGTACGACGGCTATCTCCTGTCCAAGCCCGAGAATGCCGCTGAGTCCCGGGGTGAGGCAGATATCATCTGCCAGCTGGCCGACCAGGGGCCCTGTGTCATCGTGGGCCGCTGTGCTGATTTCGTCCTGCGGAACCGTCCCGACTGTCTGCGGGTCTTCATCCACAGCGACCTGGAGTCCCGGGTGGAGCGTATGGTGAAGGAGCATGATATGTCCGAGGACCAGGCCCGTCACCTGATCCGCAACAAGGACGCCCTGCGCTCCCGCCACTACAACTTCGTCTGCGACACCATCTGGGGCAAGGCGGAGAACTACCACGTGGCCCTGGACAGCTGCGCCATGGGCTTTGACCGCTGCATCCAGCTGATTGAAGCATCTTGTCGGTAATCCTGCAGAAACAGACAAAGAAATGAAAGAATGCCGTCAGAAAACCCTTTTCTGACGGCGTTCTTTTTCTTTACACATCCTGCAAAGTGCAAGTAAAATAGAAAAACTTGCAAATAAGGGTTGTGTTTTACTCAAAAAGGAGTATGATAGGGGTAACAGCATTTCCTGCCCAAAATGAAAAGGGAGGTAAGAGACATGAAAAAGAAGATCATCGCCATTTCCCGCCAGTGCGGCAGCGGCGGTTACACCATCGGCCAGGAGCTGGCCCAGCGGCTTGGCGTCCCCTTTTACGACAAGGAATACCTGGATACCCACGCCCATCCGGATGAAAATCACGTCCAGTCCTGCACCAGTCTCCTCTTCTGCCTGACCACCGGCATGTATGACGGCTATCTCCTCTCCAAGGCTGGGGGAACGGAGGACACCGAGCGGGAGGCCGCCCTCATCCGTCGGCTGGCCGACCAGGGCCCCTGCGTCTTTGTGGGCCGCTGCGCCGAGTATGTCCTCCGGGACCGGGAGGACTGCCTGGGGGTCTTTGTCCAGGGAGACAAGGACGACCGGGTCCACCGGATGGTCACCGAGGAGAAGCTCTTCCCCGACGCCGCCCAGCGGCTCATTGAGAGCCGGGACAAGATCCGGGCCACCCACTACCGGAATCTGACCAACGGCCTGACCTGGGGTGACCCGGCCAACTACCACCTGGTGCTGGACAGCACCCAGCTGGGCCTGGACCGGTGTATGGAACAGATTTTGGAAGCCTGTGAATAACAGCATGAAACAAAAAGCCTCCCTCGTCAGAGGGAGGCTTTTCTGTCACTCTGTCTCGCTGAGCACGTTCCCGTCCAGGTCCCAGACGATCTCACGGCCGTCCGAATAGAACTCCATGACAAAGGGAGCAGGGTAGTCGGTGTAGTTTTCCTTTCCGTCCAGTTCGATGGACCAGGCGGACTCGGGTCCGGGGGTAAGAAATGCATGCACATAGTCGGGGATCGGGTCATCCCCATTGGTTTCTCTGGTCCAGATGACCTGGTCTCCCAGATGGACCTCATCCACAGCCTCCCCATGGACCAGGTCAAAGGTTTCCCAGTAAGAGTGGATCTCTTTGTCCAGGGGTGTCCGTAACATATCCACTTGCAGGATTTTTTTCCCGGTCTGTTGGTCCTGGTAGGTGGACCGGGAAATGCCATTGATATAAGTGGGGGCTGTATACAGAAGAAAGAAGGTATCCTCTTTGGCAGGGTCCTTCACTTCATGGATTCCATAGACGGTCACCCCTGTGTTGTCTATCACCGGGGATTGCAGCCACCAAAAATAACCGGACATGACGGCCACCAGCAGCACAACAGCGGCAGCGATCCGGAGGGTCTGCTTTCGCTTTACCTTCTTCATCATATCCCCGAACTGCCGGGAGGTGTCGCTCTCCTCCGGCAAGGTCTCCGGCAGGTCGGCCTGCAGGCTCTCATACTCCCGGCGGCAGTCCGGGCAGTCTTCCAAATGGGCCTCCACCGCCTGGGCGGTCTCAGGGCTTACCACCTGGTCGATGTACAGGGGCAGCAGATCCCGGACGATGGGGCAGTCCAGCTTGCTCACAGCATTCCCTCCTTTCGCAGTTGTTCCACGATCATCTTTCTGGCCCGGTGGTAGGTCACCCGGGCCCAGCTTTCCGTCCGCCCGAAGAGGGCGGAGATCTCCCCGAAGGGCAGTTCCCCAAAAACCCGCAGGGTGAAGACCTCCTTGTGGGGCTCCTTCAGCTGGTGCAGGACCCGGTGGATGGCCCGGGAGGCATCCTTGTCCGCCAGCCGCTCCTCCAGGGGCGGCGACCCGTCGGGGATGGACTGGTCGGGAAATTCCGTCTCCCGGTTGGTCTTCCGGCACTGGTTCAGCCACTGGTTTCTGGCGATGGTGCACAGCCAGGTGTAGAGGCTGCTGCCCCCCTGGAACTTCCCGGCGGCCTTCATGGCCTTGAGAAAGGTCTCCTGGGTGATGTCCTGGGCCTGGGCCGGGTCCCGGCAGAGGGTCAGGACGTAGCGGTACACCGCCCGGTATTCCCCCAGCAGGACCTCCTCTGTGAGGATGGGCCCTGGTTTTTTCTTGTCCACTGGCTTCACCTGCCTTTCTGTCTGTTAGACACCGGTGGAGGGGAAACGTTACAAATACCGTGACGACATCACGGTGAGAGGGTGTAAAATCCGGTATCCTGTGATACAATAGGAAAATCATTCGTGGAAAGGAGGAAACCCCATGCAGTA
>JAFSFC010000037.1 GCA_017435425.1 Ruminiclostridium sp. | reverse complement strand
TACGTCAGCGAGACCGAGAAGAACCGGGACTGGGTGACCCCCTGCCATACCTTCGGGGATATGGAGACCGCCCGGAAAGAGGGAAAGCTCGCATCCGTCCTCACCGTAGAGGAGGGGGGCGTGTGCAGGGGAGACCTTGCCAACCTCCGGACCCTCCACCGGCTGGGGGTGCGGATGCTCACCCTCACCTGGAACCATGAGAACGAGATCGCCTTTCCCAACGGGTCCGAGGGGGGGCTGAAACCCTTCGGCTATGAATTCCTGGCGGAAATGGAACGGTTGGGGGTCATTGCCGACGTGTCCCATCTCAGTGACCAGGGATTTTGGGATGTATGCCAGGCTGCCAAGCGCCCCTTTGTGGCCAGCCATTCCAGCTGCCGGGCCCTGTGGCCCCACCGGCGGAACCTGACCGACGAACAGATCAAGGCCCTGGCCGACCACGGCGGCATCGCCGGGGTGAACTTTTACGCCGACTTTCTGGCGGACTCCCCCACCACCCGCACCGCCGACATTGTCCGCCACATAAAGCACATGCGGAATGTGGGGGGCCTGGAGGTGGTGGCTTTGGGCTCCGACTTTGACGGCATCACCTGCCCCCTGGAGATGGTGGATGCCTCGGGCATGGACCAGCTGATCCGGGAGATGGAACATCAAGGCTTCACCCAGCGGGAGATCGAGGCCATCACCTGGAAGAATGTTTGGGAGTTTTATAAGAATACGTTACGATAAAATAGACCCTTGGCTCTCCCGTTGGGAGAGCTGTCATCGAAGATGACTGAGAGGGCGAATCCCAGCCGATAGGGCAATATCGCAACAAATCAGCCCTCTCCGTCAGTGCTTCGCACTGCCACCTCTCCCAGGGGGAGAGGCAAGAGGATGTGCAAACAGGAGGAACTATTATGTCTTTTGTCTACGAACCTCTGCTTCAGCCCCTGCAGCTGAACAGCAAGCTGACCATTAAGAACCGTTACTGCGTGGGTCCCTTGACCCTGCCCTCCCTCCACGGCCCCCACGGGGAGTTCTCCCCCGACGGCCTGGCCTACTTTGAGGAGCGGGCCAAGGGGGGCTTCGGCCTCATCTACACCGGGGCCTTCCATCCCGATGTACTGGTGGACCCCGTCCACCCTCTGGACTCCAAGCAGCCCATGAAGGCGCCCAAGGCCTTCAAGCGGTCCGCCGTGGAGCTGCTGGAGCGGCTGGATGCCTACGGGGCCAAGATGATCCCCCAGGTGTCCATGGGCTACGGCCGGAACGCCGTGGGCTGCTACGGCCCCTCCGAGATCCCCTACTACCATGACCCCTCCATCACCACCCCTGCCCTCACCAAGGACCAGATCAAGCGGAAGATCGACCAGATGATCGACACCGCTGCATTCTTAAAATCCTGCGGTTTCCCCGGCATCGAGGTCCACGCCATGCACTGGGGCTACCTGCTGGATCAGTTCGCCATGACCTACATGAACCACCGCACCGACGAGTACGGCGGGGAGCTGGAGAACCGCCTCCGCTGCGCCCGGGAAATCGTGGAGGGCGTGAAGGCGGCCTGCGGCGCTGACTTTGCCGTGTCCATGCGCCTGGCCCTGAAGGCCTACATCAAGGGCTACAACGCCCCCTCCCTCCATGGCGAGGAGGAAGTGGGCCGCACCCTGGAGGAGGGCATTGAGATGGCCCGCCGCCTGGAGGCCTACGGCTATGACTTCCTCAGCGTGGACTTTGGCCAGTACGACTCCTTCTACTATGCCGCCCCGCCCTGCTACACCCAGAAGGGTGAGATCATCGACCTGGCGGCAGAGGCCAAGAAGGCCGTGAATATCCCCATCCTCTGCGGCGGCCGCATGAATGCACCCGACCTGGCCGCCCAGGCCGTGGCTGAGGGCAAGATCGACGGCGTGGTCCTGGGCAGACCCTCCCTGGCCGACCCCGCCTACGTCCAGAAGCTGGAGATGGGCACCCCCGAGGACATCCGCCCCTGCATCGGCTGCAACCAGGGCTGCATCGGCGCCCTGAAGATCGGCCGCCGGGCCGGCTGTGCGGTCAATGCTCAGGCAGGCCGGGAGGAGACCTTCTCTCTGTCTGCCGCCCCCAAGGCCAAGGAGGTCCTGGTGGTGGGCGGTGGTGTGGCCGGTATGGAGGCCGCCCGTGTGGCTGCCATCCGTGGCCACAAGGTCACCCTCTGTGAGGGCTCTGGCCGGCTGGGCGGCAGCCTGCTCCCTGCCGGTGCCCATGACTTCAAGGAGGACATGAACCTGCTCAACCGCTGGTATCAGACCCAGCTGTCCAAGCTGGGGGTGGCCGTGGAGGTGAACACCCGCCTGGATGCGGACGGGATCAAAGCCCGGAAGCCCCAGGCTGTGGTCCTGGCCCTGGGCGCAGAGCCGGTCATCCCTGCCGTTTCCGGCATCCACAGCCCCAAGGTGGTGGACTGCGTCACTGCCCTGAACGAAAAACCTGCCCTCGGACAGAACGTGGTGGTGGTGGGCGGCGGCCTGGTGGGCTGTGAGACCGCCGTGGGCTATGCCCGGGAGGGCAAGACCGTTACCCTGGTGGAGGCCCTGCCCAAGATCCTCTCCGCCGGCATCCCCGTTCCCGAGAGCCACGACCAGATGCTCCGGGATCTGCTGGATGAGGGCAAGGTCACCGTGAAGACCTCCTGCCCTCTGGAGGAGGTCACCAACACCGGCGTGGTGGCCGGCGGCGAGACCATCCCTGCCGACTCCGTGGTCCTGGCGGTGGGCTTCCGCCCCAGAACCTCCCTGGCATCCGGTCTGTACGGCGCCGGCATGGAGATATACCAGGTGGGCGACGGTGCCCGGGTGGGCAGCGTCATGACCGCCGTGGCCGACGGTTATACCATCGGAAGAAAAATTTGATGAGATCCTCTGTGGGGGGCGGTATCAGCCGCCCCCCACAGATACCATATATAGAGGGAAAAAAGACTTTGCTGCAACAGTGTAAAAAAGATGCAAAACTGTCTTGACAAGTTGTCCTTCCCCTCGTATAATGTACGACAATGATAGAGGCGCGGTGCTCATCAGTACCCTCCATTCCCGGCAGGAACACCGGGAGGGGAAAGGGATCACCGCCGAAGGGTTCTCCGGGTGCCTGACCGGGGGATGCCTGGGCCGTCAGAGAACATCTGCCGGACTGCCATTGGACCAATGGAGCGCTATCATGGTGAATGGGGAAGCAGTTTGTCCCCTGCGTATGCAATGCCATGAGTCCTCCTGAGGATTTATGGCAATTTTATTTTGGGCAAAGCCCCACAAAATCAAAATGAAAAGAGGAAACCAACCATGAAGAAGATCCTTGCTCTGACTCTGGCACTGGCTCTGTCCCTGGGCCTGTGCGCTTGCGGCGGCGGCTCCACCGAAGAGGCTCCCGCTGAAGAGACCACCACCGAATCCACCGAGATCGCCAGCGGCGTGGAAGACGGCGTCCTGACCGTTGCTATGGAGTGCAACTACGCTCCCTACAACTGGACCCAGCCCGACGACTCCAACGGCGCAGTGCCCATTAAGGACACCGACGGCGAGTATGCAAACGGCTACGACGTTATGATGGCCAAGAAGCTCTGCGAAGCCAACGGCTGGGAGCTGGAGATCGTCCGTCTGGACTGGGACTCCCTGGTCCCCGCTGTCCAGGCCGGCACCGTTGACTGCGTCATCGCTGGTCAGTCCATGACCGCTGAGCGCGCTGAGATGGTGGACTTTGCCGGTCCTTACCTGTACGCCTCCATCGTCTGCCTGACCAAGGCTGACAGTGCTCTGGCTTCCGCAGCCGGTATCTCCGAGCTGTCCGGCACCTGCACCAGCCAGATCGGCACCATCTGGTACGACACCTGCCTGCCCCAGATTGAGGGCGCAAACATTCAGTCCGCTGCTGAGTCCGCTCCCGCCATGCTGATGGCTCTGGAGACCGGTACCGTCGACTTCGTCTGCACCGACATGCCCACCGCACAGGGCGCCGTTGTCGTCTACCCCGACATGGTCATCCTGGACTTCTCCGCTTCTGAGGACGGCTTCGAGGTCTCCGATGAGGACGTCAACATCGGCATCTCCGTCATGAAGGGCAACACCGTTCTGAAGGAAGCTCTGGACGCAGTTCTGTCCACCATGACCGCTGACGACTTCAATGCTCTGATGGCAGAGGCTACCGCTGTTCAGCCCATCGAGTAATCTACAACCTGTATAACCCACAAGATAACAGACAGGCGAGAGGGCCAATCCCCTCTCGCCTTGTCCCCTGTTTAACTACCGAAAGAAGGGAGACTGTTTCCCATGGATAAGCTGACCCAGCTGGGTTCCGATATGGTAACCCTGTGGAGCAAATACCACGACATGTACCTGGACGGCATCGCCAACACCCTGATCCTGGCTGTTGTGGCCACCGCCATCGGCTGCCTCATCGGTTTTGTGTGCGGCATCCTCCAGACCATCCCCTATACCAAGAGCGACTCTGTCTTTAAGCGCTTCTTCCTGAAACTCATCCGGGTCCTGGTCCGTGTCTACGTGGAAGTCTTCCGCGGCACCCCCATGATCCTCCAGGCCGTGTTCATCTTCTTCGGCCTGCCCTACTTTACCGACAATGCCCTGCAGTTCACCAATATGTGGACGGTCTCTATTTTGGTCGTCTCCATCAACACCGGTGCCTACATGGCAGAGTCCGTCCGCGGCGGCATCATCTCCGTGGACCCCGGCCAGACCGAGGGCGCCAAGGCCATCGGCATGAATCACTTCCAGACCATGCTGTATGTCATCCTGCCCCAGGCTCTGCGGAACATCCTGCCCCAGATCGGCAACAACTTCATCATCAACATCAAGGATACCTCCGTGATGTTCATCATCGGCTTCACCGAGTTCTTTGCCACCCATAAGGCCGTTGTCGGTGCATCCTACCGCTACTTCCCCTCTGCCGCCATCGAAATGATCGGCTACCTGACCATGACCCTGCTGGCCTCCTTCATCCTCCGCTACATCGAGAAGAAGATGGACGGCTCCAGCAGCTACGACCTGGCCCAGGCCGACGCCCTGACCATGGCCGGCGGCACCTACAACCACCCCAACCGGGGCACTCCCTTTGACGAGCGGAACCCTGAGGGCGTCAAGAGTATGCTCCGTGAGGAGCTCCGCCGCCAGGCTGAGATGGAAGAGGCCCGCCAGAAGGGCCGCCAGGTGGAAGCCCACCAGGGCCGCCACCAGTCCACCACTGATTCGAGAGGAGAGTGAGACCCATGCTGAACAAAGAGATTTTGCAGGTGAACCACCTCTCCAAGTCCTTCGGCACCCACCAGGTCCTCAAAGACATCGACTTCACCGTGAAGAAGGGCGACGTGACCTCCATCATCGGTGCTTCCGGCTCCGGTAAGTCCACCCTGCTCCGCTGCATCAACCTCCTGGAGACCCCCACCAGCGGTGAGATCTTCTTCCAGGGGGAGGACATCCGCCACCGGAAGGGGGGCGCCTCCGCCTACCGTGCCAAGGTGGGCATGGTCTTCCAGTCCTTCAACCTCTTCAACAACATGACCGTCCTGGAAAACTGTGTGGTTGGCCAGACCAAGGTCCTGAAGAAGGGCAAGAAGGAGGCCGAAGAGACCGCTATGAAGTTCCTGACCAAGGTGGGTATGGCCCCCTACATCAACGCCAAGCCCCGCCAGATCTCCGGCGGTCAGAAGCAGCGTGTGGCCATCGCCCGGGCCCTGGCCATGAACCCCGATGTGCTCCTCTTTGACGAGCCCACCTCCGCTCTGGACCCCGAAATGGTTGGCGAAGTCCTCTCGGTCATGCGTGACCTGGCCGCCGACGGCCTGACCATGCTGGTGGTCACCCACGAGATGGCCTTCGCCCGTGACGTCTCCAACCGTGTGGTCTTCATGCGTGACGGCGTCATCTGGGAGGATGCCTCTCCCGAGGAACTCTTCTCCAATCCCCAGCGGGAGGAGACCAAGGAGTTCCTGTCCCGATTCATGGAACGATAAACAAGACTTTTCAAATAAAGGGAGTGGAGCCGATGGCTTCACTCCCTTTATTTGAAAAGTGGGGATTGCGGCCCGACCCGCGCCTGCGAAGCAGGCACTCTCGGGCCGAGAAGAGAAAAATCTCCGGCGCATGTCCGGAGATTTTTCAGATCAGACTTGATTCCGGTTCTGCGGAACCGGAACTCTGCGAGGCAAGAAAAGGCCCGAAGCGGATGCTTCGGGCCTTTTGTCATGTCAGGGGGTCACTGAATCGTATATCGCGTGAGGACGGTGGCGATCTGGGCCCGGGTGGCGGTGTCCTGGGGACGGATGGTGTTGTCGGGATAGCCCGCCAGAAGGCCCTGGTGGATGGCCCAGTTCATGGGGAGAAGAGCGTACTCGCTGATCTGGTCCCGATCCGGGCAGCCGGCCAGGTTGTCCCCGTTGGGATCCAGATCCTTTTCCCCTTCATAGTCGGCGAAGCGGTAGAAGAAGGCGGCCATCTGCTCCCGGGTCAGGGGCTTGTTGGGGGCGAAGGTGTCGGCAGTGACGCCGGTGGTGATGCCGGTCTCTGCCGCCCACAGGACGGCGTCGGTGTACCAGGTGTCCTCCGCCACGTCCCGGAAGGGGTTGTCCTCTGTGACAGCGGGCTCGCCCGCCATCCGGTGCAGGGTGGTGACCAGCATGGCCCGGGTCAGGTCGGTGTTGGGCAGGAATTTGCCGTCTGCGCCCTTCATCAGGCCGGTGAGGGTGGTATAGATGACGGGGTTGATGAACCAGTCCCCGGCCAGCACGTCGCTGTAGGAGATGGTCCGGATGCAGCCCTCGGTCTGGCCGTAGTCAGCGGCGGTGATGATCCCGCCCAGCCCGGCGGTGATGTAGTCCATGACCACCTCGTCCAGAGGGATCCCCAGGTCATAGCCGATGGGGGAGGCGGCGAAGCGGTAGTAGGTGTCTCCGCCGGCGGCCATGTAGTCGTTGGTGGCAATGGTGTAGTATTCGTCCGGATCAAAGAGCTGGCCGCCCACGGTGTGGATGGTCACCCGGTTGACGGCGTCGGGCTGGGGGTAGGTGGCGCCGGGATAGAGGCCGCTGGTGGCAAAGGGGGCCCCGGTGTTGATGGTAAAGGTGATACCCGAGACCTGGGGGAAGCAGGGGACGGCCTGGGGCGCATAGCAGGTGGAGGCTTCCAGGGCTTCCAGCAGGTCAGCGCCGGTGATCTGAATGATGTACAGGGTGTTGCCATAGGGAAGGATAGCGCTGATGTCCTTCTTGGTCACGTCGCCGGGGGCGATGGTGGCCCGGATGCCGCCGCTGTTGATCACGGCTGCATCCACGGGTTCCCCCAGAAGGCCTGCCTGCCAGACCATGGCATCGCCGATGAGGTTGCCCAGGTTGGTCTCCCGGCTGCGGATATCGTCCTTTTCGCCGATGAGGGTCACTTCGCTCTGGGCGAACACAGTGCTGTAATCTGCGTCGATCTCGGCTTTGATCTCTGCGGCACGGGCGGCCACCACGTCGTCAGACAGGACCTCCGCCAGGGCTTCGATGGAGAGGTTGATGGCGCTGATGTCGCCTTCGGGAGAGATCTCCACGATACCCACATTTGCCATCTTGGTGCCGGTGGAGGTCAGGATGGCATCCCCTACGGTCTCGCTGCCTGTGATCTCCCGGATCTCAGCGACGGTGTGGTGGGAGTGACCGTCCAGGAAAAGGTCAATGCCCTCCACATGCTCCAGCAGGTCGCTGGACCGGTTGGGCTCGGAGGGGGGATCCACACCCAGGTGGCCGATGCAGACGATCAGGTCACAGCCCTGGGCGGTGAGGGTATCCACCTGGTCCTGGGCGCAGGCGTACAGTTCTTCCCGGGCCAGGAATGTGAGGCCCTGGATCCTGGAGGGGTGGGCAGAGGAGGCGGTCTCGGGGGTAGTCAGGCCAAAGACGCCGATGCGGTGGTTGGCGGTGTCGATGACTGCGTTGGAAGGGGTGATGGGCTGGCCCTCATAAAAGACGTTGGCGGCCAGAGTGGTAAACTGTGCCTTGTCCAGAAGGGAGGTCAGGGCGTCATAGCCGTAGTCGAACTCGTGGTTGCCCAGAGCGACCAGGTCGTATCCGGCCAGATCCATCAGTTCCACCGCCGTGGCACCCTGGGAAATATTCACATAGGGGTCACCCTGGCTGAAGTCACCGGCATCCATCAGGTAGACGTCGGCCCCGGTGGACTGGTACCAATCTTTTAGGGCGGACACAGCGGCATAGCCGTCGATGCTGCCGTGGACATCGTTGGTGTGGAGGATGAAGGTGTATCCCGTCAGGTCATCGGGGTTTTCCGCCCCGATCTCAACGGCTCCTGCGGGGACAGCCAGGGAAAGGGCCATCACCAGAGACAGGAGCAGAGCAAACAATCGTTTCTTCATACAAAAGCCTTCCTTTCATTGAATTGATAGGAATAGTATACCACAGGGGACAACCCGCCGCAAGAAAAAACCGCCCGGCTGAAAGCCGGGCGGAACCATTTGGAATTACAGGAAAATGTACTTCAGGACGAAGAGGAAGGCCAGAACGTACATGAGGGGAGCCACGTCCTTGGCCTTGCCGGTGGCGGTCTTCAGGACCACGTAGGAGATGACGCCCAGGCAGATGCCCTCGGAAATGCTGTAGAACAGGGGCATAGCCAGGATGGCCAGGTAGGCGGGGATGGTGTCGGTGAGGTTCTTTTCGGAGAACTTCAGCTCGGTGATACCCTCGAACATCAAAAAGCCCACGAAGATCAGGGCGGGGGCGGTGGCGAAGGAGGGGATGGAGGTGAACAGGGGGGAGAACAGGGTGGCGCACAGGAAGAGAACGCCGGTGGTCATGGCGGTCAGGCCCGTGCGGCCGCCCACGGCCACGCCTGCGGAGGACTCCACGAAGGTGGTGGTGGTGGAGGTGCCCAGCACAGCGCCGGCGGAGGTGGCCACAGCGTCGGCCATCAGAGCGGGCTTGATCCGGGGCAGGTGGCCCTCCTCGTCCAGCATGTCGGCCTTGGTGGCCACGCCGATGAGGGTGCCCAGGGTGTCGAAGAGGTCCACGAACAGGAAGGCGAAGATGACCACGATGAAGTTAAAGATGCCCACACCGTCAAAGTCGATGTTAAAGCACTGGCCGAAGGTGTTGCCCAGGGCGGAGAAGTCCATGCTGATGATGCCGGTGGGCACCAGGCTGTAGAACCCGGCCTCGGGGGTGGGGACGTAGATGCCCACCAGCTGGCAGAGGATGCCCAGGACCCAGGTGATGACGATGCCCAGGAGGATGGCGCCCTTCATACCCCGGATGTGGAGGATGGCGGTGATGAGCAGACCGATGACGGCCAGCAGAGCGCAGATGCCGTGGGTGGAGAAGTTCTCGGTGAAGCTGGTGATGGTCACCAGGGTGGAGGCGTCCACCGCCAGACCGGCGTTCTGGAGGCCGATGAAGGCGATGAACAGGCCGATGCCCACGGAGACGCCCCGCTTCAGCGGCAGGGGGATGGCGTTGAAGATGGACTCACGGACGTTGGTCAGGGACAGAACGATGAAGATGAGACCTTCGATAAAGACGGCGAACAGGGCTACCTGCCAGGAGATGCCCATGCCCAGGACCACGGTGTAGGTCAGATAGGCGTTCAGACCCATGCCGGCAGACAGGGCGAAGGGCAGGTTGGCGGCCAGGGCCATGATGGCCGTGCCCAGGAAGGAGGCCAGGCAGGTGGCGATGAGGACGGCGTTGGGGTCCATGCCGGCCTCCCCCAGGATGGAGGGGTTCACGGCCAGGATGTAGGCCATGGTCATGAAGGTGGCCAGACCGGCAGTGAGCTCGGTCTTTACGTTGGTGTTGTTTTCCTTCAGGTGGAAGAGTCGTTCCAGCATTTGTTATTCTCCTCCTTCGTCATACTCTGCGATGTAGGGCAGGTTCCTATAGTATTCTCCGCAGTCCAGGCCATATCCAATGACAAAGTGGTCGGGGATGGTGAAAAGGGAAACATCTGCCTTAAAGTCCACCTTCCGGCGGGAGGGCTTGTCCAGGAGGGTGACAACCTTCAGGGACAGGGGGTTCCGGGCCTTCAGGAGGTTGACCACATCGTTGAGGGTGCGGCCGGTGTCGATGATGTCCTCTACAATGATCACGTGGTACTTGCTCACGTCCTGGTCCAGGTCCATGGTGATCTTCACCGCACCGGTGGAGACCGTGCCGCTGTAGTAGCTCTTGGCGCACATGAAGCCGATCTCACAGGGGACGGTGACGGCCCGGCTCAGGTCG
>JAFSFC010000036.1 GCA_017435425.1 Ruminiclostridium sp. | reverse complement strand
TCACGCCGGAGGTCGAGGGTTCAAGTCCCTTCCGCGTCGCCATATTTGCTGCTGTAGCTCAGTAGGTAGAGCGCATCCTTGGTAAGGATGAGGTCGGCGGTTCAAATCCGCCCAGCAGCTCCAAAAAGCTTCGAGAACTTCAGTTCTCGGAGCTTTTTACTTTTCCGTAGCCAATAGTAACCAAAACCATGCGGCCGAGTCCCGGGGGACTCGGCCGCATTTCCTTTGCCTGAAAAACAGGGTGTTTCACGGAAAAAGACTGTGGCCTAACCCTTTGACATATGGTATACTATTGTAAATACAGGTCGAAGGGGAGAATGCTATGGATACTATGCTGTTTTCTGCGCCCCAGCGAGAGGCTTCGCTGGTCATCCTGGAACAGGGAAAGGTTCGCATCGTGCGGCTGGGAGGCCGGAGCAGCTGGACCCTCGGCCGGGCTGCAGGGGAGGTCACCCCGGATATCCCCCTGCGGTCCCCCATCGCCAGCCGGCAGCACGGAAAGTTCCTGCTCTACGAGGGCGGCTGGTATTATTTGGATGGCGGCGGCGTCAACGGGACCTTCCACAACGGGCGGTTTATGGGCCCGGAGGCAGAGAAGAAGGACCGGGTCGCTCTGCTCCAGAACGGAGATGTCCTCCGGATCGACTACCAGGACCTGAACCAGCCCGATGAACGAGGGGTGTGGATCCTCTTTGTCACGGACCTGGCGGCGGATGCCTGGGGGTTCTATTCCCTCCAGGGGCGGGAATTCTGTCGGATCGGCCGGGAGGCCGACCAGTGCCAAGTGGTCTTCCCCCTGCCCTATGTGTCCGCCTGCCATGCGGAGATCTGGAAAGTGGACGGCGGCTTCACCCTGACCGACCGGGACAGCAAAGCCGGCACCTGGTGCAACGGCGCCCGGGTGGAGGGGCCGATCCGGCTGAAGGAAAAGGATCATATCTCCATCTGCGACTGTCATATGGTCTTCCTGGGCCACGGGCTTCTGTATACCGCCCGGTCCGGAGAAAAAAGCCGGCAGAGGAACATTGCTTCCCAGGCCGACGGCGGGATCATCCTGAAGGCGGATATCCAGTCCAAGACGGTGAAGGACCAGAGCGGCTATGGGCAGAAGGAGCTCATCCGCAACGTGAAGCTCTCCGTGAAGAGCGGCCAGCTGGTGGCCCTGCTGGGCGGCTCCGGCGCCGGCAAAACCACGGTGATGAATGCCCTGAACGGCATGGATCAGCTGGGCGTCCGGGGACAGGTCTTCTACCGCGGGGAGGATCTCTACCAGAATTTTGAACGTTTGAAATATCTCATCGGCAGCGTGCCCCAGGAAAATGTGGTCCACGATATGCTCACCGTGGAGCAGGAGTTGCGGGACGCCGCCCTGCTTCGCCTGCCCAAGGACATGGGCGCCAGAGCCATCCAGAAGCAAGTGGATGACACCCTGGTCGCCCTGAACCTGACCCAGAAGCGGAAGACCCAGATCCGAAAGCTCAGCGGCGGTGAGCGGAAGCGGGTCAACATCGGCGTGGAGCTGGTGGCCGACCGGGAACTGCTCTGCTTGGACGAGCCCGACGCCGGTCTGGATCCCCTGGCGAAAAAGGACCTCTTTACCACCCTGCGCAGCCTGGCCCATGATCGAGGCAAGAGCATCCTGGTCATCATCCACGATGTCTCCGAGATCGACCTCTTTGACCAGATCATCATGATGGCCAAGGTGGACAACGTGGGGCGGCTGGCCTTTGAAGGCCCTCCTGCAGAGGCAAGAGAGTACTTCGGGGTGGAGGACCTCAGCGAGGCCTACGTGGTCATCAGCAAAGATCCAAATCGTTATGTGAGGGGTTAAATCATGAAGAAGAAAACCGAACGGATCTCCGGGTTCCGGGAGTGGCGGGTGCTCTCCCGACAGGCCCGCCGCATCCTGTTCAGCGATAAGAAAAATCTGCTGGTATCCCTGATCTTCCCCGTTTGTGCGGCCCTGATCACCGTGTGGATCGCCGGCGAAAATATGTTTGTTCACTACGAGGGCACCAAGTCCGCCTGCTTTGTTCTGGTGAGTGCGGCCATCTGGTGCGGCCTGTTTAATTCCATCCAGATCGTGGTACGGGAGCGGGCCAACATCAAGCGGGATTACACCGCCGGTCTGCGCCTGCGGTGCTATACGGCCTCCAGGGCGGAGATCCAGCTCTTCCTCTGTATCATCCAGAGTGCCCTGCTCACCGGGGCCTTCCTGGGGGTGGAGAAGAAGTTCGGCAACACCCTGCCGGACCAGGGCCTGATTCTGGACCATACCCTGCTGGAGTGCTACATCAGCATTTTCCTGCTGATGTTTGCGGCGGATGCCACCGGCCTGTTCGTGTCCTGCCTGGTGCGCAAGACGGAAACGGCCAATGTGCTGGCCCCCTATATCCTCATCGTTCTGCTCATCTTCTCGGGGATCCTCTTCCCCATGAAGGATCAGGCCGAGAAGGTCTCCTATGCCATGCTGAGCCGGTGGGGTATGGAAGCTCTGGGAAGCACCTGTTGTCTGAATGATCTGCCTCTGAAGATCCAGGCCACCGTGCCCACGGTGCCCCATGAGGCGGAAGATATGTTTCTGTCCAGCGCATCCCATCTCCAGGATGTGTGGGTGATCCTGATCGTCTTTGCTCTGGTCTGTATCATCCTGGGCAACCTGGCCCTCCATCGGGTGGCCAGGGATACTCGGTAAAGGAAGGAGAAGAGAGAATGTCTATCGATTCGCGCATTCGTTCCTATGAGTCGGTCTTTCAGGACTGGAAGGTAAAGGAATATCTGGGCGGCGGCTCCGGCGGCCAGACAGGGGTATACCGAATCGTTCGTCCTCACGGCAGTTGGGAAGAGGTTGGTGCCCTGAAGGTCATCACCATCGTGGAGGCCAAGGGAAAGTTCCAGGAACAGTCCGAATCCTTCCAGCATGACTACCTGCGTCATCGTGAGCAGCTGCGGGCCAAGGCAGAGCAGGAAGTCCAGCTCATGTACCGCCTGCGGGACTGTGCCCAGGTGGTGAACTATCAGGATTATACCTTCATCAACTGGCAGGGGGAAAACAACTTTGGCTGTGATATGCTCATTCGCATGGAGTATCTGACCAGCCTGGAGACCATCCTGATGCGGCAGACCGTCCATGAGGCCGGTATCCTTCGGGTGGGCCGGGATATGACGGAGGCGTTGATCCGCTGCCACCAGGAGGGGATCATTCACCGGGATATCAAGCCTGCCAACATTTTTATGACCCCCAACGGAAACTACAAGCTGGGCGACTTCGGCATTGCCCGGATCCTGGATGACACCCAGTTTGCCTACACCAGCATCGGCACCCGGGCCTACGCAGCCCCTGAGCAGACCCGCCAGGAAACCTATGACCATCGGGTGGACATTTATAGCCTGGGACTGACCCTCTATGAAATGAGCAACCTGGGAAAGCTTCCCTATGCAGAGTCAGGCTATGTCCGGCACGACGAAGTTCTGCGGCGGCTGACTGGAGATCCCCTCCCGGCACCCAGTCAGGCCAGCCCGGCCTTGGCAAATGTGATCCTGAAGGCCTGCTCGTTCCTCCCTGAGGACCGATACCCGGATGCCCGGGCCTTCCAGAGGGCCTTGGAGATGGTGGGACAGAAGGAAATCCCGCGCAAAGATAATCCTCCGGAACAGAAAACGGAGGGAACAGAAGATCCCTATGCTACCGCTCTGGCCATGGCCGGGAAAAGCGAGGCCATGAAAGAGAAAGCGGCAGCTTCAGGCAAAGAAGTCTCCGGGAACAATCAGGCTGAGCAGCAGAAGAAGGCAAAGCCTGCCTCGGGAAAGGGCCGTCTTGGGGTTTTGTATGCCCTCCTAGCAATAGCCTTGATTGGGCTTGGAGGAGCGGTGGCCCTGCTGTTCGGGAACCAGGACTCTCAAAACTATGCCTATCACATAGAGGACTGCACCTGGGAGGAGGCCGCCCAGCGGGCCCAGAATATGGGCGGCAAGCTGGTCACCATCGACAGCAAGAAAGAGATGAAGGCCATCCTGAAGGAGTTGGATGACCTCGGATACCAGGACATCGTGTTTTTCGTGGGAGGAAAGCGAGCCCTTGACGAAACGGACTACTTCTGGATCAACGAGTTCCAGGAGCCCGAAGGGGAGCCTCTGAACGGCAGAGACGATTGGATGGCCGACCTGTGGTCGGAGGGAGAACCCTCTCTGGAGTACAAAGGGAACCAGGAGCCCTGTCTGACCCTGGAATGTAAAGAGGGGAAATGGGGCATGAACGATGTGTCCAATGAACTTCTGGTCCAGGCTGCCCGACTCACCGGCTCTATGGGCTACATAGTAGAATTTGAAGAATGAACAATGGGCGTCTGTCTGAGGGACAGACGCCCGTTTTGTCAGAAAAGGGACTGATCGATCAAATCGAAAATTTCTGTTGTACCTTACCGAATAAGTATGGTATAAGTATTATGAGGAAATTTTTCCAAAAGGAGAGATTTGTGTGAACTTGTTTGATATTCTGGGCCCGGTCATGGTCGGTCCTTCCAGTTCCCACACGGCGGGAGCTGCACGGATCGGCCTCATGGCCAGGACCCTTCTGGGGGGCGAGCCGGTGAAGGCCGCCATCCATTTACATGGTTCCTTTGCCGAGACCGGCACCGGCCATGGCACCGATAAGGCCCTGGTGGGCGGTCTTCTGGGCATGAAGCCCGATGACCTGCGCATCCCCTACGCCTTTACCGAGGCCGACAAGGCTGGAATGGCCTTCACCATCGACAAGGTGGACCTGCGGGATGCTCACCCCAACACGGCGGTGATCGAGGTCACCACTCAGGAGGGGAAGACCCTGCGCATCCAGGCCTCCAGCCTGGGGGGCGGCCGCATTGAGGTCAACAAGCTGGATGGTGTGGACGTGTCCTTCAGCGGCGCTTTCAATACCCTGGTGGTCCGGAACCAGGATGCCCACGGCGTGGTGGCTTCGGTCACCAACATTTTGAGCCAGGTCCACATCAATGTGGCCAACATGAGCGTCAACCGCAGCAAGCGGGGCGGAGAAATGCTGATGGTCATTGAGACCGACCATCACCTGAAGCCCAGCCTGGTGGAGTTTCTGAAGGAATTGCCGGGCATTCTGTCCGTGACTTACTACGATAAGGAGGAGGAAGACGATGGTTCTGGATTCGATGAAGGAGATCTTTGAGGCCATGGAGACCCACGACCTTCCCTTCTGGGAAGTGGTCCTCCGGGCGGATATGGAAGACCGGCAGGTGACCCGCCAGCAGTCCATGGCCAAGATGCTGCGGACCTGGCAGGCCATGGAGGACGCCGCCAACAACTATTCCGGTGCCCGCCGGAGTGTCAGCGGTCTGGTGGGCGGCGACGGCCGCAAGATGCGCCAGTACTCCTTCCGGCACAATGCCATGTCCGGGGGCTATGTCAGTGAGGTCATCGCCGAGGCTTTGAGCATGGCGGAGTCCAACGCCTGTATGTGCCGGATCGTGGCGGCTCCCACCGGCGGTGCCTGCGGTGTGCTCCCTGCTGTCCTGCTCCCCCTGTGCAAGCATGAGGATCTGACCCAGCACCAGATCCTGGAGGCTCTGTATGTGGCCAGCGGCATCGGTGCGGTCATCGCCTACAAGGCCTGTATCGCCGGTGCAGCCGGCGGCTGTCAGGCAGAGATCGGCACGGCCTCCGCCATGGCGGCCGGTGCCCTGGTGGCCATCCGGGGCGGGGACAAGGAGCAGATCGGCCATGCGGTGGCCATGGCCCTGAAGAATCTCATGGGCCTGGTGTGTGATCCTGTGGCGGGTCTCGTGGAGGTCCCCTGCGTGAAGCGAAACGTCATCGGCGCGGTCAACGCCGTCAGCTGCGCCGACATGGCCCTGGCCGGGGTGGAGAGCCGCATTCCTGTGGATGAGGTCATCGACGCCATGGGCGAGGTGGGCCGCCGAATGCCCGTAGAATTCCGGGAGACCGCCCTGGGTGGTCTGGCAGCTACCCCCACGGGCCAGGCTGTGAAGGAAAGGCTGAGACAGGCATGAGCACCATGACCATCTATCTCATTCGTCACGGCGAGACGGTGTGGAACCAGAAGCATCTCTTTCAGGGGAGCAACGACATCCCTCTGAATGAAAATGGGGTGGCGGTGGCCCACGCCACTGCTGCCGGCATGGCGGCGGCCGGCCTGAACTTTGACCGCATCTACTCCAGCCCTCTGTCCCGGGCCTATGAGACCGCCCGGATCATTTGTCCGGGCCAGGAGATCGAGAGGGATGACCGTCTGCGGGAGATTGCCTTCGGAGATCTGGAGGGAAAGGTCTACACCGATGTGACCGCCCTTCCCATGCCTGCCCCCGGGGGTGAGACCTTCCAGGCCCTTCAGGCCCGGGTGATGGACGTTCTGAGAGAGATCGCCGCCGACCCGGACAACCGGGGAAAGAGGATCCTGGTCGCTGCCCACGGCGGTGTGATCCGCAGCGTCATGATGACCTTGAAAAACATCCCCCAGGAGGAATTTTGGCGGGGTGGGGTCAGCAAAAACTGCGGGGTCACCATTCTGGATGTGGAGGGGAGCAACCTCACCATTCGAGAAGAAAATAAAGTATACTATTGAAAAACTGCCGGATACGATATCGTATCCGGCAGTTTTTACTTCATCAGCTGCTGACCGTCGTGGTAGGCCTTGCCCACCACACCCCCCAGGGTGCGGTAGAGCTTGCGGGCCCGGTCAAAGGACAGGGCGTGGAGCTTGTCGGCATCCACCAGACCGTCGTCCCCCAGGATGGACTCGTCGGCGCTCATGTTCAGGACCTCGGCTACGATGCAGATGAGGCCCCGCTTCTCTTCCATCTCCACCACCTGGCACTCCAGGGTCAGGGGGAGCTCGTCAAAAAGGGGGGCGTCCACGAAGTCGCTCTTCCGAGCATGGAAGCCTGCTTTTTCGATCTTGTTCTCATCGAAACCAGTGGCCAGGCCGAAGTAATCAGCCTCTACCAGGTGGGCCTGGTCGGCAAAGCTCATGGTAAAGGCCTTCTTCAGGAAAATGTTGTCGGTGGTCTTGTGGCGGCGGGAGATGTTGATGTTCACATACTTGCCGCCGCACATACCGCCCCAGCCTACATTCATGGCATTGGGGATGCCGTTTTCGTCATAGGTGCCAATGACCAGCACCGGCTGGGGATAAAAGGCCATGTCGCTGAAATCCTTTCGCATGGGGAACCTCCAAGGGGAAAAGTTTTTCCCCATTTTACCACAGCCGGTGGAAAAAAGCAAAAGGCCCGGACACTGTCCGGGCCTTTGGGTATGAAGTTATCCGAAACCCAGGGGGGTGATGGCGCAGTAGTCCTCGATGGTGCCGCGGTTGTAGAAGCACTCCAGGATCTGCTTGCCCACAGGGTGGAGCTCCTCGGTGTCGTACACTGCCAGCTCCTTGGTGAAGAAATCGTAGAGGATCTCGGCGCCCTTGTCGTAGCCCTCCTCGCCCAGAGCGGCCTGCCGCTCAGGACGGAGGAAGCGGGAACTGATGTTCTGGCCGTCCACCTTCATCTCCTTCAGAGCGTAGCCAAAGAGCGCACAGCGGGCGGGGACCAGACGGTCCATCTTCATGTTGATGCCGCCTCGGCGGGCCAGATATTCCCGGGAGATCTGCTCAGGGGCAAAGCCGGTCTTGTAGACGCCGATGTGCTGGTTGGGGATGATGACGTACCGGGTGTTGGGGCAGGCCAGGATCTGCTCCAGCAGGAGGTTGGCCTGCTTAACCCGCTCACCGGTGGCAAAGGGCCAGTAGGAGCCCACGCCCTCGCTGGCCAGGCTGGGGCCGGAGGGGCCGCCGTCGTCGGCGATGCTGGGGTTCTTGTAGCCTCTGGGGGCGATGAGTCTCCACAGCCAGGCCAGGGCCGGGGGGATGATGCCCATAAGGCCCAGGATGCCGTAGCTGGGATTCTCTGCGGTGGAGGGGGGCATCCGGACGCCGAAGGAGCGCACATCCACTTCCACAGGATTGCTTACGATCCGGTCGATCATCCGGCGGGGGATGATGACACGGGGGTTGGGGCAGGGCTTGCCGTCGGAGTCGGGGGTGTGTTCCCAGGGCAGACAGGTGGCCCGGGGCACGCCGTCCAGGTTGAAGAACATCAGGTTCTCTTTGCTGTGGATGGCGATCTTCTCATAGAGGGGGTCGCAGCCGTACTCGGTGATGCCGTCCACCCGGACGAACCAGCCGTCCTCTCCGTCGGTGACGGCCAGCTTGCCGTTCTTGGGCTGGTAGCTGGGCTGGCAGAGGGCCATGTCGTCGGTGACTGGCTCGATGGTACAGGTGTCGCTCATGGAGATGTAGGTCTTTTCACCGGTCTGGGTGTGGATGCCTAGCAGGACCCGGCCATCGGCCACCCGGGGAACATCCTGGAGGAGCTCACTCTTGCCGCCGCCGGAGGCACCCTCGTGCATCATGACCATTTCGTTCTCATAGGGGGTGATGATCCGGGCGGCGGAGGCGTGGGCGGTGACCCAGCCCTCCTGCTCGCCGATGTCCAGCAGGATGCTGTAGATGCCCTTCTTGGCGGAGGGGCCGGGGTACAGGTTGTAGGCAAAGACCTCGTGCAGGTCGTCGTGGCGGCTGTGGACCACCACCTGCTTGCCGCCGAAGTGGGTGTGGCGGAAGGGAGGGGCCACGAAGACCACGGAGCGGGGGGTGAAGCTCTCGATGTCCCGGGCATTTACGAAGGCCTGGAGCTGAGCCAGGGCGAAGGCGAAGAAGGCGGTGTTTCTGGGGCAGACCAGGATGGAGTCATAGCCGAACTGGTAGCCGCCGGCCTTAAAGGGGACCAGGATCAGCTCCTGGCGGGAGAGCCACTGGTAGGTCTCCTCCCGCAGGTCGGAGAAGGGGTAGCCGTAAACCTCCTCAAACCGGGGCTTGTCAGTGGCCTTGTCGTCGGCGATGCGCATGCAGTCGGGGTCCCGGCGGCGCATGTAGTCCTCTACAAAGTTGACCGAAGCACCATTGCGGCAGCGGACCACGGTGGCCTCCTTCACCAGCTTGCCGTTTACGTCGAAGTTGACCTCAATGGTGTCGGTGTATTCATTGCCGAAAATCAGCTCGTACAGGGTCTCCTTGCTTTCAGGCACGATGACACTGGGGCTGTTGAAAATAATGCGTTCAACGTCTGGGGGGAAGTTGAACTTTTCCAGTAATATATTCATATGGAAAACCTCTCTTTCTCCCTCTCCATGGTGAAGAGGTGGGGTATTTGCTCTCTTAATTAGTATATTATTTTATCTTATATCGTGTGTGCTGTCAAGAAACTTTTGTGTGTAGAAAAGAGACTTTTTGCAAGTTCTGGCTTGGTCTCTTGCGCGATTTGCCGGGAAGAAGAAAATGGTCGGGAGCGTTGACCTTTCGGTCGGATATTCGTATAATAGAGTGTATCTTGTAACGGAAACAAGCGCCCCGGGGCGCATGGAGGGATAAAAAATGATTCGATTTGAATGTGATTACGCCGAAGGGGCCCATGAGCGGGTCCTGCAGCGGCTGGTGGAGACCAACCTGGAGCAGACCCCCGGCTACAGTGAGGACCACTACTGCGCCACGGCCCGGTGGTACATCCGGGAGCTGTGCGAGGACGAGACCGTGGACGTTCATTTTCTGGTGGGCGGCACCCAGACCAACGCCCTGGTGATCGCAGCCGCCCTGCGGCCCCATCAGGGGGTCATTGCTGCCAGCACCGGCCACATCAACGTCCACGAGACCGGCGCCATCGAGTCCTACGGACACAAGGTCCTGGCGGTTCCCTGCGGCCGGGACGGCAAGATCTCTGCCCAGGACGTGCGCAATGTCTATGACGCCCACTGGAATGACGTGACCCACGAGCATATGGTCCAGCCCGGCATGGTGTACATCTCTCAGCCCACCGAGAACGGCACCCTGTACTCCAAGGCCGAGCTGGAGGCCATGTGGGCTACCTGCCGGGACTGCGGCCTCTTCCTGTTCATTGACGGTGCCCGCCTGGGCTACGGCCTTATGAGCGAGGCCTGCGACCTGACCGTTCCCGACCTGGCCCGGCTGTGCGACGCCTTCTATCTGGGGGGCACCAAGCAGGGTCTTCTCTTCGGCGAGGCTCTGGTCCTGACCCATCCCGCCCTGAAGAAGGACTTCCGCTACCTCATCAAGCAGCATGGCGGCATGCTGGCCAAGGGCCGCCTGCTGGGGGTGCAGTTCTGCACCATGTTTGAGGATGGCCTGTACTTCCGGGCGGCCAAGGAGGCGGTGGACCATGCCATGACCATCCGCAGAGCCTTTGAGGACCGGGGCTATCCCATGCTCTTTGACTCCTACACCAACCAGCAGTTCCCCATCCTGCCCGATGGGGTCCTGGCAGAGCTGGAGAAGGAGTTTGCCTTCTCCTTCTGGGAGAAGGTGGACGAGGGCCATACTGCTGTCCGTGTGTGCACCAGCTGGGCCACCCAGGCGGCTTCCGTCCAGGCCCTCATTGCCGCCCTGGATCAGGTCAAGGAGGGGTAAGCCATGAGACTGTACACGGTAGAGCACCAGGGCAGGGCCCTGGTCTGCCTGGAGGATGCAGACGGCCGGCTGGCCGTCCTGCCCTATGAGACCATGAATGACCTGCTGACCGACGACCCGGAAAACCGGGACCGGATCCTGGCCCAGGCCCAGCGGGAGATGGGAGAGATCTTCTTTGAGGAGGTCACCCTCCTGGCCCCCATTCCCAACCCCATGCAGGATGTCATCTGCCTGGGCATGAACTACCAGAAGCACAAGGCCGAGGCCGAGCAGTTCGACGCCCAGGCCTTCACCCGGGAAAAGGCCCGGGCGGTCTACTTCTCCAAGCGGGCCACCCACTGCCCCGGTCCCGATGCACCCATCCCCGGCCACTTCGACATTGTGGACAGCCTGGACTACGAGACCGAGCTGGCCGTCATTCTGGGGAAGGATGCTGTGAACGTGTCCGAGGAGGACGCCTTCGACTACGTCTTCGGCTACACCATCGTCAACGATGTCTCCGCTCGGAACCTTCAGACCGGCCACAAGCAGTGGTACTTCGGAAAAGGTCTGGACGGCTTCACCCCCATGGGACCCTGCATCGTCACGAAAGATGAGTTTGCCCAGCCTCCTGCCCAGGCCATCCGCACCTGGGTCAACGGGGAGCTGCGCCAGGATGCCGTCACCGATGAGCTGATCTTCGGCATCCGCCACATCATCCATGAACTGTCCCAGGGCATGACCCTCCGGGCAGGCACCGTCATCGCCACCGGCACCCCCGCCGGGGTGGGCATGGGCTTCGACCCGCCCAAGTTCCTGAAGAAGGGCGATGTGGTCACCTGCCAGATCGTGGGCATCGGCACATTGGAAAACACCGTAGAATGAAAGGTCCCCCCGAAACCGAGCGGTTTCGGGGGGATCTTTTTGAAAGGAGAGGAAAGGATTACAGAGTATTCTCGCAGAAACGATGGAGCATAGCTGCCATCTGGGCACGGGTGGCGCTGCCCTGGGGATCCAGGGAGCCATCGGTGTTGCCGTTCAGGATGCCGCTTTCCACAGCCCAGGTCATGGCCTGCAGAGCGTAATCGCTGACCTGCGGGCCGTCGGTGAAGCTGTCCAGGCTGCCCTCCGCTTCGGGAGAGCCTGCATAGCGCCACAGCATGGTGGCCAGCTGCTCACGGGTGATAACACCGTTGGGATTGGAGCCGTCGGAGATGCCGTTCTCCATGGCCCAGGCCATGCCCTTTTCGTACCAGTTGGCGCCGCCTTCGGTGTCCTCACCGGCCAGACGGGCCAGGATGGTCATGAGCATGGCGCGGGTGGTGGTGCTGTTGGGGCTGAAGGAGTCCTCGGAGGTGCCCTTCATGATACCCTTTTCCACCACATAGGACACGTCGCTGTGGAACCACTTGTCGCTGCTCACGTCAGTGAACTCGCCTGCGACGGGGGGTTCTTCGGGGACCACAGGCTCCTCGGGAACCACGGGTTCTTCCGGCTTCACCACGGGAGGCTTGGAGGAGGAAGAACCGCTGCTGCCGCTGCTGGGCAGCTTGCTCCACTTTTCAGCTCTGTGCATGCCCAGGATGACATTGTACTTGGCAACATCGGTGGCATCTTCGTCGGTCATGGTGGCGTACCAGGACTTATCCACCATATCGCTGACCTTCTTGCCGGTAGTCTGGTCATAGGTCAGGCCGTTGTTCAGCTGGCCATTGGCCAGGATGGCATCCAGATCGCTGCCGAATTGGAAGTGGTAGTGGCGGGCGATGGGCTTTTCAGCATCGCCTTCCATGTCGGGGACCATGGTGACCAGATACTTGTAGGGGCTGTCAGCGTCCAGGGTGTCGGCAGTGAAGACGTACATGGTGGCACCTTCCAGACCGTTGAGGATCTTGCCGGTCATGGTGTAGCTGTCGGAGGTCAGGGTCTGGCCGTCCTTGTCCAGCCAGGTCAGGGAATAGCCGTCACTGGTTTCGGTGACCTGGATGTCGGCCACGCCGTTGGTGTAGGTCATGTCATACCAGTACTGCTTCAGGTCGTCCACGGTCTTGTACTGTGCCTTGATGGTTTCTTCCATGAAGGTGCCCTCAAAGGCCTTGATGTAAGCGTCGAAGGCCAGGTTCCAGACCTTTTCCAGGTGGGGGTAACGGGCCTTCATGGCGGCGTCGGGATAGATCCAGTCCTGCCAGGACTCCCAGTTACCCACCCAGTTCTTAAGGGTGGTGTCGCCCACCAGTTTGGTCTCGCCGTTGATGGTCACCTGGTAGGCGTCGTTGGCACCGTTGGGGAAGAGGGTGGTGTCGGTCAGGTCCAGACCGGCGAAGGTGTAGTTGCCGTTGTCCACCACATCTTTGCCGTCCACGGTGATGGTGCTGGTGGAAATGACCTGGGAAGTAATATTGCTGCGGCCTACCACGTTGGAGGCGTAGACCTTGACGGTGTACTGAGTCTTGGCGGTGAGTCCGGAGAAGGCTGCGGTCATGTCCTCACCAACAGACTTGGAGTCCACCAGGGTGTCACCCAGATACAGGTCAGCGGTGATGCTTTGAACAGGGGGGGTGTTCTGAGGCAGGGCACCGACCTCGTTCACGGAAACGGTGATGCTGGTGTCCTTGGAAGAGGCGGTAAAGGTGGGGGCGGTGGGAACAGACAGGGATGCAGCCAGTTCGCCATAGTAGCTACCGGTGCCGGAGATGGTCAGTTTGACCTTGTAGACATCGGAGGCAGGGATGGTCAGCGTGGACTCGGTGGAAGCTACGGTCTGGCCGATTGCCCAGCTGTGGGAGAAGGTCGCATCCTCATCAGAAAGGCTTGCGGACAGGGTGACCTGGCCGTCCTCTTCTTCCTTGCAGGAGATAGACAGATCACCAGCCAGAGCCAGCTTGTTGGTGACCTTCAGATAGGCATCCAGCAGGGCTTCCCGGGCATTGATGTAGAGGTTTGCGCCTGCGGGGTCTTCCTCTGCGTCAGTGGCTAGAGCGACAATGGCTGCGGCCAAAGCCTGTTGGAAAGAATCCCAGTATTCGCTGCTGCTGTAGGTTTCTTTGTCCAGAGCTTCGGCAGCATAGATCATCTTGTCCAGGGCAATGGCGGCTTTCAGGACTTCGTCCTCCTCGGCCATGATGTCAAAGAGTTCCTCGAAGGTCTTGCTGGCGGTCCAGGCAGTGGGAAGGGACTTCAGATTGATGCGAATGTTATGGTTCTGCATGGAGTCCAGCAGATTGTCCAGCTGAACTTCAGTCAGGTTGGCCATCAGCATGTATTCCACATCATATTCGTTGCCGCTGTAGGGGTCTGCAACGGCTTCATAGCCAGGCCACTGGATCAGGTAGCCGATACGCTGGCCCAGGTTATCGCTGTTGACGGTACCAGCTGCGATGTCCAGTTCGTCCAGGATATCCCGGACGAGTGCGCCACGGTAAGAGTCATCGTCTAAGTTGTACAGCCACACCATAGCTTCAGGCAGCTGCACGCCTTCGGCAAAGATGATGGTATCGGTGCCGGTATAGGTCCAGCGGGACATGGGATTTCCCTTGGCGTCCACCCAAGAGGGGATGTTGAGCTTTACTACGCAGTAGGCATTATAATTCTCTCGAAGGTCCTTGGTGATGGGGATGTTGATGGAGGTGAAAATATAGACATCCTCATCAGCTTCGGCAGAGGCTTTGAGAGCCTGCAGGTCCTCTCCGGTATAGGTCTGCTCACCGGCAAGAATGTAGCCGCCATCAGAATACTGACGGACTTCCAGGGTCATGGAGACGTTTTCCAGCTCAAAGAACCGCTTGTCCATACGCAGATAGACGGAGGTTTCTTCGTCGCCTACGTTCAGGTAAGCATCGCCATTGGCGATGTACAGGGACCAGTCTTCCTTATTGGCATCAACGATTTGGTTGCTGTTGAGTCTGGAAACCAGGATGGGCTTGGAACTATCCTGGAAGGCTGCGCCGACCACGACGTTGGATGCGGGCATAACAAAGGAGTACTCGCCGTTTTTATCAGCGGTTACTTCCACCAGACTGCCTGCTTTTTCATTGGTATCCACCGTCCAATAACCCACCTGGGTCAGGACGTAGCCTTCCGCAGGTGTGGCGGTGACGGTAATGGTGGTGCCTTCTGCAGATTCTGCAGCAGAGACGGAGACGGTGCCGTTGGCGATGTCATCCCGCACAGAAACACTATACTTGGTTGTGCCACTTTCACCTTCGGTGGCGAAGGCAGTGGGCATGAGACCCATGGCCATGACGACGGCCATCATCATGGCCAGCAGTCGTCTGCGCAGGGAATTTTTGGTTTTGTACATAAACTCCTCCTTGTGTTAGCGAAAGCTAACTATTTGGGTAAAAACAAACGCCCGGCGTCCCGAGCGAAACCTTTTGCCCTGCAGGGCAAAAGGTTAGCTATAGCTAACCTATGTGAGTTTATTCTAGCACAGAATCTCCGGAGCATTCCACTCCGTTTGGATGCTTTCAAACAAAAATTCCCTGGAACCACTGGTTCCAGGGAATTGTAATGGTTATGGGGTTGGCTGAAGGATGGCTGTGAAGAAGTCCTTATCCCGGGCTAAAATTTCCCGGAGGGAACGACCGATCTGCCCGGCATCGTTCCGGGGAGCGGCGGCTACACCGTAAGCCTCCAGGCCCAGGGCATCGGCCAGATAGAGGGCCCGGTACAGGTGGTACTCCTGGGTGATGATAACCACCCTCTGCATACCAAACTCGTGCTTGGCCCGGTGGATGCTCTCGTAGGTGGAGAACCCGGCGTGGTCCATCACAATGGCCTCCTGAGGGACGCCCAGGTCCAGAATGACCCGTTCCATGGTGGCCAGCTCGTTGTAGTCCTCTCCGCTGTTGTCGCCGGACAGCAGGACCTTGTCCGCCCAGCCGGCCTGGTACAGCTCTACCCCTCGGGTGAGGCGGCTGGCCAGCATGGGGGTGGGGGAGCCGTCGGGACGGATACCACAGCCCAGGACCAGGATGCAGTCCAGGGGTTCCGGCGGGGTGTCCTCCTGGGTCAAAATGGCATCCTTTGTGGAATGGACCACATAGCCGCTGATGCCCAGGGCAAAGCCAAGACCCAGCAGGCCCAGGATCACCAGGACCAGAAGGGCACGGCGCAGGAAGTGTTTCAGAGAGAAGACGGGTTTAGTCATCCACCCCGTCCAGGATCAGCTCTTCCTCCTCATCGGGCTCACCACGGGTGTAGGTGACCCGGACGGTGGAGGAGCTCAGCATATCCTCCCGGCGGGCGACCCAGCCCTTTTCTGCCATCTTTGCGTTGCCTTCTTCCAGCTTTTCGATGGCATCGAAGGTGTCGGCGCCGGAGTAGGTGATCTTTTTCATTTCCATGGGGGTATCCTCCTTGGGTCAGTTCTGCTGGGCTGCCTTGATCATGATGGCGCACTCCATGCGCTTTTTGAAGAGCTCGCAGCCGTATTCATAGGTGCCGTTGATGTCGCCGCTGGCGTGGTAGGAGTTGGCGGCGCAGCCGCCTGCGCAGTACAGGCGGGCCCAGCACTCCCGGCAGTCGGGGTTGGCCACCACGTTGCAGCGGTGGAACTTCTCACCCAGCTCGGTGTTCTTCACGCCGTCCCAGACGTTGCCCATGGAGTAGGCGGGGTCGTTGACGAACTGGTGGCAGGGGAAGAGCTCGCCCCAGGGGGTGACGGCCAGGTACTCGGTGCCCGAGCCGCAGCCGGACATGCGCTTATGGAGGCAGGGGCCGCCGGACAGGTCGATCATGTAGTGGTAGAAGGTGAAGGGGCGGCCTTCCTTCTCTCGTTTGATCATCTCCTTGGCCAGGATCTCATACTGCTCGAAGAGCTTGGGCAGATCCTCCTGGTTCAGAGCCCAGGGCTCGTCGGGAGGGCTCACCACAGGCTCCATGCTCAGCTCGGTGAAGCCCAGGTCGGCCATGTGGAAGATGTCGTTGGTGAAATCTACGTTGTCGTGGGTGAAGGTGCCTCGCATGTAGTACTCCTTGTCCCCGCGCTGTTCCACAAACCGCTGGAACTTGGGCACGATGATGTCATAGCTGCCCTGACCGGCAAAGTTCTTGCGCAGGCGGTCGTGGACCTCCTTGCGGCCGTCCAGGGACAGGACCACGTTGTGCATCTCCTTGTTGCAGAACTCGGTGACCTCGTCATCCAGCAGCATGCCGTTGGTGGTGAGGGTGAAGCGGAAGTTCTTGTGGTGGATGGGCTCCAGGGTGCGGGCGTACCGGACCAGCTCCTTGACCACGTCCCAGTTCATGAGGGGCTCGCCGCCGAAGAAGTCCACTTCCAGGTTCACCCGGGTGCCGGAGTTGGCCACTAGGAAGTCCAGGGCCTGCTTGCCCACCTCGAAGGACATGAGTCCCCGGTCGCCCTGGTAGTTGCCCTGGCTGGCGAAGCAGTAGTTGCAGTTCAGGTTGCAGGTGTGGGCCACGTGGAGGCACATGGCCTTCAGCACGGGCTTGGTGGCCTGGAAAGCGGCCTGCTCCACATCCTTCCACAGGTCCTCGGAGAAGAGCTTGCCGTTATCCTTCAGGGCCTGGATGTCCTCCAGACATTCCCGCAGCTCCTGCTCATTGACATCCTCCATATGGCCGTACTTGGCCAGCATCTGGGTGATGATCTCCTCATGGTCGGTGTTTTCGAAGAGGGCGATCATGTCGTAGGCCACCTCGTCCACCAGGTGGACGGAGCCGCTGTAGACGTCCAGAACGATGTTGTATCCGTTTAATTTGTACTGATGAATCATACTTATAATCTCGTTTCTTTTTTGCATTGGTGGAAGAAAAAAGTGCCGCTTGATCCTAGGATCAGGCGGCAGCTTTTCCCACATTCATTACATCAGCTGCGAATTAGCGGTTGCTATTCTCGCACTGCTGATTGGCAAGGCCGCAGGAGGTCTTGCATGCAGACTGGCAGGAGGTCTGGCATTCGCCGCAGCCACCGGTCTTCAGGCTCTTGGCCAGGTCGCGAGTCTCCAGAGTTTGGATTCTCTTCATAAGAGAACAGCTCCTTTCGGTCCCGTTTTCCACGGGTGATAGTCGAAAATATTATAATGGACTTTGGACAGGATGTCAATGGGTTTGGGGAAGGTCACCGTTTCCGATAGGTCCGGAGTTCTGTGCCAGACTCATATTTCTGGACTTTCTCCAGCGTGTATGCCTCCAGGGCTTCGGGGCCATAGCCATAAAAGAGGGGAAAGTCCTCCTCTTTTGCCCTCTGAGGGGTGACCACCAAACTCAGTTCGTCGATGAGACCGGCCCGCTGGAAGGCCCCGTTGAGGATACTGCCCCCCTCTAAAAGCAGGGTCTCCATGCCGAAAAGGGTCTTGAGCTTGTGAAGGGCCAGGGGAAGGTCCAGGTCGTCGGATCCGGCCAGGATATACGAGATCCCGGTTTTCCGCAGATAGGCCAGGTAAGCAGGGGCCACCCCCTGGCACATGACCTGGATGATGTGGCAGCCCCCGTAGCCGGGGTCCTCATCCACGATGACGGGCTCCTTCCAGCCCAGTCTGCCCCGGCGGTCGAAGGATACGGCAAAGCGGCTGGAATTATGCTGGGCCACAAAGTCCCCATCCGGGACCGTCACGCCGGAAAACTCTGTGAGGTCGGGGTACCAGCCCTGGGTGAAGCTGCCCTCCATGGTCACCCGGCCACAGGCGAAGCCCTGGCTGGGGAGATCCCGGTTCAGCTGGTAGTAGAGGTCGGTGGCGGGTTCACAGGCGGGGGTATAGAGGAAGTCCCCGGTGACCTTGCCGTCCAGAGACTGGACCATGTGGCAGATGATGTAGGGTCTGTCCATGGCTCACCCCTCAATGGCCACGGTGGTGTAGGGGGGCTTGCCCCGGGTGCCGATGAGCTTCACCCCGGCCCGGTACAGGCGCTCCACATCGGCCACCAGGGCGGGGGTGATGACCTCGCCGGGGGTGATGAGGGGGATGCCGGGGGGATAGGCCCAGATGTACTCTCCGCAGACCTTACCCATGCTGTCGTAGAGGAAGTCCACGCCGCCCTCGGTCATGGCGGCCTCCTCGATGGACATCTTTCGGGGGGGCAGTTCCTGAAGGGTCTCCAGAGGGGCGACCTCCTGGGCGGGGCCGTACTTCTCATCCAGCTCCAGCAGGGCCTGGGCCAGGCGAGCGGGCATGGTGTCGTCGGTGCCCAGGCCGGTCATGGCCACGGCGTAGCGGTCCAGGGCCATTTCCAGCTCGATCTTGTAGTCCTCCCGCAGGCGCTCCATGAGCTCCACCCCGTTCAGGGCGCTGTTTCGGGTGGAGATGACGATCTTGGCCGGGTCCAGACCAAAGATGCCGGGGTAGGAAGCCCCTGCTTCCCCTCCATGACCGGGGAGGCGCAGGTGCTTCAGGCCCTTGGCCAGGTCATCGAATTCAGCCAGGCGGCGGGACCAGGCGGCAAAGAGTTCTTCTTTCTGCTCCTCCAGCAGACGGATGCAGCCGTCCATGGAGGCCATCAGCAGGTAGGAGGGGCTGCTGGACTGGAAGATCCCCGTCTGGCGGTTGATCTGGGGGATCTTCAGGAAACGGCCGGTGGCATGGAGGATGGCGGTCTGGGTGAGAGAGGGGAGCATCTTGTGGAGGCTGGCCACCGCCATGTCTGCTCCCTGGGCCATGGCGTGGGGGGGAAAGTGGTCGGTGAGACCCAGATGGGCCCCGTGGGCCTCGTCCACCAGAACGGGGATGGACTTCTCGTGGGCCACGGCGCAGATGCCGGCGGTGTCGCTGAGGACGCCGTCATAGGTGGGGCTGGGGTAGACGATGAGTTTCACATCGGGGTGCGCTTCCAGGGCGGAAGCCACCATTTCCGGGGTGATGGAGCCGGACAGACCGAAGGTCTCCTCCACGGGAGGCAGCAGGAAGACGGGCTCCAGACCGCAGAGCTCCATGGCGTGGTAGATGGCTTTGTGGCAGTTCCGGGCCACCAGGATCTTGTCCCCCCGGCGGGTGGCGCCCCGGATGGCGGCCAGAAGGGCGCCGGTGGAGCCGTTCACCTGGAACCAGCTCTTGGGCACGTCCCACAGAGCGGCGGCCTTCTTCATGGACCGGGCCAGGACCTCTTCGGGGTCGTGGAGATCGTCAAATCCGGGCAGTTCGGTAATATCCAGGTCTGCGTTTAATACATTTAAATAGGAAGCCAGGCCGGTGTTCTCCTTATGGCCGGGCATGTGGAGGGAGAGGTATCCCTCCTCCTTATGAGCTTGCAAACGCTCCAGCAGGGAGCTGTTGCGGGTGATGGTCATAGAACGGACCTCCTTTGGCAGAGTGTCAAAAAACCGTGGGATTCATGCCACCATCATACCAGAAAGCAGGCCAGATGGCAACGGCCGGCCCATCTGGCCTGTGGGAAATGGGAGGGCGGCAGGCCAGATTGACCATGCAGAATAGTTTCGTTTTGGAGATTTTGATAGGGCCAGATTTGTGATACAGTGAGGACATCAAAAATCCAACCGGAAGGAGTGTCCTCCATGACCCAAACTGCTGCCCCCCGAACCTCTTCCAAAATGACCACCAGAGACATCGCCATTACCGCCATGAGCCTGGTGCTGGTCTTTGTGTTTACCTATGCCATCAACATCCGCCTGCCCATCGCAGCCAACGGCGGGCTGGTCCACCTGGGGAATGTCCCCCTGTTCCTGGCCGCCATCCTCTTCGGCAAGCGAACCGGTATGATCGCCGGCGGCGTGGGCATGGCCCTCTTTGACCTCCTCTCCGGCTGGACCCTGTGGGCCCCCTTCACCCTGGTCATCGTGGGCCTCATGGGCTGGACCGTGGGCGCCGTCACCGAAAAGAAAAAGTCCTTCCTCCGGTACATCCTGGCTCTGGCCCTGGCCTGCGTCATCAAGATCGCGGGCTACTACATTGCCGAGGCCATCATCTACAGCAACTGGATCATCCCCGTCTCCTCCATCCCCGGCAACCTGGTCCAGATCGGCGTGGCCGCCGTTATCGTCCTCATCGTCATCGAGCCTCTCCGGGCAGCCTTCCGGCGGACGGGTCTGGCAAAGTGACAAGACATACTTGACAGAAGATTATGCAGATTTGCAGGGGTTTTTCGGGAAAACCCCTGCTTTCTGCAAGATTTGTAGAAATGGCCTTCAAAACGCACAAAAAAGAACGGGTTTTGTGGGATGACGCAAATTTTACGCCAGGATTTTCAAAATAATTGTTGCATTTAGAAGATGGGCGTGCTATACTTTTTATGCAATGAGACGATATGCCGTTGTCCCGTTGCGCAGTTTTTCCTGTATTTTCGCCTGTGGAGTGCAGGTAAAAATAATATTTCAATGTGAAGGAGCAGATTACAATGAATGCTTATATTGAACGCGTTATTGCTAACGTGAAGGCAAAGCACGGCAACGAGCCCGAGTTCGTGCAGACCGTCGAAGAAGTTCTGAGCTCTCTGGACCCCATCGTCGAGGCTCATCCCGAATATGAAAAGGTTGACCTGCTGGGCCGTATGGTCGAGCCCGAGCGTATGTTCACCTTCCGTGTTGTCTGGACCGACGACGCTGGCCAGGCTCACACCAACATCGGCTATCGCTGCCAGTTCAACGGCGCTATCGGCCCCTACAAGGGCGGCCTGCGCTTCCAGCCCAACGTTTACTCCGGCATCATCAAGTTCCTGGGCTTCGAGCAGATCTTCAAGAACTCCCTGACCGGTCTGCCCATCGGCGGCGGCAAGGGCGGCGCTGACTTCGATCCCTCCGGCAAGTCCGACGCTGAGATCATGCGCTTCTGCCAGAGCTTCATGACTGCTCTGTATCGTTACATCGGTCCCGACATCGACGTTCCCGCTGGTGACATGGGCGTTGGCGGCCGCGAGATCGGCTACCTGTATGGCCAGTATCGCCGCCTGAAGGGCGTTTGGGAGAACGGCGTTCTGACCGGTAAGGGCCTGTCCTACGGCGGCTCCCTGGCTCGTCCCGAGGCTACCGGTTACGGTGCTGTCTACTACACCGTCGAAGTTCTGAAGCACGAAGGCGAGTCCATCGAGGGCAAGACCATCGCAGCTGCTGGCTTCGGTAACGTTACCTGGGGCATCTGCAAGAAGGCTATGCACCTGGGCGCTAAGGTCATCACCCTGTCCGGCCCCGACGGCTACGTCTACGATCCCGAAGGCGTCTGCACCGAAGAGAAGGTCGACTACCTGCTGGAGATGCGTTCCTCCGGCCGTAACAAGGTTCAGGACTATGCTGACAAGTTCGGCGTTGAGTTCTTCCCCGGCCAGAAGCCCTGGGGCGTGAAGGCTGACATCATCATGCCCTCCGCTATGCAGAACGACGTCAACATGGAGCAGGCTGAGAAGATCGCTGCTTGCGGCGCTAAGTACTACATCGAGGTCGCTAACATGCCCACCACCAACGACGCTCTGGCTTACCTGATGGCACAGCCCGGCATGATCGTTGCTCCCTCCAAGGCTGTTAACGCTGGCGGCGTTGGCGTTTCCGCAATGGAAATGTCCCAGAACTCCGAGCGTCTGTCCTGGACCGAGGAAGAGGTTGATGCACAGCTGCAGAAGATGATGATCAACATCCACAAGGTCTCCGCAGAGGCTGCTGAGCAGTATGGCCTGGGCTACAACCTGGTCGCTGGCGCTAACCTGGCTGGCTTCAAGAAGGTTGCTGAGGCTATGATGGAGCAGGGCATCTTCTAATTAAAGATTGTCACTCCCAATCTGTTTCAATAACGCGTAATGCGAAAGGACCCGGTCTTCGGACCGGGTCCTTTTTTTGCCCTTCCGGGAAAAGGCAGAGCCTTTTCCCGGAAATTTTGCGGCCTGCGGCAGCGCACGGGCCAGAGGCCCGCACGTTTGCAGGCCGAGAAGAGTTTTTTCGGGGCACATGTCCCCGAAAAAACACATTATAACTTGTTCCGACTTCTGCAGAAGTCGGAATTCTGCGAAGCTTTTTCCGCCTTTGCACAAAAACCCTGTGAGAAAAAGTTTGGGAAATGGGGGAAAATCCGATGACTTTCCAAGGGTTTTATGGTAAACTAAAAAGGCCTATACCTAAATCACACGATTTGTCCAAATCGTAATCATACCAAAAACCAAGGGAAAGGAAGTAATCACCATGACCGAATTCAAGGGAAGCAGCAATTACGTCGTCTCCTCCGACCTGCTGCGCATCGTCAACATCGCCATCGCCCTGGAAAAGCCCCTGCTCATCAAGGGCGAGCCCGGCACCGGTAAGACCCAGCTGGCCCAGGCCATCAGCGAGGCCCTGGACAAGGAGCTTATCATCTGGAACATCAAGTCCACCACCAAGGCCCAGGACGGCCTGTATGTCTACGATACCGTCCAGCGTCTGTACGACAGCCAGTTCGGCGGCGAAGGCGTGGACGACATCAAGAAGTATATTAAGCTGGGCAAGCTGGGCGAGGCATTCTCCGCCGACAAGCAGGTGGTCCTGCTCATCGACGAGATCGACAAGGCCGACCTGGAGTTCCCCAACGACCTGCTGTGGGAGCTGGACAAGATGGAGTTCTACATCCCCGAGACCAAGGAAACCATCTCCGCCAAGCAGCGCCCCATCGTCATCATTACCTCCAACGCCGAAAAGGAACTGCCCGACGCCTTCCTGCGCCGCTGCATCTTCCACTATATCGCCTTCCCCAACCAGGCTATGATGACCGACATCGTCCACGCCCACTACGACAACATCGAGGACAACCTGTTGGAGATGGCCATGCGGGCCTTCTACCAGGTCCGTGACCTGCCCACCGTGGCAAAGAAGCCCTCCACCTCCGAGCTGCTGGACTGGCTCCAGGCCCTCCGCCTGGGCGGCGTGGATCCCAACAAGATCGAGGAAGAACTGCCCTACGCCGGTATCCTGCTGAAGAAGACCGAGGACCTGACCGCCGTGAAGAACGCCAAGAACCGGGTGAAGAACGGCTACCGTTGGTGATACCAAAGGAGGGACACCGTGTTTACTGATTTATTCTACCTCTTGCGTGCACGGGGTCTGAAGGTGTCCATGAACGAGTGGCTCTCTCTCATGGAGGCTCTGGAGCGGGGACTCTGCCGCAACAGCCTCCTGGAGTTCTACTACGTCAGCCGGGCCATCCTGGTGAAGACCGAGGCGGACTTTGACAAGTTCGACGAGATCTTCCTGGAGTACTTTGACCGGGTCCAGCACATCGAGGACGTGTCCGACGAGCTGATGGATTGGCTCCACGACCCCAAGAACATGAAGAAATACGACAAGGACGAGGTGGACGCCCGCACCACCTACGACCTGGAAAAGCTCCGGCAGATGCTGGAGGAACGTCTGCAGGAACAGCACGAGCGCCACGACGGCGGCCAGTACTGGATCGGCACCGGCGGCACCTCCACCATGGGCCACTCGGGCTACGCTGCCACCGGCATCCGTGTGGGCGGCGAGAGCCGTCACCGTCACGCCCTTCAGGTGGCCGGCGAGCGTGAGTTCAAGGACTTCCGTGAGGACAACGTCCTGGACCAGCGGTCCTTCCAGCTGGCCTTCCGCCGCCTGCGCCAGATGACCACCCGTCAGGACGGCCCCATGGACGTGCTGAATCTGGACCGGACCATCAGCGAGACCTGCAACAACGCAGGCTACCTGAGCCTGGAGTTCGACCGGCCCCGTGTCAATGACATGAAGGTCATGGTCCTTTTCGACTCCGGCGGCTCCATGACCCCCTACGCCCGCCTGTGCAGCCAGCTCTTCCAGGCGGTGAATAAGGCCAACAACTTCAAGGACCTGAAGATCTTCTACTTCCATAACATCTGGTACTCCGAGCTCTACACCGACCCCCGCTGCTCCTACGGCCAGTCCGTCCAGACCCAGTGGGTCATCAACAACCTGAGCCGGGAGTACAAGGTCATCGTGGTGGGCGACGCCTCCATGGCCCCCTCTGAGATGACCTGGGTGGGCGGCAGCAGCTGGTACAACCGGTACAACCAGGAGACCGGCCTCACCTGGCTCAACCGCCTCCACAGCCGCTTCGAGAAGATGGTGTGGTTCAACCCCATTCCCGAAGCCATGTGGGAGTATGACTACGGCTACCAGACCATCGAGATGATCCGCAACACGGTGGATATGTATCAGCTCACCGTGGAGGGCCTGGCCCGCGGCCTGAAGAAGTTGGTCTCTGCCCGATAACACGACCAAAACCGGCCGTTTTACGGCCGGTTTTATCTTGCAGAAAAGGAGGAACCTCCATTGATCAAAGCCATCTTTCTGGACTACACCGGCACTATCCTCCGGGAGGACTGCTGGCAGATGAAGGAGGTCCAGCGGCGGGTGTGCGCCGCCAGCACCTGCCGGGACGAGGATCACCTCCTGGCCCGGTTCCATGCCCACCTGAAGGATTGGGAGGCCCAAAGCGTAGGGGCCACCTACCGGGATGCCGATGAGGTGGTCACCTGTACCTTCCGGAGCCTGGGGGAGGAGATCTCCATGACCGAGGACATCCCTTCCCTCATGAAGCTCATGCGGTCCTTCTGGGCCGACGGAGCCTTTTTCCCGGACGTGGCCCCCTTTTTTGCCCTGTGCTCCCTGCCCATTTATGTTATCAGCAACAATGGGGAGGGCTATGTGGCCCGGGCCATGGCCAAGCACGGGCTGAACCCGGCAGGGCTGGTCTGCGCCGACCACGTCCGGGCCTACAAGCCGGCCAGATCCCTCTTTGAACGGGCCCTGGAAGTCAGCGGCTGCCGTCCGGAAGAGGTCCTCCATGTGGGGGACTCCTATGACTCCGATGTGACGGGAGCCCGGTCTGCGGGCATTCGGCCCATCCTGCTCCAGCGAAAGGGTGGACCTGCCCGGGCTGATGTGACCACCATTTCCAGCCTGACCCATCTCATCCCCCTGCTGAAAGAAGAAAGGAAGCATGATTCCATGAAGTATTACAAGATCCTGTTCAGCCCCACCGGCGGCACGAAAAAGGCCGCTGACATTCTGATGCATTCTCTCTGCCGGGAGGCCGTCCAGGTAGACCTGATGGACCGGGAGGCTGATTTTGGGGCCATCCCCTTCGCTGCCGAGGACGTCTGCCTGGTGGCTGTGCCCTCCTTCGGCGGCCGTGTCCCCGTCCCCGCCGCCCAGCGGCTGGCAAAGATGGAGGGCAATGGCGCCCGGGTCATCCTCATGACGGTCTACGGTAACCGCCACTACGACGACACCCTGGTGGAGCTGGAAGACCTCCTGTCCCAGGCGGGGTTCCGCCCTGTGGCGGGCGTGGCCGCTCTGGCCGAGCACTCTATGGACCGGCGGTTCGCCCAGGGCCGTCCCGACGCCGCTGACCAGGCAGAGCTGGAGGCCTTTGGCCGGACCATCCGCCAGCGGCTGGAGGCGGGGGAATATCCTGCCCCGGCCCTGCCCGGCAACCGGCCCTACAAGGATATGCCGCCCCTCCTCTCCAAGCCCCTGGCCACCGAGGACTGCGGCCAGTGTGGCCAGTGTGCGGAAGTTTGCCCCGTAGGGGCCATCGACCCGGAGAACGCCGCCAACACCAACGCCGACCTCTGCGCCTCCTGCATGGCCTGCACCACGGTCTGCGCCAATGGCCGCCAGGTGCCCGCCCCCATCATGGAGAAGCTCTCTGCCATGCTGGAGAAGGTCTGCCAGGGCCGGAAGGAAAACGAATTATTCTGAATATTGGTTGACAAATACCCGTGGGGGGTATATAGTGAAGATACCCCCTGCGGGTATTTTTGTGTTTGAATCCACAGCTAGGAGGGAACAGCATGGACGAAACCAAGTGCTGCTGCCATAAGACCAAGGAGCGGAGCCCGGAGGAAGCCAAGCGGCTTCAGAACCGCCTGAGCCGGATCGAAGGACAGATCCGGGGCATCCGGGGCATGGTAGAGAAAGATGCTTACTGCACGGATATCCTGACCCAGGTGGCCGCTGCCAACGCGGCACTGAAGGCCTTCAGCAAGGAACTGCTGGCCGAGCACATCCGCACCTGCGTGGCCCAGGACATCCGGGCCGGCAAGGATGAGACCATCGACGAGCTGGTGGATACCCTCCAGAAGCTGATGAAGTAAGAAACCCTGCCTTTTGAGGCATCCTGACCATAGCATCATCAGAGAGGACCGCAGGTCTCTCTGGAAAGGAGGCGTTCTATGGAACGATTCAACGTAACGGGCATGAGCTGCGCCGCCTGCTCGGCCCGTGTGGAAAAAGTGGTTTCTGCCCTGCCCGGGGTGGAGACCGTAGCGGTGAGCCTGCTGACCAACTCCATGGGGGTGGAGTTCTCTGCCCCTGCCACGGCGGAGGAGATCTGCCAGGCCGTCCAGGGTGCAGGCTATGGGGCATCTCCTGTGGAGCAGGCCCAGCAGACGGCCTCTGTCCCCGCCCAGGATGACACCGGCGAGTGGAAGCAGGTTCGTCTGCGCCTCATCGTCAGTATCCTGCTCCTCCTTCCTCTTATGTATGTTTCCATGGGCCACCCCATGGCGGGCTGGCCTGTGCCGGCCTTTCTGGAAAATCACGCCGCCTCCGGTCTGTATCAGCTCCTGCTGTCCGGCCTGGTGATGGTGGTGAACCAGAAGTTCTTCGTGAACGGTTTCGGCGGCCTGCTGAAACGGGCCCCCAACATGGACACCCTGGTGGCTATGGGCTCGGCGGCCGCCTTCGCCTACAGCACCGGCCAGCTCTTCCTGGTGGTGAACGGCGACCATGCCGCCATGACCGGCCACAGCGGCTACTACTTCGAGAGTGCCGCCATGATCCTCACCCTCATCACCGTGGGCAAGATGCTGGAGGCCTACAGCAAGGGCAAGACCACCAACGCCATCCGGGCCCTCATGGACCTGGCCCCCAAGACGGCTACCCTGCTGAAAGACGGTGTGCCGGTGGAGGTCCCTGCCCAGCAGGTCCGACCCGGCGACCTGGTGCTGGTCCGCCCTGGTGAAGCCATCCCTGTGGACGGCGAGGTGGTCTCCGGTCAGAGTGCCGTCAACGAGGCCGCCCTCACCGGCGAGTCCATGCCGGTGGACAAGGGGCCCGGGGACCCGGTCACCGCCGCCACCCTGAACCAGAGCGGCGCTCTCACCCTCCGCACCCTGCGGGTGGGGGAGGAGACCACCCTCAGCCGCATCATCCAGCTGGTGGAGGAGGCCTCTGCTACCAAGGCCCCCATCGCCCGGATGGCCGACAAGGTGTCCGGCGTTTTCGTGCCGGTGGTCTTAGCCATCGCCCTGGTGACCTGCCTGGTGTGGCTGGCCCTGGGCCAGACCTTCGGCTTTGCCATCGCCCGGGCCATCAGCGTCCTGGTGATCTCCTGCCCCTGCTCCCTGGGTCTGGCCACCCCCGTGGCCATCATGGTGGGCAGCGGTGTGGGTGCCAAGGCGGGCATCCTCTTTAAGACGGCCTCTGCCCTGGAGGCCGCCGGCAAGGTCCGGACGGTGGTCCTGGATAAGACCGGTACTGTCACCAAGGGCGAGCCCTCTGTCACCGATCTCATCCCTGCCGATGGGGTCTCCCAGACCGAACTGCTCACCCTGGCCGCTTCCCTGGAAGCCCAGAGCGAACATCCCCTGGCCAAAGCCATCCTGGCCAAGGCCAAAGGCCTGCCCCTGCCTGTGGCAGCCGACTTCACCGCCCTCCCCGGCAACGGGGTGAAGGGCGTGGTGGATGGCCGGACCCTGCTGGGCGGCAAGACCGGCTTCCTGCTGGACCAGGGCATCCTGGATCAGACCTGGGCAAATAAGGGAGAGACCCTGGCCGCCCAGGGCAAGACCCCTCTGTACTTTGCCGCTGATGGCAAGCTCCTGGGCCTCATCGCCGTGGCCGACACCATCCGGCCCGAGTCTGCCGCCGCCATTGCCGAGCTGAAGGAACTGGGCATCACCCCCGTCCTTCTCACCGGAGACCAGGAAGCCACCGCCAAGGCTGTGGCCGCCCAGGCGGGCATTGACCAGGTCATCGCCCAGGTCCTGCCCCACGAGAAGGAGGAGCAGGTCCGCCGTCTGTCCGAGACCGGTGACGTGGCCATGGTGGGTGACGGCATCAACGACGCCCCCGCCCTCACCCGGGCCCAGGTGGGCATCGCCATCGGCGCCGGCGCCGACGTGGCCCTGGACGCCGCTGATGTGGTCCTGCTGAAATCCACCCTGGAGGATGTGCCTGCGGCCATCCGCCTGTCCCGGAAGGTGGTCAAAAACATCAAGGAGAACCTCTTCTGGGCCTTTTTCTACAATGTCATCGGCATTCCCATTGCGGCGGGCGTGCTGGTGGGAGCTGGCATCACCCTGAACCCCATGATCGCTGCGGCGGCTATGTCCCTGTCCAGCGTCTGCGTGGTGACCAACGCCCTGCGTCTGAATGGATTTTCCCCCTACCAGGGGGCCAAATATCAGCCTGGACCCCAGGCGGAACCCAACGAAGAACCCGAACCGGAAGGAGAAATTCTTATGAACAAGACCATGAACATCGAAGGCATGATGTGCGTCCACTGCAAGGCCCACGTGGAGAAGGCCCTCCAGGCCATCCCCGGTGTCACCGTCCAGGTGGACCTGGAAGGGGGCAAGGCCAACGTGTCCTGCCCTGAGACCGTCACCGTGGAGGACCTGACCAAGGCCGTCACCGAGGCGGGCTATACCGTGAAGGGGATCGAATAAGATCTTGTCGAAAAATAGGAGCTGTGGAGACAGCTCCTATTTTTTTATGCTTATTTTTATGGTATGATATCATTGGAAAGAAAGTATCCATGGGAGGGATCTGCCATGAGAAAATACAAGAAACACCCCGGGATGTTCCGGGCGGTGGCCATCCTGCTGGCCTGCTTTGCCGCCACCATCCTGATTCTCCACCTGGAACTGGCCCGGCGCAGTGAGGAGGCCGCCCTGGAGCGGCTGCCCAGCTTTGCCCAGCAGACCAGTGCCGGGGTCACCGGCAAGGTGGAGGATGTGGCCAGCCGCCTGTCCACGGCGGCCCAGGTCCTGGCGGCCTCCCATTGGTCTCAGGACGAGGTCACCCAGGAGATGCTGGATGCCATGACCAACACCGTCCCCTTTGCCCAGATGGGCATCCGCCTGTCCGATGGGTCGGCCATCTTCAGCGACGGCACCTATCAGCAGCCCACGGACTGGGCTGAGGCCCAAGTCTGCCGGGGGTCGGGCGGGGAATTCCTCCTGGGCCGGGCGGAAGTCCTGACCCTGTCTGACGGCCCTGCCTGGGCTGTCCGGATCTATGTGGAGATTCCCGGCACCCAGGCCCATCTTTTTGGAACCATGGCCCTGGAGGACCTCTTCGGCGGCGCCTTTTTCCGGGGCTTCCTGGAGGGGGATCAGGGGGTGGTGGTCTTTGAGACCTATACTGGTACCATCCTGCTGAATACCTGGGAGGAAGGCACCCTGGGAGAGAACTTCTACAACGCCGGCTATCTGGCCCAGAGCCAGGCTGCCCTGCTGAAGGAGGAGACCGAAGGGGCGGAGTTCCAGGTCCTGTCCCGTAAGACCCAGGATGGGCCGGAGTACTTCTGCGCAGAAAACACCGGCCTGCCCGGGTGGAGTCTCTATGTGGCTGCCCAGGAGCGGTCGGTGACCCAGGCTGTGGGTATCATCCCCTCCGGCCTGGCCTATACGGTGTTGGTGATGATCTACGCCGTGGCCATGGTGGCCGTCCTTCTCTACCAGGCCTCCCGGGAGCAGATGGCCCAGACCAAGCTCTACCAGGAGGTGGCCCGAAAGAACTCCCTCATGAATGCCGCCCTGCCCGGCTCCTCTGTCCGGGTCTTTGAGCTGCTGCCCGATGGCATGCTCCGTTTGCTGACCCCGGAAAAAGGTCAGGGACACCAGATGAAAATAGATCTGTATACCCCCCTCCAACTGCTGACCGAACTGAACTGCTCGGCCCAGTGGGAGGCCCCCTTGCTCTCCGCACTGGAGCAGGCCGCCCTGGGACAGGACAGCGAGGTGGAGGTCTGCACCATGGACCAGGAGGAGACCTGGATCCAGCTGCGGGTGGAACCCATGTCGGACCATGAGGGTGTGGAGGCCATCGGCACCATCCGGGACGTGACCCGGGAGGTCCAGGCCCGTCACCGGCAGGAAGCTGCCGACAAGTTCCTCAGCCGCATGATGGAGGGTACCGTGGCCGGTCTGGAGTTTGCCCTGGAAGAGGATCGCTGGCGGATGCTCTGGGGGCGGGAGGCCTACGACCACCTGGCCGGCCAGGAGCACCTGACCTACACGGCCTTCATCCGGGACCTGGTGGCCCCCACCGTCCACCCCCGGGACCGGGAGAACTACCTCCGTGCCATGGAGCGCAGCTCCCTCATCAGCGCCTTCCTGTCCGGGGAGACCCGGCGGGTCCTGGACTACCAGGTGGAAGGGGACAACGGGGAGTACCAGTGGCATTCCGCCGAACTCTACTATGTGCGGGACTCTGCCACCCATCAGATCAAGTGTAACTGCCTCATTCACCAGGTCACTGAGGCCAAGCGCCTGCAGCTGGAGGAGAAACGCCGGTTGGAGGAGAAGGAAAAGGCCCTCTTCCTCCGGGCCAGAGAGCTGGCGGAATCCGAGGACGAGCTGGACTTCGTCCACGTCATCTCCGAGTACTACCAGGGCATCTATGTGGTGGACCTGAACGAGGACAGGGCCCGGAGCATCAAGGTGCCCGGCTACTTTGCCCGCCTGCTGGACCGGGCGGATCACCGGCTTACGGCCACCATGGACCTGTATGCAGAGACCCTGGTGGCAGAAGAGGATGCACTGGCCTTCCGGGAATTCGTCCAGGTGGACCGCATCCGGCGGGAACTGGCCCGGAAGGACCAGATCGAGCTGACCTATCACAAGAAAGACGATACCTGGCTGACCATGCGCATCCTGCCCATGTCAGGCTATTCGGAGCAGACCCCCAAGACCCTGTGGGTCTTCGAGGATGACACCCTCACCGTGAACCTGCGGAAAGAGGAGGAAAAGGCCCGGGTCATGGCCGAGGCCGCCGAGGCCGCCAGCCAGGCTAAGTCCCAGTTCCTGGCCAACATGTCTCACGACATCCGCACCCCCCTTAATGCCATCCTGGGTATGTCCGAGCTGGGCCTCCGGGAGGAGGACGGGGAAGAGAAGGACAACTGCTTCCGGGACATCCGGGGCAGCGGCCGGATCCTCCTGGAGAACATCAACTCCATCCTGGACCTGTCCAAGATCGAGGCAGGCAAGATGGAGCTCAAGCCAGAGCGGTACCACATCCTGTCGGTCCTCCACGATGCCATCACCGTTCTTTCCATGCGGGCCCAGGAGAAGAAGCTCACCTTTACCGCCCGGGTGGACGAGACCATCCCCGCTGCCCTCTTTGGCGACGATGTGAACATCAGTCACATCATCATGAACTTCGGCTCCAACGCTGTGAAGTATACCAACACCGGTTCCGTGACCCTGGTGGTCACCTGGGAGCCGGAAGGGGAGGATGGCATCCTGGTTATCCACATGATGGATACCGGCGTGGGCATCCGGGAAGGGGATATGCCCTACATCTTCCGCAGCTATGGCCGTCTGGACCGGGGCGCCAACCGCCACATCGAGGGCACCGGCCTGGGCCTCACCATCTGCCAGAACCTGGCCGAGCTCATGGACGGCCAGATCGGTGTGGACAGCCGGTACGGCGTGGGCAGCGACTTCTGGGTCCGGATTCCTCAAAAGGTGCTGGATCCCACCCCCTGCGGTCCCTATAAGGGCAAGACCGCCCAGGAGAGTGATCGGTTCGTCAACAGCTTCACTGCCCCTGAGGCGGCAGTGCTGGTGGTGGACGACCAGCCTCTGAACCTGAAGGTCTGCCAGGGTCTGCTGCGGCCCTATGAGATGGAGGTCTACACTGCCCGGTCTGGTCAGGAGGCCCTGAAGCAGATGACCCAGGTCTGGCCTGACCTGGTCCTCATGGACCACATGATGCCCGACATGGACGGCGTGGAGGCCACCCGGCGCATCCGGGAGATGGGCAACAAGGACCCCTACTTCGCCGTGGTGCCCATCGTGGCCCTGACGGCCAACGCCATGAAGGGCATGCGGGAGTTTTTCCTGGAAAACGGCTTCAACGACTTTGTCTCCAAGCCAGTGGCTCTGGATGCCCTGGACCAGGCTCTGAAGACCTGGATCCCGGAGGACAAACAGAAGGCCCCCAGCCGGCCTGTGGTTCTGGCCGAGGTTGGGCCTCTGCCCCAGGACCTGGCCGACCTGCAGGGTGTGGATGTCCAGCAGGGCATGGGCTATTGCGGCACGGCGGAGGTCTATCGGAAGACCCTTCTCATGTACCGGGAACAGATCCCGGGAAAGATCCGACGGATCCGGGACACCTTCCGGGCCGGGCAGTGGGAGGACTATGCCATTGAGGTCCACAGCCTCAAGAGCGCCTCCCGGTGGATCGGCGCCATGGACCTGGGAGACCGGGCCGAGGGCCTGGAGATGGCCGCCCGGGGGGGAGACCTGGAGAAGGTGAGAGAGGACACCCCCGCCCTGCTGGAGGCCTATCAGGCCCTGGCCGAAGTGCTGGCGGAAGTGAAGGAAGGATAACGAGAGGGCGCTGCAGAGGTTTGCAGTGCCCTCTCCTTTGTTGCTGCAGATTTAGCACTCATGGAGGCGGAGTGCTAACGTTTACAATTTAGACATATATTTAGCAAGTTTTGTTCACAAACTTACGCTATGATATCCCCAGTGAATCGGAGATGACCGGGAAGAAAATCAGCACTCGCCGGCGGCGAGTGAAAGCCATCGACCCGGCTTCCCCGAGGATACCCCAACGAACTACCTCCTCTTCTTTGATCTGCTATCTTCTTAACTCCTCTCTTTTCTCTATCCTTATTTAGGAACCCCCTGGTGAGGGCGTCGGGCTGACCCGGCGCCCTTTCCTACAGAAAAGAAGAGGGGGTATTCTTAAAAATCTATCTTCCGAAAGGAGTGTCCCCCATATGAACGCAGAAAAGCTGACTCAAAAATCCGCAGAAGCCATCCGAACCTCCCAGGCCCTGGCCCAGGAGTACGGCAATCCCCAGATCGAACAGATCCACCTCCTGTGTGCTCTCCTGGCTGATGAGGCGGGCCTGATCCCCCAGCTCCTGGCTGGCATGGGGGTCACCCTGCCCTCCTTCCTGGCCGCCGCCAAGGACCTGCTGGACCGCCAGCCCAAGGTGAGCTCCGGCGGACGGGAGGCCGGAAAGGTCTATATTTCCAACGACACCGACAAGGCCCTGAACCGGGCCGAGCAGGTGGCCGGGGAGATGAAGGACGAATTCATCTCCGTGGAGCACCTCTTCCTGGGTCTGCTGGACACGGCAGACCGCGGCCTGGGCAAGATCTTCTCTGACTACCGCATCACCCGGGAGGGTGCCCTCCAGGCCCTGTCCTCTGTCCGGGGCAACCAGCGGGTCACCTCCGACAACCCCGAGGGGACCTACGATGCCCTGAAAAAGTACGGCTCCGACCTGGTGGAGCGGGCCCGGCAGAACAAGCTGGACCCGGTCATCGGCCGGGACGACGAGATCCGCAATGTCATCCGTATCCTCTCCCGCAAGACCAAGAACAACCCCGTCCTCATCGGTGAGCCC
>JAFSFC010000035.1 GCA_017435425.1 Ruminiclostridium sp. | reverse complement strand
TTGAACAGGCCAAAAAGACTTCCCCCGCCATCGTCTTCATCGACGAGATCGACGCGGTGGGCCGCCAGCGCGGCGCCGGTCTGGGCGGCGGCCACGACGAGCGCGAGCAGACTTTGAACCAGCTGCTGGTGGAGATGGACGGTTTTGGCTCCAACGAGGGTGTCATCGTCCTGGCGGCCACCAACCGTGCCGACATCCTGGACCCCGCCCTCCTGCGTCCCGGCCGTTTTGACCGCCAGATCTACGTGGGCCTGCCCGACATCAAGGGCCGCGAGGAGATCCTTCGGGTCCATGCCCGGAACAAGCCCCTGGCCGAGGACGTGGACCTGCACACCATCGCCCAGGCCACCGCAGGCTTCACCGGCGCCGACCTGGAAAACCTGCTCAACGAAGCCGCCCTCCTGTCCGCCCGGGAAAGAAAGCCCTTCATCCAGATGGAAGTGGTCCACGAGGCCATGCTGAAGGTCATCGCAGGCCCGGAAAAGAAGAGCCGGGTGGTCCCCGAGCAGGCCAAGAAGCTCACCGCCTACCACGAGGCCGGTCACGCCGTGGTCATCCACGAGCTGCCCAGCCAGGACCCCGTCCATCAGATCACTATCATCCCCCGTGGCGCTGCCGGCGGCATGACCATCTCCCTGCCCGAAGAGGACCAGATGTACCAGTCCAAGCGGGAGCTCACCGAGCGCATCGCCACCCTGCTGGGCGGCCGTGTGGCCGAGGAGCTGGTGCTGGGAGACATCTCCACCGGCGCCTCCAACGACCTGGAGCGGGCCACCGCCATCGCCCGTAGCATGGTCACCAAGTACGGCATGAGCGACCGTCTGGGCGCCATCAGCTACGACAGCGACCAGGAGGTCTTCATCGGCCGCAGCATGTCCCAGGCCCGGAGCTACTCCGAGGAAGTGGCCGGGGAGATCGACAGGGAGATCAAGGCCATTCTGGACGCCAACTACCAGCGCTGCAAGGACATCCTCTCCGCCCACCGGGAGGAGCTGGAGCGCACCGCCCAGTACCTGCTGGAGTTTGAGACCATGCCCGCTGAGGACTTCGCCCTGGTCTTTGGCCCCGCCGAGGAGCTGGAGGCCCGGAAGGAAGCCCTCCGCTTCCAGCGGCAGGAGCGTGCCCAGAAGGATGCTGAGGAGCGCGCCCGCCTCCAGGCAGAGCGGGAAGCTGAGACCGCCCGCCGCCTGCGGGAGGCCGACGAAGCCCTCCACGGCAAGAAGCCCAGCGATCCTGACCCCTTCTAAAACAAGAAAAACAAGACCTCGACCGATTGGCCGAGGTCTTGTTTTTGTTCAAAATCGTATGGTCCCGGAGGCGATGGAACTGAATATCAAAAAGAGGACAAAGGTCAGCACCGACAGGGCGGTCTGGACCCGCACCAGGCGGTTTTTCAGCCAGGTCAGCTTGGTCAGCCGTTCGCTGGGGCGGTAGACCGTCTTCCTCTCCCATGCTGCCTGGAGGCCTTTTTTGTGGCCATGCTCCGTCCAGAGCATCAGAACCGCCCCGGACAGGGCCACAATACACAGGGCCAGCAGGACCCAGAACATGGGCCCCTCAATGGGAACACTGCTGATGGTACCCCATCTGCTCAGCTCCACCCCCAGCAGGTCCAGCAGGACCACAAAGGGCAGCACCAGAGGCAAGGACCGGAAGCGGTTCCCAAAGGCCAGACTGGGGGCGTTTCCGCCGCCCTCATCCAGCACCTGCTCCGGCCAGGTAGGGTCAGGCAGGACCAATTCATCGGTGGGGTACACCGCAAATCCCTCCAGGGAGCAAGGAACGATATGATACCCCTCCTGGTTCTCATAGGGCCAGACCTTATCCCGGTCATAGGCCATGGTGAAGCCCCTGGGCGGGGTGTCGGTCTTCTGAAAGAGGGAGGAAAAGGCCCCGATCTCCTGGACGGCCCAGCCCTTCCGGGCCTGGTCATTCAGGAATCGCAGGAACCCCTCCCGGTCCAGCAGGTCGGCAGGGTGGGTCACACGTTTGGTCTCCATAGGAATCCTCCTTTCAGAACCAAATGAGGAGCATCAGCACAAGCAGACCGATCTCTGCGATCTTCAGTCTCTTGGCCCAGAACTCCAGCTTGTTTTTCAGGGGAATCTTTCGGGCCACCTCTTCCGGGGTGGTGTAATGCCGTCCCATCCGCCGGGCTTCAATCAGGCCGGACCGGTGCTGGGCCAGGACCCGCTCGGAGAGGATCTCTGCCCCGAAGGCCGTCAGGGCAATGAGCAGGATGAAAACGAGAATCAGAAGGGGTACCAGATACCCATGGATGTCCAGGGACATCCCGCTGGTCACCAGCATGGCCAGGGCGGCCACGGGTACAATGAGGCCCTTGATACCCCGGAATATGTCAATGCCCCCGGGGTTGAAGATGGCATAGTTCTCCAGTGCCTCCCATTCCCAGTCGCTCTCCACGGCGGCGCCAGGTTCCGGCATGGCGTAAATGACCAGGCTGTAATGGGGAGAGCCCACCTTCTTCCAGTCCTCCGGGATAGGCCCGCTGTGTTCCAGAATTTTGGCGTTCTCTGCCTCCACATCCTCCCGGGACTCAAACATAGCCCGTTTGGCAGGGTCTCGAAGCTCCCCGCCGTTGGGGTTGATCCACATGGTGTATCCTCTGGGGGGACGGTCGGTTTTTCGGAACCAGGTGGCATTGAGCCCCACGTTCACGGCCTCCCAGCCCTCCCGGGCCTGGTCGGTGAGGAACCGGAGGAAGCCATCACGATCCTGGATATCCACGGGGTGGATGATCCGCTTTCCCTTCATATTCCTCGCTCCTTCCCTAGTAAGTCTATCGTCATTATACCAACTTTTGAATCTTTTGTAAATCATTTTTTGACAAAAAACAGCACCGCCTATGGCGGTGCTGTTTTGGTTTGGTTTTACTTCTTCAGCTTGGTGCGGACGGCCTTCAGCAGCTGGATGACCAGCATGGAGCCGATGGCCAGGCCGGGGATGGCCAGGAGCATGGGCAGGGGCAGGGCCACAGCCTGCATGACACCGGCCAGGGGCTTAATGAGCAGGACGGCGAACAGGAGGACCGCACCCACCAGAAAGGCACCCTGGAGGGCGCTGTTGTTGAAGAACTTCTTGGTGAAGAGGACGGGCTCGGCTGCCTTGCAGTTAAAGCCGTGGAACAGGCGGGACAGGCACAGGGTGGCAAAGGCCATGGTCATGGCCATGGTCTCACCGCCGTTGGAGAGGCCCAGATGGAAGGCCACGATGGTGGCCGCTGCGATGACGGCACCTTCCAGGCCCACGTTGGTCAGGAACTCCTTGGTCAGGATGCCCTCACTGCGGGGACGGGGCTTGTCCTTCATGACCGCATCGTTGTGGGGCTCCAGGCCCAGAGCGATAGCAGGCAGGGAATCGGTGAGCAGGTTAATGAACAGCAGGTGAACTGCCGCAAAGGGGACCGGCAGGCTCAGCAGGGAGGCATACAGGACGGTGAGGATACCGGCCATGTTGCCGGAGAGGAGGAACTGGATGGAACGGCGGATGTTGGCGTAGACGTTACGGCCGTTCTTCACTGCCTGGACGATGGTGGCAAAGTTGTCGTCGGTGAGGACCATGCCTGCAGCGTCCTTGGCCACCTCGGTGCCGGTGATGCCCATGGCCACGCCGATGTCGGCCTGCTTCAGGGCAGGGGCGTCGTTGACGCCGTCGCCGGTCATGGCGACCAGTGCACCCCGGTCCTGCCAGGCCCGGACGATGCGGATCTTATGCTCAGGAGACACACGGGCGTAGACCGAGACATCGGGGACAAAGGCTCGGAGCTCCTCGTCGGTCATGGTCTCCACGATAGCGCCCTCCACGGCCTTGGTGTCGGGGGTCAGGATGCCGATCTCCCGGGCAATGGCGGAGGCGGTGATGACGTGGTCGCCGGTGATCATGATGGGGCGGATGCCGGCGGAGATACAGTCGGCTACCGCCTGCTTGGACTCCTCTCTGGGGGGGTCCATCATAGCGATGAGACCCAGGAAGTGGAAGTCCTTCTCGTCCTCCAGGGTGACCTGGGTGGTCTCCAGGGTGCGGCAGCCAAAGGCCAGCACGCGGAGGCCCTGGTCGGAGAAGAAGCGGTTGGCCTGCTCGATCTCCTCCCGCTCCTGGGTGCTGAGGCTGGTGCGGTCCAGCATCACGTCCACGGCGCCCTTGGTCATCATCATGATGCCGCCGGAGAACCGGTGGATGGTGGACATGAGCTTGCGGTCGGAGTCGAAGGGCAGCTCGCTCAGGCGGGGCCAGTTGGCACGGACGTCGTCCTCCTCGAAGCCGAAGTCCTCGCCCAGGCGGACCAGAGCGGTCTCGGTGGGGTCGCCGATCTCGTGGACCTTGCCGGTCTGCTGGTCGGTGGTGACGGTGGCGTCGCTGCACAGGAGGGCGGCCCGCAGGAGGGGCTCCTGGACGGGGTCCTGGAAGTTTGCCTCAGGGGCAGGAATGATCTTGCCGTCCACATACAGCTGGCGGACGGTCATACGGTTCTGAGTCAGGGTGCCGGTCTTGTCGGAGCAGATGACGGACACGCTGCCCAGGCCTTCCACCGCCTGGAGCTTGCGGATGACGGCGTTCTCCTTGGCCATCTTCCGGGTACCGAAGGAGAGGACGATGGTGACGATGGAGCTGAGGGCCTCGGGAATGGCGGCCACCGCCAGGGCGATGGCGAAGAGGAAGGCGCTCATGATGTTCTCGCCCCGGACCAGAACGCTCACGGCGAAGATGATGGCGCAGAGGATGAGGATACCGATGGACAGCTTCTTGCCGAACTGGTCCAGGGAGACCTGCAGGGGGGTCTTCTTCTCGGAGGTAGACTTCAGCAGGGCAGCGATCTTGCCCATTTCCGTGTCCATACCGGTGCCGGTGACCAGGAACTTACCTCGGCCATAGGTGACAAAGCTGCCGGAGAAGACCATGTTGGTGCGGTCGCCCAGGGCCACTTCCCCTTCGATGGGGTCCACGGTCTTTTCCACGGGGAGGGACTCACCGGTGAGGGCTGCCTCGGCGGTCTTCAGGCTGGCGGACTCCAGCACACGGCCATCGGCACAAACGGCGTCGCCTGCCTCCAGGATGACGATGTCGCCGGGGACCACTTCACGGCCGGGAATCTGGACGATCTGCCCGTCCCGCAGGACCTTGGCCGTGGGGGCCGACATCTGTTTCAGGCTGTCCAGAGAGGCCTCGGCCTTCACGGTCTGGACAGTGCCCAGGATGGCGTTCATGGTGATGACCGCCAGGATGACGATCATGCTCTCCACATCGCCCAGAACGGCGGAGACGCCGGCGGCGATGATGAGGATGATCACCAGGAAATCCAAAAATTGCTCAAAGAAGATGCGGGCGGTGCTCTTCTTGCCCCCTTCACGGAGCTCGTTGGGGCCGTACTTCTCCAGACGGTGGGCGGCCTCTTTGGCAGACAGTCCGCTCTCTCCGGTCTGGAGTCCGGTCTGCAGATCCGAACCGGTCTGCTCCCAGATCTCTTTCGTCTTGTTCATAGCCTTTTTCCTTTCTTTGGTGGAAGCCAAAAAATAAAAGCGAGTCCTTTTGCCGCAATGCTCCCACGCATTCTGCAAAAGTCTCGCCATTTCAATCCGAAGCGGGGCCGTGCCCGTGTATTGACGCCTCGGATACACAGAAGCTGTGCCGACTACTCCCTTTTACTTGGTGAAATCATATCCTATTTTTGCTTGAATGTCAAGGGAAAAAGGCTTGCTATTCTCTCTTAAATGCAGTAAGATATCGTTATATATCCCTTGCTCCGGAGGTGCCGCCATGGAGGCCAAATCCCCAAAGTCCACAAAGTTCTGGCTGCTCATCATTGGGGCCGTCCTGGTGGTCGCCGTGGCTGGCCTGCTGGTCATCCAGGCCCTTCGGGAGGAGGGCGCCCAGGTGGTCATCACCTGGAACGGTGAGGTGGACGGCACCTACTCCCTGAAAGAGGACCGCACCTTTGTCTTCGAAGGGGAAAACGGCGGCTACAACGTGGTCACCATTGAGGACGGCTTCGTCTTTATGGAGGAGGCCAACTGCCCCGACCAGATCTGCGTGAAGCACAAGCCCCTGAATCAAACGGCGGACCCCATCGTCTGCCTTCCCAATAGCCTGGTGGTGGAAGTTATCACCAACGAAACCGAAAACCAACTGGATGGTGTATCATAATGAACGTCAGAAAATTAACAACCATGGCCATGCTCACGGCCATTTCCATGATCGTCTTCCTCATTGAGGCCCAGATCCCCCTGCCCTTCGCCGTCCCCGGCGTGAAGCTGGGCATTGCCAACGTCATTACCCTCTACGCCATCTGGACCCTGGGCCGCAGAGAGGCCCTGGCCATCCTGCTCATCCGGGTCTTCCTGGGCAACATCATCGCCGGCAACGTCATGGCCATGGCCTACAGCCTGGCGGGCGGCCTGCTGTGCTGGGTCATCATGTCCCTGCTCAAGGGCATCATGAGCCGCAACCAGATCTGGCTCATGAGCATCCTGGGTGCCCTGGGCCACAATGCCGGTCAGCTGGCTATGGCCATCCTCATCTCCGGCACCACCACCATGATCTGGTATGCCCCTGTCCTCATCGTGGCCGCCGTGGTCACCGGTGCCTTCACCGGCTACCTGACCCAGATCCTCCTGACCCATATGGATAAGCTCCAGAAGCGGGTATAACGATCTCTGCCCTTTCACAGCCGCCCGGTTGGGCGGCTGTTTTTGAATCAGAAAGGAGGGCGTTCCATGGCGGGCAAGACCCGAGACCTTTCCTATATGGCCCTCATGACCGCCCTGCTGGTCCTCTGCGCCTGGCTGACCATCCCCCTGGGGCCGGTGACCTTCACCATGCAAACCTTCGGGGTCTTTGCCGCCCTGGGCATCCTGGGAGGCAGACGGGGGACGGTGGCCGTCCTGGTCTACCTGGCCTTGGGCCTGGTGGGCCTGCCGGTCTTCTCCGGCTTTTCCGGCGGCCCCGCCGGGTTCATGACCCCCACGGGGGGCTATCTGCTGGGCTTCCTGGCTGCCGCCCTCCTCTACTGGGCCCTGACCGGCCGAGGTGTCCCTCAAGCCCCCGCCATGGTCCTGGGCCTTCTGGCCTGCTATGTCTTTGGCACCGCCTGGTTCTTCCTCCTCTATGGGGACTTATACGGCGGGGATCTCTGGGGCATCCTGACCCTGTGCGTCTTTCCCTATGTCGTTCCTGACTGTCTGAAACTCATCCTGGCCCTGGCGGTGAGCCGCCGGGTGGGCCGGGCTATTCCGAGGTGAATCCCATGTTCGATCTTTCCCCCTACTGCACCCATCCCGGCCTGACCGTCCAGTTCCGGGAGGAGGTCACCTCCACCAACACCCTCCTCCGCCAGCAGGCTGAAGAGGGTGCCCCCGAGGGGACCGTCCTGATAGCCGCCCGCCAGACGGCGGGGCGGGGCCGCCGGGACCGGTCCTTCTACTCCCCGGCGGACACCGGCCTGTACCTGAGCATCCTCCTGCGGCCCAAACTGGCCCCCCAGGAGGCATTGTACCTCACCACCTGCGCCGCCGCCGCTGTGGCCCTGGCCCTGGAAGAGGCCCCCGGCGTTCATGCCAAAATCAAGTGGGTCAACGACGTCTTCCTTCACGGGAAGAAGGTCTGCGGCATCCTCACCGAAGGGGCCATTGACCCGGACACCGGGGGCCTCCAATACGCCATCCTGGGCATTGGGGTGAACCTCTTCCCCCCGGAAGGTGGTTTCCCGGCAGACCTCCCCGAGGCGGGGGCCGTCTACGAGACCTCTCCCGACCCGGCGGAGACCCGCCGCCGTCTGGCCGGACGCATCCTGGACCACTTCTTCCGCTGGTACCCTACCATCCAGGACCGGCCCTTCTTTGACGTATATCGGAACCGGTCCCTGGTCCTGGGGCAGCCCATCACCATCCTCCAGGGGGGACGAACCCGCCCCGCTGCCGCCCTGGACCTGGAGCCCGATTTCTCCCTGCGGGTCCGGGAACGTGACGGGCGGGTGAGCATCCTCTCCTCCGGCGAAGTCAGTATACGCCCGGTCTGATTCTTACGAAATTCATACTTTTTTTACGAATCCCGCCTTGACTGTCCTTTTTACGGGCGTATAATATGTTATACTAGTTTTTAATAAAATGCTTTCATAGCATTTTATTAGGCCGCACGCAATGCGGCTTGCGGCTTTCGCCGCAAAAACGACGTGCAATACATTTCTTGCCGCCAAAGGCGGCGTGCCATCGGAATGGCACGATAAAATGATGCAATCATTTTATCAAGAAAAAGTATTACAGCAAGACAAAAAGGAGGGAACGGCCATGGCAGACCAGGAAAAGAAAAATTTCTTCCAGAAACACCCGGGCTTTGACCTGTACAGCCTGTTCTGGCTGGCCATCGTGGTGATTTTTGTGAACCTGGGCCGGTTCTACCTCCCCCTCCTGCTTCCGGGACTGGTGGCCCTGGTCTACCTGATCTTCCGGCTCCTGTCCAGAAACGCCCCCAACCGCCAGGTGGAAAACGCCCGCTTTCAGGCCCTGATCCGGGACCTGTTCCAGTGGTTCGGCAAGAAAAAGAGGACCATGCAGCCCGACAAGGAGCACTACTACTTCAAGTGCCCCACCTGCGGCCAGCCCATGCGCATCCCCCGGGGTCTGGGCACCGTGCAGATCACCTGCCGGAACTGCCAGGCACAGTTCGAGGCGAAATCTTAAAACATAATGAAAAGCCGTCCGAATGATCGGACGGCTTTTTGTTATGGCACAGGGATGGGACTTCCCACCACCACAGAGGTCACATCTTTTGTATCAATAGGTTCCGGGAGTAGGTAGAACAGGCGGCTTACATCGTCCAGATAATCGCTGTGCCAGGAATAGCATTGTGAATCTCTCATAGCAAGAGGCAGGACGGTCCCATCCCGGAACGTCAGAGAAATCGGTAGGTCTTCGATTCTCGTTCCAGTGATCTCCACCGAAATAGAGATGGGCGAGAGATAGATGCGGTTCACCGTGGTCTTCTTGTCCCCAACCCAGACCTCCTGGTCAGGGTTGAGGACGGTGCTCTCCACCATCTCCGTCTGGTTCCAGAACAGATGCCACTCCCCCTCCAGCACGGTCACAAAGGTGTTGTCCTCCCAGTAACCCAGGTTTTCAAAAGCAGCTGTCACCTTTCCGGGCACAATGGGGGCGTCCAGGGCATGGCTGTAGGCCACGCCCGTGATGCGGTTCCCTTCAATTTCCAGGATGTCGCTTCCAACCCCCCAGCCCGTGTTCCCCTCGGTAGTGGGCCGCAGGAAACACTCTTCCCAGACCACCTCTTCCGGCAGATCGATCCGTTTCGGAAGGGTTGCTTCATACAGCGCATAGATCCCCGCCCGGTCGGCCACCACCTGGAGGATCTCGATCTTCACCCCGTCTATAGCCCCGGAGAGCATCACAGCCTTGGGCTGGGAGACCCCTTCCTCCAAGAGGACAGATTGCTCCTCCCCGGCTCCAAAAAAGTCGGCCAGCTTCTCGTGGAGACCAAAGCTTCCGGCGGCCACCGTGGTCACCAGGCAGACCAGGGCAATGACGGCGACCAGGGGAACCTTTCTCCAGGTCCGTTTCTTTCGGGTCGTCCGGGCCATCAGGTCATTCCACCCGGCCTGGGTATCGAAGGGAACTGCCCCCTCCTCTTTATCCAATTCATCCAGGATGGGAAGCAGTTCTTCCCAGGGGGTGTCGGGATCATCCAACTGCATCAACAGCTCTTCACGGTTCATAGCTCTCCCTCCTTTAAATAGTCTCTGCACTTCTGTCTGGCCCGGTGGACCCAGGTGCCGCAGGTGGCTGGCGGGACTCCCAGCCGCAGGGCGGCCTCCCGGTAGGTCAGCCCCTCCTCGTAGATGAGTTTCAGGACGGTCCGCTCCCGGTCCGTCAGCTGAGCGGGCAGGATTTCATCCAGGGAGTGGGCCCTGGGGTCATAGCTGTCCGCCAGCCAGGTCAGTTCCGTGTCCGGGGCCTCCCGGTTTCTCTTCTTCTCCTGGCGGTCGAACTCCTGGAGGAGCTTGTACTCCATGCTCTTCAACAGCCAGGCAATGGGCTTGGGGTGGTCCCGCACCTGGTCAGCCTTGTCCACCAGGGTCAGGAAGACCTCCTGGACCAGGTCGTGGGCCAGGTCCGGGTCCCGGAGCCGATGGCGGGCCAGACGGTACAGGTCGGGCGCATATTGGTCATAGAGGGACCGGACCCAGTCCCGATGGGTGTGCTTCATGGGTTCGCCCCCTTTCTGAAAGGTCCTTTCACTTCTATCATCCTACTACAGCCCGGTTTTGTTTCAATATTTTGCAGAAAAAATGCCGTCCGACGATTCGGACGGCATTTTTATCAGGTTTTATCGAATCACCAGCTGGTCCTCCTGGCAGTCCACCACCAGGGTGGTGCCGGGCTGGACCTCGTCGGCGATCATCTTCCGGGCGGCCAGGGTCTCCACCGAGTGCTGGAGGTACCGGCGCAGGGGCCGTGCGCCGTAGAGGGGATCGTAGCCGTTGTCGATGACGAAGGTCTTGGCGGCTTCCGTCAGCTCCACCTTCAGCTGCTTGTCCTCCAGGCGGCGGTTGAGACCGGCCAGGAGGAGGTCCACGATGGAGGTGATGTTGGCCTTGGTGAGAGGCTTGTAGCAGACCACCTCATCCAGGCGGTTCAGGAACTCGGGACGGAAGGACTGCTTCAGCAGGCGGTCGATCTGGTCCCGTGCCTCCTGGGCGATCTCCCCCTGGTCGTTGATGCCCTCCAGCAGATACTGGGAGCCCAGGTTGGAGGTGAGGATGAGGATGGTGTTCTTGAAGTCCACCGTCCGGCCCTGGCTGTCAGTGATGCGGCCGTCGTCCAGGACCTGGAGGAGGATGTTGAACACATCGGGGTGGGCCTTTTCCACCTCGTCAAAGAGGACCACGGAGTAGGGTTTTCTCCGGACGGCCTCGGTGAGCTGGCCGCCCTCCTCATAGCCCACATAGCCGGGAGGGGCACCGATGAGGCGGGAGACCGAGAACTTTTCCATGTACTCGCTCATGTCGATGCGGACCAGGTTCTTTTCGGAATCGAACAGGGCCTCGGCCAGGGTCTTGGCCAGCTCGGTCTTGCCCACGCCGGTGGGACCCAGGAACAGGAAGGAGCCGATGGGCTTGTCCGGGTCGGCAATGCCGGCACGGCTTCTCAGAATGGCCTCGGACACCAGGCGGACGGCCTCCTCCTGGCCCACCACTCGTTCATGGAGAATATCTTCCAGGTGGAGGAGCTTTTCCCGCTCGCCCTCCATGAGGCGGGAGACGGGGATGCCGGTCCAGCGCTGGATGATCCGGGCGATCTCCTCCTCGGTGACCTTGTCCCGCAGGAGGGAACGGGCCTTGGAATCGTTGGCGATGGCCTCTTCGGCCTCCAGGGCCTTTTTCAGCTCGGGGATGCGGCCATACTGGAGCTCGGCGGCCTTGTTCAGGTCGTACTCCCGCTGGGCCTTTTCCAGTTCTGCGTTGGCGGCCTCCAGGTCGGCCCGGAGCTGCTGGACCTTGCCGATGGCCCCCTTCTCGTTGTCCCACTGGGCCTTCTTGGCCTTGAACTCCTCCCGCATGTCGGAGAGTTCCTTCTGAATTTCGGCCAGATGCTCCTGGGACAGGGCGTCGGTCTCCTTCTTCAGGGCGGCCTCCTCGATCTCGTGCTGGATGATCTTCCGCTGGATCACGTCCAGCTCGGTGGGCATGGAGTCGATCTCGGTGCGGATGAGGGCGCAGGCCTCGTCGATGAGGTCGATGGCCTTGTCCGGCAGGAAGCGGTCGGTGATATAGCGGTTGGACAGGGTGGCGGCGGCGATGATGGCGCCGTCCTGGATCTTCACGCCGTGGTAGACCTCGTAGCGCTCCTTGAGACCAAGGAGGATGGCGATGGTGTCCTCCACGGTGGGCTCTGCCACCAGGACGGGCTGGAAGCGGCGCTCCAGGGCGGCATCCTTCTCGATATACTGGCGGTACTCATTCAGGGTGGTGGCGCCGATGCAGTGGAGCTCACCACGGGCCAGCATGGGCTTGAGGAGGTTGCCGGCGTCCATGGCACCCTCGGTCTTGCCGGCCCCCACGATGGTGTGGAGCTCGTCGATGAAGAGGATGATCTTGCCCTCGGACTTCTTGACCTCGTTGAGGACGGCCTTCAGGCGCTCCTCAAACTCGCCCCGGTACTTGGCACCGGCCACCAGGGCACCCATGTCCAGGGCGAAGATGGTCTTGTCCTTCAGGGAGCCGGGGACGTCCCCCTTGACGATGCGCTGGGCCAGGCCCTCGGCGATGGCGGTCT
>JAFSFC010000034.1 GCA_017435425.1 Ruminiclostridium sp. | reverse complement strand
GGGGACGTAGGCATTCTTACCGGTGCCGTTGCGGCCGCTGACCACGCTCTCCATGAAGGAGCGGACCAGGTCAGAGGTCTCCTGGCTGACCACCTGGCGGATCTCGGTGGGCTCGTGGTAGCTGACCACGTTGCCCTCGGTATCGGTGACCGACTGGACCAGGTAGGGCTCCATCAGGTGGCCGCCGTTGATGCAGGCGGACAGAGCGGTGATGAGCTGGATGGGGGTCACGGTGAAACGCTGACCGAAGGAGGCGGTTGCCAGGGAGACGATACCCGCAGGGCTGACGAACTCGGCCTTGGGCCAGAAGACGGAACCCACCTCGCCGGGGAGCTCAATACCGGTGGGCTCGGTGAAACCAAAGTTCTCCCAATACTGGTAGAACTTCTCGGCGCCCAGCCGCTGACCGATGTCGATGAGGGCAGGGTTGCAGGAGTTCATGACCGCCTTGCGCAGGTCCTGGGTGCCGTGACCGCTTCGGGCGGAGCATCGGATTCTCCAGCCGTCCATATCCACGTAGCCCACGCAGCCGAAGGTGTCAGATTCCTCAATGACACCCTCCTCCAGGCCGGCAGCCACCACGATGGGCTTGAAGGTGGAGCCGGGCTCGTACTCAGTGTTCAGGCACTTACTGCTCCACTGCTTGAACTGGGCCTCGCTGAGGGCCTTGGCATACTCCTCCTCGGTGCCAGTGCGCTTGACCTTTTCCAGCTGAGCCAGGAGGGTGGCGTCGTTGACGGTGTTATAGTCATTCAGGTCGTAGTCGGGATAGCTGACCATGGCCTTGACGGCGCAGGTATCCGGGTCCATGACGATACAGAAGGCGCCGTTGACCACGTCGAACTTCTGGATGCCCTCCTCCACGGTCTTCTCGGCCAGCATCTGGATGTTGGCGTCGATGGTGGTGTGGATGTTGTAGCCGTCCAGGGCATCGTTAAAGGTGGAGTAGGCGCTGCCCATCTCGGTGCCGGCAGCGTTCTTGGCGATGATGGTGCGGCCGTCCTCACCGGAGAGCTCATTCTCATACAGGGCCTCCAGGCCGTAGGCGCCCTGGTTCTGGCTATTGACGAAGCCAACCACCTGGGCAGCGGTGGTGGAGTAGGGATAGTACCGCTTGGAGTCGTCGGTCATGTAGATGCAGGCCTCCAGGTCATTCTCGTCGATGAAGGTCCGGACCTGGTCGGCCACGTCGTCCTCCACCTTCTTGGCGATGACCTCGTAGGCGTCCTCGGTCTTATCCAGGCTCTCGATGATCTTCTCCCGTTCCACCCCCAGGATGGCCGAGAGGTTGTCGGCGATGAGGTCGTAGGTCCCCTGGACCTGGGCCTTCTTCTCGGCCTCGATGACCGCCTCGGAACGGGGGTTGCCGAACTCGTCCACGGTCTCCACCTCAGCGGCAGCGTGGACGTCACGGGGGGAGAGGATCACGTTCTTCACCGAGCCGCTGATGGCCAGAATGGCTCCGTTGGCATCGTAGATGGTGCCACGGTGGGCGGAGGAGGAGACCTCACGGGTCTGCTGGGCAATGGCCTTGGCCTCCAGGGTCTCATGCTGGACCACCTGGAGCTGCCAGAGCTTTAAGAAGAGGACACCGAAGGTCAGAACGCCGAAAATGCCGGCCAGCACCACGATGCGCTGGAGGCCTTTGCCGCCCAGCCGGCGGCTTCTCTTGGGACGGGGCTCCTTCCGGTCCTTGCTGTTTCGTTCAAAAGGCATGGATCCACCTGCTTTCTTGGTATGGGGATAGTACGGGAAAAGAGGGCGCAAGAATCCCTTCTCACACCCTCACGTTCTCTCTTTCCAAATGGTATGCGGCCAGCGGTCAGAAGTATTCCTTCACGGCCTGGAGGAAGTTCCGGCCGAACTCGGCCAGACGTTCCTGGAAGTCCCAGCCCTGGAAGTACTCCACGCTGTCCGGCTCAGACAGCTCCAGGGTATAGGTCTGCCAGGCCTGGACCTTGTTCATCTGTCCGCTCTCTGTCATCTGCTTCTCGATCTCCTGCAAGTCATAGGCCAGTTCGTACTGGGCCATGAGCTTGGTCTCTTCCTCCTGGAGGGTCTGCAGCTCGCTGCGCAGGCCCACCAGCTCGTCGTTGACCACAACAAGCTGGGCGGAGCTGGCCAGGATCATCACCACCATGGCGGCCATCACCAGGATGACAGCCAGGGCGGAAAAGGCCAGCTTCCGGGCGCCCTTGGGCTTGGGCTCCGGCTCGGTCTTGGTCACGACAGGACCCTTCCCCTGGTTGGGATCCGGGGCAGGTCCGGCATTGGGCTCGGCACTTCTTCTGCGCTCCTGGACCCCCTGGGGCGGGGCTTCCGGAGCGGACATCTTCAGCGCCGCATTTCCATCATAGGCATATTCAGTCACGGTATTTCACCTCATCCTGCCTTTGGCAGGGTCGTTACAGTTTCTCCGCCACCCGGAGCTTGGCACTGCGGGCACGGGGGTTTTCGGTCAGTTCCTGCTGGGAGGGCAGGATGGGCTTCTTGGGGGTCAGCTTCACCTGAGGGGTCTTGCCGCAGACGCACACAGGGAACTCCCGGGGGCAGTCGCAGCCCTTGGCGGCAGCGGCCAGCTCGCTCTTGACGATCCGGTCCTCCAGGGAGTGGAAGGAGATGACAGCCAGTCTTCCCCCTACTCTCAGCCGGGGGATGGCGGCCTGCATCATCCGGGAGATGGCAGTCAGTTCGTCGTTGACGGCAATGCGAATGCCCTGAAAACTGCGCTTGGCAGGGTGCTGCTTCTCCCGCAGGGCGGCAGCGGGCATGGCAGAGCGAATGACCTCCACCAGCTGACCGGTGGTCTCGATGGGGGCATTCTCCCGGGCCCGCTCAATGGCGCCGGAGATGGCAGGGGCATACCGCTCCTCTCCATACTGATAGAGGATCCGGCGGATCTCCTCCCGGGGCCACTGGTTCACCACCGTCCAGGCGGTGAGGGCATCGTCCCGGTTCATGCGCATGTCCAGGGGGGCATCGTGCATGTAGGAAAAGCCCCGCTCCGGGTCGTCCAGCTGGGGGGAGGACACGCCCAGGTCAAAGAGCATGCCGTCGGCTTCCGGAATGCCCGCCTCTTCCAGGAGGGTCTCCAGGTCGCCGAAGTTGCCGTGGAGGAAGGTGATCCGGTCGGCAAAGGGGGCCAGACGCTCCCCGGCCTCCCGAATGGCCTGGATGTCCCGGTCGATGCAGATGAGACGGCCTCCCTGGGTGAGGCGCATGGCGATCTGCTCCGAGTGGCCGCCCCGGCCCAGGGTGCCATCGATATAGATGCCGTCAGGCCGGATATTCAGGCCGTCGATGCACTCGTCCAGCAGGACGGGGCGGTGGGAAAAGGTCCCGGCCATGGGTTCACTTCCTCTCTGAAAAACCTTTGTCTCCCCTTGGAAGACAAAGCGAAAAAACGTCGTTCGTTATTTAATTATAGAAGAAACCCCTGTAAAAAGCAACCGTTTTTTAGGTTCCTAAGACCATGTCATAGAAATGTAAGTATTCGCTCCCAGCCTCTTCCATTTTTCCTACGAATGTAGTAAACTATAATAAAAAGTAATGATTCGGAGGTATCCCCTTGACCCACTTCCTGCTTCTGGCCTCCCTGGTCATCGTGGCCTGCATCCTGAGCAACAAGCTCACCAGCAAGCTGGGCATGCCCACCCTGCTGGCCTTCATCCTGCTGGGCATGTTCTTCGGCTCGGACGGCTTGGTGAACATCCACTTCGACGACTATCACCTGACCCAGGAGATCTGTTCCATCGCCCTCATCTTCATTATGTTTTATGGCGGCTTCGGCACCAAGTGGAGCGAGGCAAAGCCCATTGCCGTCAAGGCCATCCTCCTGTCCTCCCTGGGCACCGTGGCCACCGCCGGACTGGTGGGTCTCTTTGCCTGGCAGGTCCTGGACCTCCCCCTCCTGGAGAGCTTCCTGCTGGGCTCGGTCATCAGCTCCACCGACGCCGCTTCGGTCTTCTCCATCCTCCGCTCCAAGCGGCTGAACCTGAAGGACGGCACCGCCTCCCTGCTGGAGGTGGAGAGCGGCTCCAACGACCCCTTCTCCTATATGCTCACGGTCATCGTCCTCTCCCTCATGAACGGGGAGGCCGCCAGCGGCGGGGCCTTCGTCTGGCAGGTCTTTGCCCAGCTGGCCTTTGGCCTGATCTTCGGCTTCGGGGTTGCCATGGCCGCCCTGGCCTTCCTGCGGCGGTTCCGGTTCGCCACCGAGGGGTTTGATTCCATCTTCATCGTGGCCGTGGCCCTCATCGCCTACGCCGCCCCCACCATGCTGGGGGGCAACGGCTACCTGAGCGTCTACCTCACCGGCATCGTCATGGGCAATTACCCCATCAGCAACAAGCAGTCCCTGGTGAATTTCTTTGACGGCACCACCAGCCTCATGCAGATGATCCTCTTCTTCCTGCTGGGCCTGCTGGCCTTCCCTTCCCAGCTCCCCGCCGTGGCTCCCCTGGGGCTGGCGGTGGCACTCTTCCTCACCTTCCTGGCCCGCCCCCTGGTGGTCACCCTCCTGCTCAAGCCCTTCGGCAGCTCCTGGAAGCAGATTTCCCTGGTGTCCTGGTCGGGCATGCGGGGTGCCGCCTCCATCGTCTTCTCCATCCTGGCGGTGACCAGCCCGGCCCACATGGGTCTGGACCTCTACCACATGGTCTTTTTTATCGTCCTCTTCTCCATCCTCATCCAGGGAACCCTCATCCCCTATGTGGCCCAGATCCTGGGCATGATCGACCTGGAGGGAGACGTCATGAAGACCTTCACCGACTACACCGAGGAGATGCCCATCGACTTCCTCCAGTGCACCCTGCCCCAGGGCCATCCCTGGGTGGGCCGTCAGGTCCAGGACCTGGACTTCCCGCCAGAATGCCTCATCGTCCTGCTGACCCGTCAGGGGGAAAAGCTGGTCCCCAACGGCAGCACGATCTTCCAGCCCGGAGACACCGTCATCCTGGGCGGACGGGACGGCGGTCAGGCCGAAGGCGTCCACCTCTTCGAGCGGACCATCGGCATCCGGGACCCCTGGCGGAACCGGATGATCTCCTCCCTGGACACCCACGGCAACCTCATCATCATGGTCCGCCGGAAGGGCCAAGTCATCATCCCCAAGGGGGACACCGTCCTGCTGACCGGGGACATCCTTCTCATCAACGACATGGACGGCGACCCTCTTACCTAAAGACTTTCGAAAAAGGCAAGCCTTTTCCCGAGATTGTAATCCCCCTGTTTTTGTGGTATACTAAGAAAAAAGAACAGAAAGGAGGCCGCCTATGGGGCTGCTCATCGTATATGCCATGCTCTTTCTCCCGGTGGTGGTCCTGGTGACCACCTGGCCCATGTCGGCCAAAAGGACCTACCTTGCCCTGGGCCTCTGCCTGCTCCTGGCCGCCCTCTTCGGCTGGCTGGTGGGCGGCCTGAGTCCCGTCGATCTGCTCACCTTTGAGAGCCACGGGACCATTACCCTCCTGCTGGTCTGGGCCTCCTGGCTGGTGACGGCAGTCTGCTTCCTGGTCCGTCTGGTCCACAGCCGGTGGAGAAGGAAGCATCCTTTCATGGAAGAAGAATATATCGACGCAGATTACTATCAGGAAGTTATTGACGACGAATAACAAAAGGGCCGGGTGATCCCGGCCCTTTTCTTTCGCCTCACAGAGTTTCGCCGGAAATCGGCGAAATCAAGTTGCATCAGTTTTTGCCGGCAGCATGTATGTCGGCAAAAAACACTCCCTGGAACCCAACAAAGTGGTTCCAGGGAGTCTGTTTTTAGTCTTCGTCGTCGTAATCGTCCTCATCCAGCTCTGCGTCGTACATGGCACGGCGGGGAGCCTGCTGGGGCTGCTGGCGCTCGGCGGCATCCACGCCACCCAGGATGCTGCGGAACTTGGCACGGGAGTGCTTGACCTCGTCGTAAGCGTCGGCCACAGCCTCTTCCACCTGGCGCAGGGCATCCTCGCAGTACTCGCTGGCGGCACGCTTGAGCAGACGGCACTGCTCCTCGGCCTCGGCGATGATCTCCTCGGCACGGGCCTCAGCCTCACGGACGATGGCGTCCTGGTTGATGATGCGGTGAGCATACTCCTCAGCCTGCTGGCGCATGGCGTCCACTTCACGCTTGGCGGAGGCGATATAGTCGTTCTTGTTTGCCACCAGGTCCTCAGCACGCTGGATGGCCACAGGCATCTCTGCCTTCACGTCGTCGATCATATCCAGGATACGGTCACGCTCGATGACGCACTTGTCATTGCTCAGAGGCATGCTCTTTGCCTCTTCGATCTCGGTGTATAAAAGGTCCAGTAACTGTTCGATGCTTCCTGCCATTGCCATTCGCTCCTTACTTTTCGGTCAGTTTCTTCTTGACGTCTTCCAGGATCTCCCTGGGTAAAAATTCGCTCAGATCTGCGTTGTACCGGGCCATCTCCTTGGCCACGGAGGAACTCAGATAGGTATACTTTTCACTGGAGGGGAAGAAGATGGTGTCCAGATCGGGGTTGATCTTGCTGTTGATGATAGCCATCTGCACTTCCTGCTCATAGTCGGACACGGCCCGCAGACCCTTCACCAGGACCCGCGCACCCTTCTGTCGGGCATACTCTGCCACCAGGCCGCTGTTGATGTCGAACTCCACGTTTTCCACGTTGATGCACTTGCGCATCAGCTCCAGACGCTCTTCGGGGGTGAACAGGCCGCCGTTCTTCTCGGAATTCACCGAGATGCAGACGATGACCTTATCGAAGGCGTTTGCGGCTCTCTTGATGATGTTGATATGTCCCAGGGTGATGGGGTCAAAGCTGCCGGGGTAAATTGCGGTTTTCATGACCTTGTCTCTCCTTCGTCAGCGCCTGCCGGTTCACTCGGCGTTGCGCCGATAGAGGGCTGTTCTGATTTTGCCGTACCGGTACTCTTTCTGCATCCGATAAGGCTCTTCGACCATGGGCCAACCAGACTTCGACCCATTTTCGCATACTATTATACCATTTTCGCTCACAATGTCAATCGTTGTAATGAGTTCCATGGCTTTTTCCAACAGCCCGCTTTCGTAAGGGGGGTCCAGGAAGATCAGGTCGAACTTCTCCCGGCACCGGGACAGGTAGGCCAGGGCATCCCCCTGGATGACGGTGCTCTGGTCGGCAAAGCCGGTGGAGTTCACATTCTCCCGGATGATGGCCACAGCCTGCTTCTGCAGGTCCACGAAGGTGCAGTGGGCAGCCCCCCGGGAGAGGGCCTCAATGCCCATCTGGCCGGTGCCGCCGAAGAGGTCCAGGACCTTCCGGCCCTCCACCTCAAACTGAATGCTGGAAAAGATGCCCTCCTTCACCCGGTCGGTGGTGGGGCGGGTCTCCATGCCGTTGGGCTCCTTGAGCCGACGGCCACGGGCAATACCGGTGATGACACGCATGGGTCATTCCTCCTTGGTTCTAAAATAATGATATACCGACTGGGCGGCGTTTTTGGGCAGGACTCGCTCCAGCTCCTGCAGGTCTGCCGCCCGGATGTTCTTTACACTGCCGAAGGCCTTCAGCAGGGCCTTTCGGCGGGACTCCCCGATGCCGGGGATCTTCTCCAGCACTGAGCCGGTGCCGGTCTTGGTGTGCTGCTTGTGGTGGAAGCCCACAGCCGACCGGTGGGTCTCCTCCTGGATCTGGCCGATGAAGGCAAAGAGGGCAGGCACCCCCTGGATGCCGATCTCCTGTCCCTCCGGGGTGATAAGGGCCCGGGTTCGGTGGCGGTCGTCCTTGACCATGCCGTAGACCGGAATGTCCAGGCCGAACTCAGTGAGCACCCGCCGGGCCACCGCCGCATGGGTGTCGCCGCCGTCGATGAGGAGCAAGTCGGGCCGCTGGGCAAACCGCTCATCCCCATCCTGATCCCGCCGGAACCGGCGGCGGATGGTCTGCTCCATGGAGGCGTAGTCGTCGGGACCGGACAGATCCTTCATTTTAAAGAAGCGGTAGGCGTTCTTTTTGGGCTTGCCATCCTCAAAAACGGTCATGGCCGCCACGATGTCCGAGGCCCCCGTGTTGGAGATGTCATAGGCCTCGATCCGGTGGGGCGGTTCGGGCAGCTCCAGCTTTTCGGCCAGAAGGGTCAAAATCTTGGCGGTGCGCTCTGCCTTGGTGGTGAGGCGTTTGACCTCCTCCTGGGCGTTCTCCCGGGCCATGCGGATGAGATCCATCTTGGCCCCTCGCTGGGGGGTGATGAGCTCCACCTTCCGTCCGGCCTGACGGGACAGAAGACGGGCGATATCCGTCTCCCCTTCCAGGTTTTCCGGCAGGAGGATCTGTTTGGGCAGAAGGCCTCTCTCCCCGTAGTACTGGACCAGGAAGGCGGCCAGGATCTCCTCCGGCTCCTCCCCTTCCGTGGGGAATACCTCCAGGTCCCGGCTGGTGAGCTCTCCGTCCTTGAAGTGGAGGACGGCCATGGCGGACTTTACCTCTCCGGTGAAGAGGCCCAGCACGTCGGTGTCGGCCAGGTAACCGGCCACCACCTTCTGGCGCTTGCCCAGGAGGGAGATGGCCTTGAGACGGTCCCGGAGGGCGGCAGCCTTTTCAAACTCCAGGTTCTCCGCCGCCTGGAACATCTCCTCCGACAGGTCCTTTTCCACCTGGCTGAACTTGCCCTCCAGGATACGGACGGCCTGGTCCATGGCCTGGCGGTGCTGGTCCCGGGTCATCTCCGGCCGGCAGTAGCCGTCGCAGAGACCCATGTGGTGGTTCAGGCAGGGCCGTTCCCTGCCGATGTCCCGGGGAAACTTCTTCCCGCAGGCCGGGAGCTTCAAGGCCCCCCGGAGGGCGTCGATGATGGCCTGGGTGTCCCCCCGTCCCCCGAAGGGGCCGAAGTAACGGGCCCCGTCGTCGGCCATACGGCCGGCAATGGAGAACTGGGGGTAGGGGTCCTTGACGGACAGCCGGATGTAGGGATACCCCTTGTCGTCCTTCAATAATATATTGTATCGGGGCTTGTGCCGCTTGATGAGGGCGGCCTCCAGCACCAGGGCCTCAAACTCCGACCCGGCCACGATGGTGTCGAAGTGATCGATCTGGGCCACCATGGCCCGGGTCTTGGGGGTGTGGGCCCCCTGGTCGTGGAAGTACTGGCTGACCCGGTTCTTCAGGGCCTTGGCCTTGCCCACGTAGATGACCGTGCCGGACCGGTCCATCATCAGGTAGACACCCGGCTTGAGAGGCAGGCTCAGGGCCTTGTCTTTCAGTTCGTCAAAGGTCATGTTCCTGCCTCCTTTCATCGCCTCCGGCGGGGCACCGCTCCCCCGATTTGTAGGGGCCGATGCCCTCATCGGCCCGATGATTTCGGCGGCTCTGCCGCCGAGATCATATCCCTCGGCCTGCCAGTGTGCCCAAAGGGCACGCGCAGCAGGCCGCTCACACCATGCAGAACCCAGCGCAGCGGTTCTGCATGGTCTGGATAAAAAAAGCGCCGCAGCTGCGGCGCTTTTCGACTTCTTTGTAAGAATCAGTCAGCGAAATCGGAGCTGATCAGATCCACCAGTGCATCAACAGCATCCTTCTCGTCCACGCCGTCAGCGATCAGATCGATGGTGCTGCCCTTGATGATGCCCAGGGAGAGAACGCCGAGCAGGCTCTTTGCGTTGACTCTCTGCTCGTCCTTTTCCACCCAAATGGTGCTCTTGAACTCGTTTGCCTTCTGAATAAAGAAGGTGGCAGGTCTTGCATGGAGGCCCACCTGGTTGTTGACAGTTGCCTGCTTGATATACATAGAAATTCCCTCCCGAGATTCTTTCCCTAAAAAATACTATCCTAAGAATAGCAAAAAACCGTGTTTCCGTCAATCCTCTTTTTTATGGCAGAGGGCAGAATATGTCACAATTTTTTCAGTATTTTTCGGCTGTTTTTCCTTATTTCAGCTCCACAATGGTCACGCCGGTCTCACCTTCGCCAAAGCGGCCCAGCCGGAAGCTCTTGACCCCCTTGCACCGCTTTAAGTATGCATGGCAGGCAGCCCGGACGGCGCCGGTGCCCTTGCCGTGGATGACGGTGACCTGGTTGAGGTTGCCCACGATGGCCCGGTCGATGAACTGGCTGAGAGCCAGCTCGGCCTCGTCGGTCATCATGCCACGCAGGTCCACCTCGGCCTTGGCCCCCAGAGAGCGGAGCTTGTGCTCTGTCTTCTTGATGTGCTTCTTGGCCTCTTTCTGGGCCTGGGTCTCGCCGGTGACCACACGGACCTCCTCCTGCTTGGCAGAGATCCGCAGGATGCCCGCCTGAAGCTGCAGGACTCCGTCCTTGTTCACAGACAGGACGTTGGCCTGGGTACCGGTCTTGAGGATGGTGACCACATCCCCCTGCTTGGCAGGGCGGAGCATGGGCGGGGGGGCCGCCTCTTCCTTGGCCCCCAGCTTGCCCTCGGCCTGGTTGAGCCTCTGGCGCAGGCCGGCCCGCTGGTCGTTGACCGCCTGGAAGTCGGCCTCCTTCTTGGCCTTCTTTCGCATGTCGTTGAGCTCGGCAAAGACCTGGTCTGCCGTGCGGCGGGCCTCTTCAATGATGGCCCGGGCCTCGGCCTTGGCGGCGGCCTCGCTCTTCTCCCGCTCCTTCTTCAGGGCATCCCGATACTCCTGCGCCTTGGCAGAGGCCTGCTCCATCTCCTGGCGGAGCTTGGCAGCCTGCTGCTGCTCCTTCTCCATCTCCTGGCGCTGGAGCTCCAGCTTGGACAGCACGTCCTCAAAGCGGATGTTCTCGGCATTGATGCGGGCGTTGGCCTTTTCGATGATGTCGTCGGGTAATCCTAACCGCTTGGAGATGGCAAAGGCGTTGGACTTGCCGGGGATACCCACCAGGAGCCGGTAGGTGGGGGCCAGGGTCTCCACGTCGAACTCGCAGGAGGCGTTTTCCACCCCCTGGGTGGTCATGGCGTAGACCTTCAGCTCGGCGTAGTGGGTGGTGCCCGCCACCAGAGCCCCCCGTTCCCGGGCGCTCTCGAAGATGGCCGCTGCCAGGGCGGCACCCTCCACGGGGTCGGTGCCGCCGCCCAGCTCGTCGAAGAGGATGAGGGTCTCGTCGTCGGTCTCCTCCAGCATGCCCACGATGTTGGACATGTGGGAGGAGAAGGTGGACAGGTTCTGGGCGATGGACTGCTCGTCGCCAATATCCGCCAGCACTCTTTTAAACACACGAATGGTGGAGCCGTCGGCGGCAGGGATGTGCAGGCCGCACTGAGCCATGAGGGTCAAGAGGCCAATGGTCTTCAGGGTGACCGTCTTGCCGCCGGTGTTGGGGCCGGTGATGACCAGGGTGTCGAAGGTGTCACCCAGGGACAGGTCGTTGGCCACAGCGGTCTTCTGGTCCAGCAGGGGGTGACGGGCCTTGTTCAGGGTAATGGCCCTGGTGGAGATGGCAGGCTCCATGGCCCGCATTTTGCCCGCCAGTCTGCCCCGGGCAAAGATGCCGTCCAGGGCGATGAGCAGGTCGTAGTTCTGGTTGATATCGTCCTTGAAGGAGGCCGCCTCGGCGGACATCTCCGCCAGGATCCGGTCGATCTCCTTCTCCTCCTTGGCCTGGAGCTCACGGAGTTCGTTGTTGGCCTTCACCACGCCCATGGGCTCAATGAAGAAGGTGTTGCCCGAGCCGGACAGGTCGTGGACCAGACCGGGGATCTCATTTTTGTGCTCGGACTTGACCGGCACCACGTAGCGGCCGGACCGCTGGGTGATGATGGTCTCCCGGAGGAACTTGGCCTGGGAGGAGGACAGGATCTTTTGCAGGATGTCACGGACCCGGCTCTCGGTGGCCCGCATATGCCGGCGGATGGAGGCCAGCTCGGGGCTGGCCGAGTCGGCCAGTTCCCCGTCCCCCACGATGGAGGAGGTGATCTTCTCCTCCAGGAAACGGTTGGGGTGGAGGGACCGGAAGAGCCAGTCGATGACCGTCTTTTTCTCGCTGTCCCCCTCGCCGTAGTCCTTGGCAGAACGGGCGGCAGAAAGGACCCGGGCGATGTCCATGAGTTCCCGGGTGTTCAGGGTGCCCCCCATGTCCGCCCGGTAAAGGGAGCCCGCCACGGGCCGGATGCCCGTAAAGGAGGGGCTGCCCTTGAGGACCATCATATCCACGGCGGCAGAGGTCTCCTTCAGGCGCTTGGCCACCTCATCGGGATCGGTCTCCGGCCGGAGCTCCAGAGCCCGGCGTTTGCCCTCCTCGGTGACCGCCTGGGATGCCAGCAGGTCCAGGACCTTGGGCAGCTCCAGGGTGTGCATAGATTTTTCAAAAAGGTCCATCATTGGATGCTCCTTTGCAGTTGCTTATAGTAGTCTAACGTGCGGAAGCCCCGCTCGTGCTGGGTCATGAGAAAGGCCTCGGCGGCCGTCCCCAGGGACGCCATACTCTCCGGGGCCAGGGAGAAGGAAAAAAGCTTCTTGGGGTTTCCCGACACGATGTGACGGGCTGCCGCCAGGGCTCCTTGGGTCAGAGGCATGGAGACCCCGCCCCCCACACCGGCCCGGCACCGGGCGCAGTGGAGGACCCCCTGGGACAGGTTCAGCCTGGGACCCTCCGGCTCTGGCAGGCCGCAGACGGCGCAGCCGTCCAGGAGGGGCTCGTAGCCCGTCAGGACCAGCAGCCGCAGCTCAAAGGCGGCCTTCACCAGCTCCCGGGGCTTTTTCAGGGTATCCAGGGCGTAGAGGCAGTTCAGCAGCAGAGACAGGATCTCCCCGCTGTCCTCCCCCTCCTGGCAGGAGCTGTCGGTGACTTCGGCAAAGTAGGAGGCCAGAGCCAGGTTCTCCAGGTCCTCCCGGACCCCCCAGAACTGCTGCTGGGGATCGGCCTCGGCCAGGGTGGTGAAGTCCCCCCGCTGGTTGAAGGTCATGTCGGAGTAGACCAGCAGCTGGCTTCCCGCCGTGAGGCGGCTGGTCTTCCGGCGGCAGCCGGGGGCCTTCACGGTCTGCTTGCCGAAATCCCGGGTAAGGACCGTGAGGATCTTATCCGCCTCTCTGTAGTTGACTTCCCGGAGGACGATCCCCTGGGTGGTGAGCCGCATGGTCTTCCCTTCTCTCTTGGGCCTGGGTCTGGCGGCGGACCGCCCCGGCCAGGACATAGGCCTCGGGCAGGCCCGTCCGGAAGAACAGGTCCCGCAGTTGTTGTTCGTTCATGGCTCCGCCTCCTTTCCCCCATAGGGTGTGGGAAGGGCGGAAGTTTATGGGTGGGAATTAGTCCCTGTTATCGTACCCGAAGTTGCGGATCAGGTTCAGGTTGTCTCGCCAGTTCTCCTTCACCTTCACCCAGGTCTCCAGGTACACCTTGGTGCCCATGAACCGCTCCACGTCCTCACGGGCCATGGTGGAGATCTTCTTGAGCATGGCCCCCTGCTTGCCGATGATGATGCCCTTGTGGGAGGCCTTCTCGCAATAGATGGTCACGTGGAGGTCGATGATGCCGGAGTCCCGCTCGGAGAACTTGGTGACCTCCACGGCGGTGCCGTGGGGGATCTCCTTCTCCAGGGAGTAGAGGATCTTCTCTCGCACGATTTCTGCGCAGATCTGCTTTTCGGGCTGGTCGGTGACCACGTCCCGGGGGAAGAGCTGGGGACCTTCCGGCAGGTAGCCGGACAGGAGCTCCATGAGTTCCTCCAGGCCGTCCTTCCGCTTGGCGGAGATGGGCACGATGGCGTCAAACTCATGGACCTTGCTGTAGGCGTCGATGACGGCCAGCAGCTCGGGCTTTTCCACGGTGTCGATCTTGTTGATGACCAGGACGGAAGGGACCTTCATGCGCTTGATCTGGTCGATGAGCTCCCGCTCGGGGCCGCCCACGTTGGGGATGGGCTCCACCAGCAGGAGGATGCCGTCCACGTCGGCCACACTCTTTTTCACCACGTCCACCATGTAGTCACCCAGGCGGTTGGCCGCCTTGTGGAGGCCGGGGGTGTCCATGAAGACGAACTGGCTGTCCCCACGGGTTAGGACGGCGCAGATGCGGTTGCGGGTGGTCTGGGGCTTGTTGCTGACGATGGCGATCTTTTCCCCCACCAGGGCGTTGGTCAGGGTGGACTTGCCCACGTTGGGGCGGCCGCAGATGGTCAGGATGCCGCAGCGCTTGACCTCCTCTTCCTCCTCCCGGATAAAGGCGGGCTCCAGGGGCTTGTCCAGGTCCTCGTTCCAGCTGTCACGGGTGACGCCCAGGCTCTCCAGGATGGCCTCCTCCCGGGCCCGCATCTGGGCCTTCTGGGGGCCTTCGTCCAGGTGGTCATAGCCCAGCAGGTGGAGGACGGAGTGAACGGCCAGGTAGGCCATCTCCCGCTGGACACTGTGACCGAACTCCTCGGCCTGCTCCTTGGCCCGGTCCACAGAGATGACCATGTCGCCCAGGGGGCACAGGCCGGTCTCCAGGTCCAGGTCCTCCTCATTCTCTCCCGTGGGAGGAACGCCGGGGGTGAGCTCCAGCATGGGGAAGGACAGCACGTCGGTGGCGCTGTCGATGTCCCGGTGCTCCTTGTTGATCTCCCGGATGCCCTCGTTGTCGGTGAGAAGGACGTCCACCATGCAGCCGATGTCCACCTGCTCCGCCTCCAGGGCGGCGGTGATGACCCGGGTCAGCAGGGGCTTGTAGGGATTGGGCCCGTCAAACTCCCAATCGATGTAAATATCATGTCTCATGAATGTCTCGCTTTCTATACTCAAAGTGGCTCGGATCCTCCAGTCTACAATCCCTCAGTCACGGCTTCGCCGTGCCAGCTCCCTTTACACAAGGGAGCCTTGAGGTTTCGCTCTCGCCTCAGCCTCCCCTGTGTAAGGGGAGGTGGCTCGCCGTCAGGCGAGACGGAGGGGTTGTCAATGTTTCGGTTGCTCTAAACTTTTCTTATGCTCGTGCTTCTTATGATTTCCGGGCTGGTTCTTGCTCCGGTTCTTCTCGTCTTCCTCGTAGGCCTTGATGATCCGCTGGACGATCACGTGGCGGACCACGTCGCTGTCGTTCAGGCGGCAGATCTTGATGCCCTCCACGTCCTGGAGGACCCGCATGGCCTCTTTCAGGCCGGAGACCTTGTCGCCGGGCAGGTCGATCTGGGTGATGTCGCCGGTGATGACGATCTTGGAGCCGAAGCCCAGACGGGTCAGGAACATCTTCATCTGCTCCCGGGAGGTGTTCTGGGCCTCGTCCAGGATGATGAAGGAGTCGTCCAAGGTGCGGCCGCGCATGTAGGCCAGGGGGGCCACCTCGATGTTGCCCCGCTCCACATACTTGGTGTAGCTCTCGGCCCCCAGCATCTCAAAGAGGGCATCGTACAGGGGCCGCAGGTAGGGGTCCACCTTGCTCTGGAGGTCGCCGGGCAGGAAGCCCAGGTGCTCGCCCGCCTCCACGGCGGGGCGGGTGAGGATGATGCGGTTGACCTCCTTGGCCCGGAAGGCCGCCACGGCGGCGGCCACCGCCAGGTAGGTCTTGCCGGTGCCGGCAGGGCCCACACCCAGGGTGATGGTGTTCTCCTTGATGGCCTGGGTATACTTCTTCTGGCCCACCGTCTTGGCCTTGATGGGCTTTCCCTTGGCGGTGACACAGATAACATCGGCAGCCAGCGTCTGGATCTTGTCCTCGTTGCCCGACTTCACCAGCTGGATGAGGTAGCGGACGGTCTGCTCGGTGATGGCCTCTCCCCGGCCGGACAGGCCGATGAGGTTCTCGATGACCTTGGTGCCGTGCATGACAGCCTCGGCCTCTCCGCTGATCTTCAGCTGGTCATCCCGGCCCACCACATGGACCCCCAGCTCCTTTTCCAGAAGCCGGATATTCTCATCAAAGGAACCAAAAATGTCGATGGCTTCCTCCATCCGTTCAATGCTGACTGTCTGTTCGATCATGGGCTCTGCTCCTTCGTGTTCTTCTCTTCTTCCCGGACCATGTCCTCCAGGGGACTTTTTGGGGGACGGACCTTCTGGTCGGTGTCCATCTTCACTGTTCGGCCGATCTCCTCGCTGCACTGGGCCAGAAGGGTGACGGTCAGGACATCCCCCTGCCGCTCTGTCTCATACTCGGCGGTAAGGACTTCCCCCTCCTTCATGATCCCCTCCAGGTTCTCCATCAGTTCTTCCTTCAGCATGGCCTCGGCCCGGGCCGGGTCCATGGATGCGGTGGTGAGGGTGTAGGCCTGATAGGTGGTCTTCTCCCAGAGGATGGGCAGCATTCTGCCCTCCAAGGGGGTCCAGGACTCTAATCGGGTTATTATATCACATCTATCATAAGGAATTCCACTGTTTTGATAAAAATTCATCCGCCTTCCCCACACCGATAGGGCATACCGGTGGGACACCTCCCCGGTGTAGGTCTTTCCCGGGGCATTCAGGTCCAGGCTGGCCGTGAGGGTCCGCCAGGTTCGGGCCAGGACCTTCCCCTCGGCATGGACCAGCCGGGTGCCGGCATCCCCCTCCCACACCATGGGGTGCAGGTCCATGCGCATTTCTCCCGAAATCAGGACATCCCCTTTCCCCACCGTGTCCCCCACCTGAAACCGGGCATCCCCGTTCCAGGGCTCTATGTGGGTGATGATCCCTTCGGCTCCGGCGACCACATCGGCGGGGGTCTTTTCATCCCGCAGGGTCGGGCCGGGCTGGGCCTCCCGGACGATGACCTCCGCCCGAGTGCCAAAGAGGTTCAGGGAGAAGTAGGTCAGCTCATTCATGGCCAGCATCATCCGGTTTTCCACCTCCCGGATGTTCACCCCCGGTCCCCAGGTCCCCTGGGACACCCCGCAGAGGCGGAGCTGGCTGATGATCTCCCGGTCGGTGATGGTCTCGTTTCCCGTCACATCCACCGTCAGGATGAACCGGGAGCCCACCAGGCAGAAGGCCAGGGTGAGGACCAGCCCCGCCAGAAGGGCATACCGCCCCCGGAACCTTTGCAGAAAAAAAGGCAGGCCCCGGAAGACCTCCCCCTCCACCCGGCACTGGGCCTGCTCTGCCACAGCGCGAAGGTCCCCTCGCCACCGGGCAGGCACCTGCACTTCCAGGACGAAGGGCTCCACCCAGGCCATCCGGCCCAGCGGAAAGCCCGTCCGGGCGCAGATGTTCAAAAAGTTTTCCGGTTCTGCCCCGGTAATCCTGGCAGTCAATGTACCCGTCAGCCAACCCATAAACTTCTTCATGGCCCCACCCCTTTCAAAGGATCTCCAGGCCGGTGATCCAGCCCTCCATCCGCAGCTGTCCCAGGCCAAGGGCCTTGATCTCCAGCTCCCGGCCGGTGATGCGGACCATCCATTTCCCTCCGTCCACCGTCAGCTCCTCCCGGCTGTAGGACAGGATGTCCCGGTAGCCCTCCAAAAAGACCTCACGGTCCCCGATGAGCTCCAGCCGGGGCATACCGGCGCTCTCTCCCGGCAGGTCAAAGGCCCGGGCGGCCTTCTCCCCCACCCCTTCCTTCCGTCTCTTCTCCATACGAACCCCTCCTGTATCTGGAAGAGTGTATGAGGGAGGACAGGCGACCTTGCCTGTCCTCCAGTAAAAGGTAAAAAGTAATAGGTAATAAGTGCGGTATTTCCTTCGGAAATGATTCAAATCGTCGCATAGCGACACCACACCTATTACCTATTCACTATTACTTATTACCTGGGAATACGGCAAAATTATGTTGACGTATTCCCTATATATTCCGCCAGTTCCACGCCGTTATCGGAAAGACTGACACTCACCACCCCAGCTTCCTCCGTGAGGCTGAAGCACAGGGCGGTGTCCTCTTCCAGGACCATATACAGGGACAGAGGCTTTCCGTCCATGGTGAGCTCACTCTCCCACAGGGTCCCCTGGGGCCAGGCGGTCTCCAGGTCATCCAGAGTGCTGCCGTGGGTGATGTCCCCGGCGGTCTGCCACCGGAAGGGCTGGGTCATCCGGTGGCCGTACAGGCTGTGGGGGCAGATGTCGGTCACCCGCCCCTCCCGGTAGGTGAGGACCAGGCGGCCCTCCCCCTGTCCGTAGACATAGGTGGCCGTCCCCTCATCGGTGACCACGAAGGTCAGCTCGCCTCCCTTGGTCTGGCCGAAGCCGGTCAGACCCTTGGTAGGGGTGAACTCCATCTGGCCGGGCAGATAGGTGATGGGTTTCTGATAGGTCCCCTCCCCCAGAAGCTCCTCGGCCCGGCCTTGGGTCATGCCCAGAGAGATGACTGTGCCGTTCTCCGGGTCCCGGAGGGCATCCAAGGGGACCTCTTCCCCAGTCAACTGCCCGGCCTGGGCGCAGGCGGCAAGGCCGCAGATCAGCAGAGCTGCCGAAAGCAAAGCAATCCCTTTTCTCAAGAGTATCCCCCTTTCTTTTTAAACATCAGGGGAGAGCTCTCCCCCGATCTGCTGTAATATGTAGTCGGCCAGTCCACCGGGATCCTGGATGCAGGCGGCCAATCCCTCCCAGTCCTGGTCTGCCGTCCAGCCCACAGCCTTCCCGGGCTCCTGACGGCTCCCCAGAAAGACCACCCGGTAGGTGTCCTCGGTGCGGAAATTGATTTGGATGGCCGGGGCCTCCTCCATGACCTCCCCGGCTCTGCGGAGGGTGTTTCTCTCCCGGCACCGGGCCATGTGGTCGGTAATGGCCCGGGCGGTCTGCCGCTGGACCATATCCTGGGGATACCAGGACCGGTAGCCCCCCTCCTCATAGACATGGATGGAGAGAAGCTCGGTCTGGAGGCTGTCCTTCACCACCGGCACGGGCAGGATCAGCCAGGCAGCAAAGAGAATGGCCAGGGAAGCTGCCCCCATCAGGACCAGCCCCCAAAGGGTCTGCCGTTTGTTCATCCGCCTTCTCCACCCGGCCGGTCAGCACCTACGATGGCATGGAATCGGGCCAGCCGGGCCCGCTTCCGCCGCTGCCGGACCCACCGACAAAGCAGCAGGATCAGACCGGTCTCACAGAGGGCGGGAAGCACCCACCGGAGGGCCTGTCCCTGGTCGGACAGCCAGTAGGACACCAGCTCCAGAAGGCTCACACTCCCCCAGTACCGGACCTGCCAGCCGAACATATCCACCTGGGCATAGAGAAGGATGTAGAGGAGTAAGCCCATGGCCTCGGTGAACAGGATCCGCCGGCAGGCCTCCCCCAGGGGCCTTTTCCAGGTACCCAGCAGGGCAAAAACCGGGACCAGAAAGAGCCCGATCACCACAATTTGGAGTTCATGCACGGAAAAGCCCCCTTTCCCAACTTTTGACAGTCTTTTCAAATTAGAATCCCGCCATTGTATAGATTTATTATAATACTTTTTCTTGATAAAATGATGGAATCATTTTATCATGCCATGGAAATGGCATGCCGCCCTTGGCGGCAAGAAATGTATTGCACGTCGTTTTTGCGGCAAATGCCGCAAGCCGCATCAAGTGCGGCTTAATAAAATGCTTTTTCAGCATTTTATTAAAAACTAGTATAACCTATCAGGTCTATGTGTTCCATAAAGATATTATGAAATAATTCTTAAGAATTTATTATATTTTGAGAAAAGAAAATGGCCCTCTGTCTATATAACGTTCCAGAGGGCCATTTTGTGACATCTTTTTTGAAATTTTTTCAGGTCCTCTTATCCGCCGATGGTCAAGCCCAGGTTGTCCAGCAGCTCCTCCAGCTGTTCCGGTTCCAGGTATCCTCCGTAGAGGCTCACCCAGGCATAGGTGGTCTGGCACTCCGCCCAGACGCAGTCCCCATAGAACTGCAGGAGGAAGGTGTTGCCCACCGCCGTGGTGTATTCATAGACCTGATCGTAGTCGCTCTCAGCCACAAAGTTGTTGGTACCATCGTAGGCGTAGGTGCTGTCGTAGGTCCAGTCCAGGGAGAACCAGGCGGTTTCATCCTGGGTGGTGTACAGGGTCGAGGCGTGCTCGCCCAGCAGATTCCCCCACCGGTCCTGGATGCGATAGAAGAAGTTCGCACCGGGCACATAGCAGTAGTGCTGGTTCATCCAGGTCAGGTCCCAGGTGACAGCGCCTGACTCCAGCCCCTGAAGGTCTGCCGGGTCCTCGGCGGCGTATTCCGTCTTGACCCCGCCGCCCCTCTCGTAGACCTCCCGGGCCTTCACGGGACCGTCGGCCTCCAGGACCTCCATGGCCACCCAGTCGGTCATGTCCATGACCACGGTGCCTCTCATGGTGTCCTCAGACTCCCAGCCCTCCCACTTCATCCGGCGGGACTCTGTCATCTCCTCCAGGCTGTGAGGGGTTCTGCGGTTGGGGCTGCCGTAGCTGAAGCTCCCCAGCTGGCTCCCGGCATCCTCCACCGCCTGATGGTCGGCCAGAATGGTGGGGTTCTGGAGGCTGTTCCCCTGTCCTGCCAGGACGGGTACGGCGCAGACCACCAGGACGGCGGCCACCAGGATCACCTTCCAGGGGTGTTTTCTCTTGCTGGCCGGAACGGTCTTTTCTTCTGCTTCCCGGCAGCCGGCCAGGATGCGGGCCTTCATGTCCTCGGGCATCTCTATGGTCTCTATTTCTCGTTTGATCCGCTGGTTGTTCACAAAAAGTCACTCCTTTCCTAAGGATTCTTCCAATAGTTTCCGTCCCCGGCTCAGCCGCATTTTCACAGCGGAGGGGGTCTTGCCGATGAGTTTGGCGATCTCCTCCACCCGGTAGCCCTCCACAGCGTGGAGGACCAGGACTTCGCGATACTTCTCCGGCAGGGCCATGAGGGACTCCCAGATGGCCCGGTCCTGGGGCTGGTGTCCCTCCTCGGGGACCTGGTCCAGAGCCACCTGGGGGTGCCGCTGGCGGGCCCGCAGCACATCCCGGCACTGGTTGGTGGTCACCGTCAGGAGCCAGGCCTTCTCGTGTTCGGCATCCTGAAAGGACCCAAGTCGGTCCAGGTAGCGGAGGAAGGTCTCTTGGACGGCATCCTCGGCATCCATGGGGCTTTTCAGCATCACCAGGGCCAGACGGTAGAGCCGATCGCCGTACCGGTCCAGGGCTTCTTCTATGGTGTTGGCCGGAAGATGTTTCATGGTCATCCCCCCTTTCACTTACTACACGTTTGGCAGGACCCTTTGGTCACATTTCTGCGCAAAAAAGGTGCGGACTTTCGTCCGCACCTCTCAGGCTGTCAGCTTATCTCATATGGAAAATGTCGGCGGAGCGCTGGGCAACAGGCTGGTAATGCTCCTTCTTCACCACAGCACGGTAAGCGGGACGCATGATGCGCTTGCCGGTGAGGACCTCCTCGATGCGGTTGGCGCACCAGC
>JAFSFC010000033.1 GCA_017435425.1 Ruminiclostridium sp. | reverse complement strand
ATGGGCACCTGCTGCGTCTCCGGCTGCGGCGAGATCACCGTGGACTACGCTGCCAAGCAGTTCACCCTGGGCGGCGCTGTCTACAAGGAGGGCGACTGGATCTCCCTGAACGGTTCCACCGGTGAGATCTTCGCCGGCGCTGTTGCTACCGTCCCCGCCAACCCCAACTCCGGTGACTTCGGCCGTCTGATGGGCTGGGCTGACAAGTTCCGCCGCATGCAGGTCTGGACCAATGCTGATAACCCCCGTGACGCTGCTCAGGCTCGTGCCTTCGGCGCTCAGGGCATCGGCCTGTGCCGTACCGAGCACATGTTCTTCGAGGGCGACCGCATCAAGGCTATCCGTGAGATGATCGTCTCCGAGGACGTGGAGTCCCGCAAGAAGGCACTGGCCAAGCTGCTGCCCTACCAGCAGGGCGACTTTGAGGGCATCTACGAAGCCATGGAAGGCTGCCCCGTGGTCATCCGCTTCCTGGATCCCCCCCTGCACGAGTTCCTGCCCACCGTGGAGGAAGACATTGTGGAGCTGGCCGGCGAGATGGGCATCTCCGTGGAGCGCCTGAAGGACATCATCGAGGGCCTGCACGAGTTCAACCCCATGATGGGTCACCGTGGCTGCCGTCTGTCCGTCTCCTACCCCGAGATCGCTGAGATGCAGACCACCGCTGTCATCCAGGCTGCCATCGAGGTCCAGAAGAAGCACCCCGAGTGGAACCTGGTTCCCGAAATCATGATCCCCCTGGTCGGCGAGGTCAAGGAGCTCAAGTACGTCAAGGACGTGGTGGTTGCTACCGCTGACGCCATCATCGCCGAGGCAGGCGTGGAGATGAAGTACATGGTGGGCACCATGATCGAGATCCCCCGTGCCGCTCTGACCGCTGACGAGGTGGCTCAGGAGGCCGAGTTCTTCTCCTTCGGCACCAACGACCTGACCCAGATGACCTTCGGCTTCAGCCGTGACGACGCCGGCAAGTTCCTGAACTACTACTACGACACCAAGATCTACGAGTCCGATCCCTTCGCACACCTGGACCAGACCGGCGTGGGCAAGCTGGTGGAAATGGCTGCCAAGCTGGGCCGTCAGACCCGCCCCGACCTGAGCCTGGGCATCTGCGGCGAGCACGGCGGCGACCCCACCTCCGTGGAGTTCTGCGACAAGGTGGGCCTGGACTATGTCTCCTGCTCCCCCTTCCGTGTTCCCATCGCCCGTCTGGCTGCCGCCCAGGCAACCCTGAAGGGCAAGAAGTAAGCAATTCCTTTCTGAATACCAAAACGACCGCCTTCGGGCGGTCGTTTTTTCTCTTCCCCGCCGCCATTGACACCCCGGTCAGCAAACGGTATACTGGACTCATCTCAAAAAAAAAGGAAGGAATCTTTATGAAGCGCATTCTTTCTGTTCTTCTGACCCTTGTGATGGTCACCGCCTGTCTGGCTCCCGCCGCCTCTGCCGCCAAGGACATCTCCGTGAAGGTCAACGGCAAGGAAGTGGTCTGGACGGACGCCCGACCCTACATCGACCAAAATAACCGCACCCTGGTCCCCCTCCGTGCCGTGGCCGACGCCATGGGCCTGGACGTCGCCTGGGACGGGGCCAAGCGCATCGCCTCCTTCTCCCAGTCCGGCGTGGCCTACGAGGGCCGCTGCCCCTGGACCAACACCATCCAGTTCCCCATCGGAAGTCGGACAGCCACCGGCATCGCCGCTGCCAACTGGGTCAACAGCGAGCCGGACATCGACTACACCACCGTGAAGATGGACACCGCCGCCGTCATCAGAAACGACCGAACCTACGCCCCCATCCGTTATCTGGCAGAATACTTCGACTGCACCGTGAAGTGGGACAACGCCACCCGGACCGTCCTCATCACAGGCGACCTGCCTTCTTCCAAGGTCAACTACGTCTCCCCCTCCTCCGTCAGCAAAAACTACCTGAAGGGCACCTGGGAGGTGGCCACCTGGCGCTGGACCCAGTCCAGCCGGGAGCAGATGGGCATGATCCAGTCCTCCGGTTACCTGGTCTTCCAGCCCGGCGGCAAGATGGCCTACCAGTGCTGGGACGTCTGCCATGAGGGTACCTACCGTATCAATACCAAGAGCACCGGTCAGAGCTACGCCGTCTGCTCCCTGGAAAACGGCTGGAACCTGACCCTGGATCTCACCATTTACGACGGAAAGGTGGGCATTCTCACCGCCAAGGGCATGCCCAAGGTCACCTGCGGCTCGGCCGACGGGGTGTACTACACCACCACCGACTGGGAACTGACCTACTGGAGCAGCTCCACCACCATCGGTGTGGACCCCTGGCTCCAATAACTTCAAAAAAGACGCCTGTTTCAGGCGTCTTTTTTTCTGCCGTATATTCTCCCCGCCTCAGCCGTATACTAAGGCGAGGTGATTTTTGTGCGTGTGAAATGGAAGCCCCTTCTGATCTCCCTGGCCATCCCTTTGGCGGTGGGGGGCCTCTCCGCCCTGGTGACCCGGAGCGAGATGAAGGCCTTTTCCCAACTGAACCAGCCGCCCCTGTCTCCCCCGGCCTGGCTCTTCCCGGTGGTGTGGACCATCCTCTTTCTCCTCATGGGGCTGGCCTCCTACCTGGTGTTCACGGCGGAGGCCCCCGACGGCAGTACCCGAAAGGCCCTGACGGTCTACGGCATCCAGCTGGGGGTGAACTTCTTCTGGTCCATCCTGTTTTTTAACCTGAAGTGGTATCTCTTCTCCTTCTTCTGGCTGGTCCTCCTCTGGGCCCTCATCCTGGTGAGCATGGCCCGGTTCTTCCCCATCCGCAAGACCGCCGGTTGGCTGCTGACCCCCTATCTCCTGTGGGTCACTTTTGCAGGATACTTGAATTTCGGCATCTATTTCTTAAACATGTGAAAAGCCGCGCCAGCTGGCGCGGCTTTTCATCTATTCTTCTAAGTACCCCCGCATGATGGCGCACTCCGGGGGCTCCTCCAGGGAGAAGCCCAGGTGGTGCTCCATCTCATAGAGGGTCTCCTCCCGGGTCCGCCCCGTGCGGCCGCTGGCCAGGGACATTTCCAGGGCAGAAAAGGGGAGCATCTTGCTCCGGCAGTGGTAGAACCGAAGGAACTGGGTGTGGTCCTTACACTTTTCGATGGCACAGCTGGTGTGGAGAGCCTTTTTCTCCTCTTGAGGGGGACACCAGCCGCACTCTGCCACCAGGATGTCCTTCACCTGGTTCCAGTGGTAAGTACCCCCGGCGATCTTGTCCAGATCCAGATGGACAAAGGCCGGGACCTTCCCCGACCGGTCCGACCGGCGGATGGCCTCCCGGAGGGGCGGAAGCAACTCGGGCACCGCCCCCATGGCCGCCACGATGTTGCTCACCAGCTCGCTCTCATAGCCGCTGTGCCGTTTGACCCAGTGGTCCCCATAGGCCAGCTGCTTCATGGTCATGAGGGTCTGGAACTGGCCCTGCTTCAGGGGCGGACGAAGGGTCAGGACCCGCCCCAGGTTCATCAGGAAGGGCAGTGCCTTGGAGCCCCCAAACCGATAGGCCAATTTGGGGGCCATATGATTGTAGTACAGCCCCAACATCTGCACCGGCTCGTTGCCCGCCAGAAAGTATGGGATCTCTAGCTCCACCATCATGGGGTAGAAGAGGACGTAGGCCAGGGAAGGGCAGGCGCAGGTGTTCTCACTGAGGGCATAGAGTCTCCGGTAGAACCGCCGCAGGGTCTCATCCTCCAGCCGTTCACTGCGAAACTCCACCTCCGGGAATGCCCTTTTGGCCCCTTCTATGCTGGCCCGGGCAGAGTCCGACAGGAAGGGGATCTCCCAGGTGAGGGCCAGGACCCGCAGGCCCTTGACCTTGGCCAGATAGTACAGCAGATAGGTGGAGTCCTTGCCCCCGGTGTAAAAGAGGGCGCAGTCAAACCGTCCCTCGGGCGTAGATGGGAGGTCCTCCAGGACAGGCAGGATGCTCACCAAATCCCGGGTCTCCTCCGCCGTCTGGCAGAGGGGGCAGCGTCCTCCCTCGTCAAACTCCAGGCCGGGGAGGATGAAATCGTTGGCGCAGCAGGTGGTGCAGAACCGGGCCTCCCGGAGGGAGGTAGGCAGGGGGCGAAGATCCTCCTCTGTCACCACCTGGACCCCCAACAGAGGGCCAAGGGCGGCTTTCTGGGATTCTGATAACTCCCCGGGAAGCCTTGGGATGATCTCCCGCTGTTTCCTAGTAATCTTGACTAAGTTTTTAAACAAGCGCTCCTTGTTCCGGAGCCCATAGTAATAGAGGCCCTGATCCTCCAGCTTCCATCGGGTCTGTAAATGGTACATACGCCCCCTCCTTTCCTGTGATTTTTTCCAGTATACCACAGGGCAAGGGGCCTGTCATCTCTTTCGCCGGGCCAAGAGCACCGCCCCAACCCAGGAGGCCAAAGTCACAACCGTCAGAACCAGCAGCATCACCCAGGCGAAGCGGTAAGACCCGGCGGCATCATACACCGACGCCACCGCCAGGGAACCCAGGGACAGGCCCACCTGGGTAAAGCTGTTGACGATACCGTAGGCCTTGCTGTAGTTCTCCTTGCCGAAGACCTCGGCGGTGATCAGGGGCGGGGTCACGGTACCGATGGCGTTGCCCAGGCCGAAGACCACCGCCATGGCGTAGAGCATGGCCACGCTCTGGTCGGCCAGAAGGATAAACACGAAGGACAGGCCAAAGAGGGTGCAGGCGTAGGTGGTGCTCACCACCACCCCGAACCGGTCGTTGATCCACCCCAGGATGAGCTTGCCCCCAATGCTGATGAGGGAGTAGGCCGAGATGACCGCCGCCTGGACGGCCGCCCCGTGGCTCTCCTGCATGGCCGGGGGGAAGTGGCCCAGCGCCCCGGCGTTGATGAGGCCGTTGGTGAGCATCCCCAGGAGGAGGAGCCAGAAGAAAACCGTTCCCCAGGACTGGCGAAGGGAAAAGTCCCCGGCAGAGCCCATGCCCTGGGCCGCTGCCTGCTGTCCTCCCAAGGGCTCCAGGCCCAGGTCCTCCGGCCGTTTCCGCAGCAGGAAGAGGGCGGCAGGCAGGGCGATGACCAGGATGATACCGGCCATGAGCCGGTAGGAGACCCGCCAGCCGTAGGACTCCAGGAAAAAGGTGAGGACCGGGCTGAAGATGGTCCCCCCTACCCCGATGCCCGCCATAGCCAGGCTCATGGCAAGGCCCCGGCGGGCGGTGAACCAGTTGGTCACCATCATGGATACAGGAATGAGGGTGGCATTTAAATAAAACACCCCTAAAAACAGGGAACTGATATACAGATGGATGGGGCTTTGGGCCAGAGAGTAGGAGAAGTAGCTGGCACAGTAACCCAGAATACTCACCGACTGGATGACCCGCATATTCCCCCTGGCCAGGAAGCGGGTAACGAAGGGGGACAGAAAGATGCCCAGGGCCTGAAGGACGGTATTGGCCAGGGTGAAGGCACTGCGGGAGATCCCCAGGTCCTGGGTGACATAGATCAGGTACTTGTTGCTCAGGGCCATGATGGGGGGCACCATGGTCATGGTGACGAGGATACACCCGGCCACCACCCACCAGCCATAGAAAAAGCGTTTCTTCATAGGCTTCCCCCCCATCAGCTGTGGTGCTTCAGCCACTCAAAGGCACACTGGGCGTGGACGGCAGCACCGTAGGCCAGGGCCTTTTCATCAAAGAGGACCCCGGGGTTGTGGTGGCCGTGGGGATTCCCCTCCACCCTGGCCCCCAGCTGGAAGTAGACCAGGGGGACCTCCTCCGACAGGAAGGCCACGTCGTCCGAGGCAGTAAAGGGCTGCGCAGAAATCACCTTTCCCCCTCCCATAGCCTCCAGATAACCAACCAGATTCTTTAACAGGTCAGGGTCGCAGTAGCAGGAGGGAACATCGGAGAGGATCTCGTATTCCACCTTCACTCCAAAGGCCACCGCCATACTGTCTGTGATGGCCTTCATCCGCTGGACCAGCTTGGCCCGCAGCTCCCGGTCATAGGTCCGGAGAGTTCCCTGGAGGACGGCGGTCTGGGGGATGACGTTGGGGGCCGACCCGGCGGAGAACTGGCCCAGGGTCAGGACGGCGGTCTGCCGGGGCGGGGTCTCCCGGGCCATCAGCCCCTGGAAGGCCTGGTAAATGTGGAGCCCTGCCTGGATGGGGTCCACCCCCAGATGGGGCATGGCCCCATGGCATCCCTTGCCGGTGATGGTCAGCTTGAAGCCGTCGCAGGAGGCGCTGACATACCCGGCGCAGTACCCAACTGCGGGGGCCTCCTCGTCCAGCATCACGTGGAGACCCGAGGCAGCATCCACGTGAGGGTTTTCCAGGACCCCCGCCTGAATCATGGCTTTGGCCCCCTGGAAGCCCTCCTCGTTGGGCTGGAACATAAGCTTCACACAGCCCGACAGCTCCTCCTGGCGCTCCTTAAGCATCCGTGCCGCCCCCAGGAGCATGGCGGTGTGCATATCGTGGCCGCAGGTGTGGGCGTTGCAGGTCTGGGACTTAAAAGGGAGGTCGTTGTCCTCCCCCATGGGCAGGGCATCCATGTCCCCCCGGAGAAGATAGGTCTTCCCGGGCTTCCTTCCCCGGACCAGAGCTAAGATACCCCCGGGGCAGATCTCTTTCGGCTCCAGACCCATGGACCGGAGTTGTTCCTTCACATAGGCGGTGGTCATGGGCAGGTCGTTGCCCAGTTCGGCGTGCTGGTGGAGGTACCGCCGGTGGGCGATCATTTCTTCCGCCAGTTCCCCGGCCCGTTTGAGAAAAAAGTTCATACTGATTCCCTCACTTTTTGATATGGATGGGTTCAGTATGTGCAGGCGGCAAAACAGTATGCAAAAAAGCCTTGTTTGTCCATTGGACAAACAAGGCTTTTTTGGAGCTGGTAACGTGACTCGAACACGCGACCTTCTCATTACGAGTGAGATGCTCTACCAACTGAGCTATACCAGCTTATACTTTTTTCTTCGCTCCTCCGGTAAGATGCTCTGCAAAAAGCCAAGCGCCGCTTCGCGGTTGCTTTTTGCACGCCCACTGCGGTGGGTGTACCAAATAATCTATACCAGCTTATAAACTTGCGGATAATATGATACCACAAAGTCCCTGTCAAGTCAACCTTTTCTTGCTATACCCACGGTATAGCAGAGCGGAACCCTTGAAAATCAGGGGTTCCGCTCCCGAATTTTGGTCTGATAGGCGGAAACTCTACCGAGAGTTTTCCACTTTTTCCACCGATTCGTCCACAAAGGGTGCTCCTATTGTGGACAGCTGTCGGTTCAATACTGCAAAGAGATGTCCCGGTTGGCGAAGGCGTTCAGGTCAGTGCCTGCCCGGATTCCGGCCAGGTACTCATAATAGCCCTGGCTGCCGATCATGGAGCCGTTGTCCCCGCACAGCTTCAGCGGGGGCATGTACAACTTGCAGCCGTCCTTCTGGCAGGCAGCTTCCAGATCCCGGCGGATCCGGGAATTGGCGGCCACACCACCCACCACGGCCACCTTGCCGTATCCCTTCTGCCGGGCGGCAAACATGGTCCGGGGGACCAGCTCATCGCTGACGGCAGCCGAGAAGGAGGCGGCCAGGTCGGAGACCGGCAGGTCCTCCCCCTTCTGCTGGGCGTTGTGGATCAGGTTCAGCATGGCGGTCTTGAGACCGGAGAAGGACATGTCCAGGGGGGCGTCATGGATGTGGACCCGGGGCAGGGTGAAGGCCTTGTCGTCGCCACCCTGGGAGGCACGGTCCAGAGGACCACCGCCGGGGTAGCCCAGACCCATAACCCGGGCGATCTTGTCAAAGCACTCACCGGCGGCGTCGTCCCGGGTGGCACCCAGGATCTCCATCTCGGTGTAGCTCTTCACGTCCACAATAAGGGAGGTGCCGCCGGAGACGCACAGGCACACGAAGGGGGGCTCCAGGTCGGGGTGGGCGATGTAGTTGGCGGCGATGTGGCCCCGGACATGGTGGACGGGGATCAGGGGCACCCCCAGGGAGAAGGCCACGGATTTGGCAAAGTTCACCCCAACCAGCACGGCCCCGATGAGGCCGGGGGCATAGGTGACCGCCACGGCGTCAATCTCCTTCCGGGTGATGCCCGCCTTGGCCAGGGCCTCGTCAGCCAGGTTGGAAATGACCTCGATGTGCTTGCGGGAGGCCAGCTCGGGCACCACGCCGCCGTAGATCTTGTGCATCTCCACAGAGGAGGCGATGCAGTCGGCCAGGACCTCCCGGCCGTCCTTCACCAGAGCCACGGCAGTCTCGTCACAGGAGGATTCTACTGCAAGAATGATCATAGGGTATCTTCCTTTCCTTCCACTCCGGGCAGGTCGGACTGCTCTGCCCAGGAT
>JAFSFC010000032.1 GCA_017435425.1 Ruminiclostridium sp. | reverse complement strand
CTCTCCCGCCTGCAGCAGCTCACCACCTCCCTCACCCGGGGGATCGGCAAGGGCAAGCGGATGCCCAAGCACCTCATCGTGCTGGCCAAAAACCAGACGGGGCTGCGGAACCTGTACAAACTCATCTCCCTGAGCCACCTGAAGTATTTTAAGCGCTTCCCCATCATGCCCAAGAGCGAGCTTCTCGCCAACCGGGAGGGCCTCATCTTAGGCTCCGCCTGCGAGGCCGGGGAGCTCTATCAGGCCATCGTCCGGGGGAAGGACTGGGAGGAGCTGTGCCGCATCGCCTCCTGGTACGACTTTTTGGAGATCCAGCCCCTTTCCAACAACGGCTTCATGCTAAGGCCGGACAAAAACGGCAAAACCATCGCCCGGGATGCCGAGCAGATCCGGGACTGGAACCGGACCATCGTTCGCCTGGGCGAGGAGCTGGGTAAGCCGGTCTGCGCCACCGGCGATGTCCACTTCCTGGACCCCGAGGACGAGATCTACCGCCACATCCTCCTGGACACCAAGGGCTTCGACGACGCCGATTCCCCCAACCCCCTCTACTTCCGGACCACCGACGAGATGTTGGAGGAGTTCAGCTATCTGGGCCCGGAAAAGGCCTACGAGGTGGTGGTCACCAACACCCAGCTGGTGGCCTCCTGGTGCGACGACGTGAAGCCTCTGCCCGACGGCCTCTTCGCCCCCAAGCTGGAGAACTCCGACACGGAGCTCTTCAACCTGGTCTGGGGCAAGGCCCACGAGCTCTATGGCGAGGACCCGCCCCAGATCGTCAAGGACCGTATCGAGCTGGAACTGCCCGGCATCATCGAGCGAAAGTACGACGTCATCTATATGTCTGCCCAGAAGCTGGTGCAGGACTCTCTGGAGCACGGCTACCTGGTTGGCTCCCGTGGTTCGGTGGGCTCCTCCATCGTTGCCTTCCTGTCGGGCATCACCGAGGTCAACGCCCTGCCTCCCCATTACCGCTGCCCCAACTGCAAGCACTCGGACTTTGCCGCCGGTGTGGGCCACGGCTGCGGTGCGGACATGCCTGACGGCACTTGTCCCATCTGCGGTACCAAGTATGTGAAGGACGGCTTTGACATCCCCTTCGAGACCTTCCTGGGCTACGGCGGCAAGAAGGTTCCCGATATCGACCTGAACTTCTCCGGTGAGTACCAGGCCAACGCCCACCGGTATACCTTTGAACTCTTCGGTCAGAACCACGTGTTCCGTGCCGGTACCATCGGCACCGTGGCGGAAAAGACCGCCTTCGGCTACGTGAAAAAGTACCTGGCCGCCCGTGGCCTCCAGGTGACCAAGGCTGAGGAGAACCGTCTGGCCAAGGGCTGCACCGGCGTCCGACGGACCACCGGCCAGCACCCCGGCGGCATGGTGGTCATCCCCCAGGACCGGGAGATCTACGATTTCTGTCCCGTTCAGCACCCTGCCGACGACACGGGCACGGACATCATCACCACCCACTTCGACTACCACAAGATGGAGGACAACCTCCTGAAGCTGGATATTCTGGGCCACGACGACCCCACCATGATCCGCATGATGGAGGACCTCACCGGAGTGGATGCCAAGACCATCCCCCTGGACGACCCGGACACCATGCTCATCTTCACGGACTCCTCCCCGCTGGGGTATGAGAACGACCCCGTCCTGGGCCCCACCGGCGCTGTGGCGGTGCCCGAATTCAACACCAAGTTCACCCGCCAGATGCTCATGGACACCCAGCCGGAAAAGTTCAACACCCTGGTGCGGCTGTCCGGCTTCTCCCACGGCACCGACGTGTGGCTGGGCAATGCCCGTGACCTGATCCTCTCCGGCACCGCCGACGTTGACTCCACCGTGGGCTGCCGTGACGACATCATGCTCTACCTGATGGAAATGGGCGTGGAGCCCAAGATGGCCTTCGACATCATGGAGGCCGTCCGTAAGGGCAAGGTCAAGAAGGGGGGGTTCAACGACGGCTGGGAGGATGCCATGCGGGCCAACAATGTCCCGGACTGGTACATTGAGTCCCTGGCCAAGATTGGCTATCTCTTCCCCAAGGCCCACGCCGTGGCCTACGTGATGATGGCCTTCCGCATCGCCTGGTTCAAGGTCCACCACCCCCTGGCCTTCTACGCCACCTACTTCTCCATCCGTGCCAAGGCTCTGGATGCCACCTGCATGTGCCGTGGCATGGAGGTCTGTCAGCGGAAGATGCGGGAGATCGAAGCCAAGGAAAAGGATGCCGCTGCCGTGGAAGAAGATATGCTGGTCACCCTGGAGGTCTGCTACGAATTCTACCTCCGCGGCTTTACCTTCGAGAACATCGACCTCTATCGGTCCCACGCCACCAAGTTTATCATGAACCCGGAGACCAACTCTCTCCTGCCTCCCTTCACCTCTATTCCCGGTCTGGGTGAGTCGGCTGCCTTCTCCATCATGGAGAACCGGGAGGGCCGGCACTTCATCTCCCAGGAGGAGCTGCTGGCCGCCTGCCCCAAGGTCTCCAAGACCCACGTGGAGCAGCTGCGGGAGGCCGGTGCCCTGGGCACCATGCCGGAAACCAGCCAGATTTCCCTGTTTTGATCCAGAAAAAGTCACGCAAAGGTTCTTTGCGTGACTTTTTTCGTGGGTTCTGGTATGATTTTCTCAGAAAGGAGGCGGCATCCATGACCATTGGGAGCAACATCAAGAAACTGCGGACCAGCAAGGGGCTCACCCAGGACCAGCTGGCCGAGCGGCTGTTTGTGACCCGCCAGACCGTGTCCAACTGGGAGCGAGGCGCATCCCAGCCCGACCTGGAACAACTGGAGGCCATCGCCGCCGCCCTGGGTGTGGAGGTCATGGACCTGCTCTATGGGCCGAAGCCCCGGTTTCGGATTTTCCGGAAACGGGTCCTGATTGCCGTTGGCCTTTTGATTTTGGCTGTGGCCCTTTGGGCAGGTGCCATCCTTTATTTCGAACCGCTGAAAAGTACCTGGTATCTGCGAATGCATAACATAACGAAATGGTATTGGTATCGTTGTGGATATGTGACCGTAACCATTCTAACCTCTGTCTCGGGGCTGATGACTCTTGTCACAGCTTTGGCTCCCATCCAATTGGAAAACCGGGGACGTCGGGCCTGCCTGATCGTTGGCTCGGTGTTTGGCCTGGTGAGTCTGCTTGGCTGGATAGGTCTGCTGTCTATGGTGTTTACGGGATGGCCGAACTGTCATGAGCTCTTTGTGGCTCTGATTTACATGGAGAACAACCATATCATGTATATTTCTGCGGTGTTCAGTTGCGTTTTTCTGGGTGCACAGAAGCGAAACGTGAGAGGGGAGGGGGAGACATGACTATCGGGAGTAACATCAAGAAACTGCGGACCGGCCAGGGGCTGACCCAGGACCAGCTGGCCGAGCGGCTGTTTGTGACCCGCCAGACCGTGTCCAACTGGGAACGAGGAGCATCCCAGCCCGACCTGGAACAGCTGGAGGCCATCGCCGCCGCCCTGGGTGTGGAGGTCATGGACCTGCTCTATGGGCCCAAGCCCAAGGAGGGGCCTTCCCGGAAGCGGCTGCTGGCAGGGGGGACCTGCCTTGCTGTGTCAGTTGTTATGTGGGCGGCAGGAAAGTTTTGGATGCTGCCCATCATTGAGGCCTGGGTCAAACGGAACTATCAGATGGGGCAGCTGTATTTCTATGAGTTGGTGTACAAAGGCTTGATGGTTTTTATTTTTGTGCTTGGAGCCCTTCTTGTGGCCAGCGCCCTCTGGAATCTGGGTTTGAAAAAACAGGGGAGAAGGGTCTGCCTTGTCATCGGCCTGGTGTTTGGCCTCCTTTGGCTTGCCAGTTGCGGGAGTTTTCTCGCCATTGTCTTTGCGGGCTGGGTCCCGCCCTTCCAGGATCTGTTTTTGACCATGCTTCAGCTCGGACTAAAACCCTGGGGAGGGGTCACGGAGGGCCTTGCTGTCGGGTTCCTCTTCCTGGCATTGAACCGACCGAAAAAGAAAATTGAACAAAGATAAGAGAACCGCCCGCCGGATATCCGGCGGGCGTTATACTTATTCGCTTGCGGAAATGGTAACGGATGCTGTACCGATGGTGCCAGCTTCTGTAGCATCCTTAATAGTTCCGGACAGAGATAACGTAGAGGTAGCTTTAAGCGTATCTGCGTTATACTCATAGCCTTCTGCGGATGCAATGTTGATGGTGTCTGTTGAGAAATTTCCTTGAACATTATCGTTTGTAGAGGAAAACTCAAATTTGCAGTTAATATCGGAATTAGAATGATTTGTGATTGTAACGATATTTGCGCCTGTTGCGCAACTCCATTTACCGGTTCCGCCGCTATAGGAATGGGAACTTGGATTCCATGTTCTATCAGAAACTGTGTAAGAGAAATCCATGCTGCCCCATTCTATATCAACGCTATAGACTGTGACATCTGATGCAGAGGATTGGTATGTAACAGTGACATCTTCTCTAGACGTTCCGGGATTGTTTATTGTTGCCGCAAATACGGAAACAGATAAAATAAATGTAAGAGACAGCAAAATTGCAATCAATTTCTTCATAATACAGCTCCTTTCTGTTTCTCTCAGGTGACTGTAATGGTAACGGGGATCTCCGTGTCCAGAATGGCCTTGCCGCCGGTGCTGTCGTAGAAGAGCACATGGAACTTTCCTTCGTAGGTCCCCGCCGAGAGCTTGGCCGTGCCCAGCAGGGGAAGGGTCTCCACCAGGTACCCCGGGGGCAGAGCGCCGGACTGGGCCACGGTGACCCCCTGGATGATGATTTCCAGCACCATGCTCTGGTTGGAGCGGGCGGGATTGGAGAAATAAAGGCCCACTTCCTGGCTGGCCAGAGAAATGGACACCTGGTCGGAATAGGTGATGTTCACCGAGCCGCCCCCCTCCGGCTGGTCCATTTTTTCCTCGTCCTCCGTGGGGACAGCGTTGGTCTCCAGGGTGGGCAGTTCATCCGGGGGAAGGACCGGGGCAGGGTCCCGCAGGAAGACCGCCCAGAAGGCAACCAGAGTGGCAGCCAGTGCGATCAGGACCAGGAGCAAGATAAGAGGTTTGCTTCGCTTATCCATTCACAGCCTCCTCCTGCACCATGTTATCCAATGCAAAAAGAATCATTTGGTTGATGAGTTCGTTTCTGCTGATAGAAATGGAGGAAGCGTGTTTGTCTACTTGCTTCAGGGTTTCTGAAGAGATTCGGACAGAAATCACATCTTTTTCATCCGGCTTTCTGGGTATAAACTGAGCCATTGGATTCACCGCCCTTCTTTTGATTCTATGAATATTGTAGGCTCAGAGCGATGATAAAACTATATTTATAATTTGAATACAAAATTAATTACAAAAACGATATCAACAAGAGGGAATGCACTGTTGTCGACCGTGCATGGGATGGCCTGCGCCGATGTATGAATAACAAAAAAGAGGAGTACCACTTAAGTAGTACTCCTCTGGTCCGAGTGTTGAGATTCGAACTCAAGGGAATCGGGCGCAAGCGCCGATTCCCATCGGCCCTGGATTTAAACTGCGCTTCGCGCAGTGGAGGCCTTGAGTTCGCCAACGATATACGAACAACAAAAAAGAGGAGTACCACTTAAGTAGTACTCCTCTGGTCCGAGTGTTGAGATTCGAACTCAAGGCCTCTTGAACCCCATTCAAGCGCGATACCAAACTTCGCCACACCCGGATATTCAGTTTGCCGAACCAGTCAGCTTTGATATAATAACACAGCTTTCTCGGTTTGGCAAGAACTTTTTTCAAAAAAGCTGAAAAACTTTCTCGATCTGCCATGGTGATAATGTTACGGTGAATTCTCACAACTCTGGTAGAATACAGGTAAAGAAAACCACTGAGACAAGAAAGGAGCACAGTATGGGAATTTTAGAGAATATCGGCTTAGTCAGTATCAATGCAGGCGTGGAAGAGTTCCGTGCCACCCCGGGGGCTGTCCTCCTGGACGTGCGTACCCCCCTTCAATACCAGCGCAAACGGGTCCCGGAGAGTCTGAACCTCCCCATGGAAGAACTGGACCGCATCCATGAGCTGGTCCCCGACAAGAACGTTCCCCTCTTTGTCTACGCGCACGGGCCGGAGACCGGAGCCAAAGCTGTCCGCCGCCTGAAGGCCATGGGTTACACCAAGGCCAAGAATATTGGGGGCATCAAGAACTGCTGCGGCAACAAGGGCTATCAGGGGGTTACCGAAGGGGACGGCTGGGATGCCTGTCCTCTGGTTTGATCCTTCCAAAAGAAAAACAGCAGATGACCTGAGTCATCTGCTGTTTTTGCGTTTGAAATTACTCGCCCAGGGGCAGGACGGTCTTGCCGTACTCGGCATTCAGGATCTGGCCCATGGAAGCATAGATGGCGGACAGGCCGCAGAAGATACCCTCCACGCCGGCGATGGTGGTGATCATGTGGTTGCCGGTGAAGTCGCCGGCTGCCAGCAGGAAGAACAGGATGGTCAGGGAGCCGAAGACCACCTGAGTTGCCTTGTTGTGCTTCAGGGTGCCGATGAACATGAACAGGGTGAACACACCCCACAGCAGCAGGTACCAGCCCATGGCCACGTGGTCAGCGGATTCCATGCTCTCGAAGGGGTTGGTCCAGATGATGACCAGGGACCACCAGAAGAGGCCGTAAGCGGTGAAGGCGGTGCCGCCGAAGGTGTTGCCCTGGCAGAGCTCGCGGATACCGGCGATGATCTGAGCCAGGCCGCCCAGAGCGATGCCCATGGCGACGATCATGATGGACAGGGGGATCAGGCCGGCGTTGTGCAGGTTCAGCAGGACGGTGGTCATGCCGAAGCCCAGCAGGCCCAGGGGGCCGGGATTGGCCATGGTAGTTGCGTTGTGAGACATCTCTTTCTTTCCTCCAAAAATGTGAATTGGCCGTGCGGTCAGGACGCGGTCAAGTTACGCACAGTTCCTTTCTTCGCCAAAGGGCGAATGAATTTATTATAGGGAAACTTGCTTGCCTTTGCAAGCATTTCTTTATCAAAATATGTCATTTTTCGTCTTTCCTTTGGGGGTGGACAGGAGTATAATGGGCCTTACCATTTGATTCCATATCACTGTGAGGTGGTTCCGTGAAAAAAGCATATCTCATGGCGGCGGTGACTGTCTTCTTCTGGGGCACCTCTGCTCCTGTCTGCAAGGTCCTGCTTAACGACCTGACTAATATGGAGGTTCTGTTCTTTGCCTCGGTCTTTGCCTCCCTGTCCCTGCTGGTCATCATCCTGAAAAAGGGCCAGGCCAGGGAGCTCACGGCCTACACCCCCAAAGAGTTTTCCTATATGAGTCTGCTGGGCTTTACCGGCTACTTTATGTACTCGGCCTTCTACTACCAGGGGGTCAACTTCCTGGATGCCCAGATCGCCTGCATCGTCAACTACCTGTGGCCCATCCTCACGGTGTGCTTTGCCTGCATCATATTAAAGGAGAAATTCTCCGGGGCCAAGTTTGCCGCGCTGCTCCTGTCCTTTGCCGGCGTGATCGTGGTGATGCTCCACCCGGGCCAGACCTTTGAGGGCGGCCAGGTGAAGGGGTACCTCTACTGCATCGCTGCCGCCGCCCTCTACGGCCTCTTCTGCAACCTGAATAAGAAGCAGGGGGGCAATCAGCTCATCCACATGTTTTACTACCACACCCTCAGTGCGGTGTGTTCTCTGGTCTGCGCCCTGTGGGGGGGAGGATTGCCCCGGGTCACCGGGGGACAGGGCCTGGGCTTTCTGTGGCTGGGCGTGTTCATCAACGCCATCGGCTACCTCCTGTGGGCTCTGGCCCTCCAGGACAGCAATGCTGCCACCATCTCCAACTTTGCCTATGGTACCCCGGCCATCGCCATGATCCTCTCCTGCATTTTCCTGGGAGAGCCCATGTACCTCACTTCGGTCATCGGCCTGGCCCTCATTCTGATCGGATTCTTCCTGCAGATGTACCTGACCAAACGAAACCCATAACGCAAAACGCACAGCCGATCCGGCTGTGCGTTTTTTCATAGCTCTCGTTCCGGGAACATATGCCGGAGGAACTGCTCCAGGGCGGGGTTCTGGTCCTCTTTCCGCCAGACGGCGATGATCTCCTCCACCTCTCCGTCTCCAATCATAGGGACAAAGACCAGGTTGTCCCCTGCCTGGCGGTTGTTGGCACAGTAGGCAGGGAGGATAGAGATCCCCATTTCGGCCTCCACCATCATGGTGACGCTCTCCATGTCGCTGGACCGGAGGATGATGTCGGGCTGGTAGCCCGCCTCCTGATAGAGGCGGATATAGTGGGCGTCCCGCAGGGAGTCTCCGTCTCCGGAAGGGGACATGAAGAAGAGCTTTTCCCCCTTCAGATCTGCCCGGGTCAGGGAGGTCCGCCGGGCATAGGGGTGCCGCTTGTACAGGGCGGCCATGAGCCGGACCTCCTCCACCAGCTGGTGGTCCACCCAGCCCTCCCGGCAGATATCGGTGCTGTCCCAGGTGAAGATCACATCATACTCTCCACGGAGCAGGCCCGCCGCCAGCAGGTCGGTGGTGCAGCGGTAGCAGGGGGTGTGGATATTGGGAAAGGCCTGGTGAAAGCGCCGCAGGTGGTCGGAGAAGTCGCTGTATTCATAGCCTTTGGTATAGCCGATGCGCAGAGTGCCTACGGGACCGGCGGCGGCCTCCCGGGTCCGGGCCACCGCCTGGTTCATCCGTTCCAGGATGGCCCGGGCTTCCATAAGAAAGACTTGGCCTGCTGGGGTCAGGGTGATGGGTCGGGTGTTCCGGTCCACCAGTTTTACCCCCAGACTCTCCTCCAGGGCGTGGATCTGCTGGGTGATGGCAGTTTGTGATATATAATGTTGGGTGGCAGCTTTGGTGAAATTCTGGTGCTCGGCCACCGCCACAAAGTATTTCAGTTGATTGATGTTCATGGTTTGGTCTCCTGGGTGCTAACATAACTTTTTCTTATTATACTATGACAAGTCGTTATTTGCAATCGCTATAATACTATAATAAAATCATTATCGAACCTGTTTTGACAACAGCGTTCCCATCACAAAAAACGGGGCAGCTTTTCGCACCCGATAACAAGGAGATAGAACCATGGAAAAGAGTTTATTTATCCCCCTGCGTGAGGAAGGCCTCACCACTATGCGCATCCGCTACGATTTTAAGACCGGCGCTGTCCGCCTGTATGCCGCCAAGGAGTGGGAGCCCGACCACGACTTCGCCGGCTACAACCACACCTGGTGGATCGACGGCATCTACACCGAGGACGCACGCTTCCTGAACACCAAGGAAGTCTGGGCCCTCTTTGAAAAGTATGGCCAGAAGGAATACCTGGAAGAGGTCCTGGACCTGCTCCGTGCCGGCAAGCACTTCGGCATCGACATCTACTACTATGACAAGTACGACATCCGCTACATGATGAACGAGCACAGCCGCAAGCTGGGCCTGCTGAACAAGAGCCACGCCATCATGGCCGGCGGCATCCGTCGTCACACCTATGCCGAGCCCGAGATCGAGGTCATCATCGACGGTCTGAACCTGGGCCGCGGCATGAGCTTCAAGAACATTGCCGGCCATCTGCCCTTCGGCGGCTGCAAGGCCACCGTTACCATGGACGAGCTGGATCTGAACAACATGGAGATCATGGGCTTCCTGGCCTTTGCCCTGGACAGCTGCCGTGATATGACCGGCCCCGATATGAACTTCCCCGTGGAGATGTCCGACGTGATGATCGAGCAGGGCTACTCCATGCAGTACACCGGCGGCGTCAAGGCCAAGACCGGCCCCACCGGCACCCCCACTGCTTACGGCGTGTACCTGGCCCTGCTGGAGGCCATCAACTTCCAGGAAGGTGTCCGCAGCGTGGCAGGCAAGTCCGTCTCCCTGTCCGGTCTGGGCGCTGTTGGCTGGTACATGGGTGAATATCTGCTGGAGGGCGGCGTGTCCAAGCTGATCGTCTCCGACATCAACGAGGACGTGGTCCAGAAGTTCATCGCCGAGCACCCCGGCCATGACATCGTCTCCTGCCCCGTGTCCGAGGCTCTGTTCCAGGAAGTGGACATCCTGAGCCCCTGCGCCATCGGCGGCATCTTCACCGACGAGACCATCGCCAAGCTCAACTGCAAGTACATCTTCGGCTCCTGCAACAATGGCCTGCGTGCATCCTCTCAGGAGGAGGAGATCCGCCTGGCCAAGCTCATCGCCGACCGTGGCATCCTGTACCAGGTGGAGTGGTGGCACAACACCGCCGGCGTCATCTGCGGTGCTGAGGAATACCTCTTCGACGGCGACGAGGCCTCCCTGCGTGCCAAGGTGGAAGAGATCATGACCGCCAACACCATCCTGTCCCTGAACGGGGCCAAGGAGCAGGGCATCACCCCCACCGAGTTCGTCTATAAGTACTGTGAAGACCTGCTCTACAAGTAAGGCAAGGCCTTTTTGAAAGGAAGAGATCACTTTGGAAAATAAGAGAGGATTTGCCTCCCGCCTGGGCTTCATCATGAGTATGGCCGCCTTCTCCATCGGCATCGGCAATCTCTGGAAGTTCCCCTACGTGGTGGGCAACAACGGCGGCGGCGCCTTCCTGATGGTCTACCTGATCATCGTGCTCATCATCGGCATCCCCGCCTTCCTGATCGAGCTGGCCCTGGGCCGCTCCTCCCAGCTGTCCCCCATCCGGGGTATGGCAGTGCTGGAAGGCAAGAAAAAGACCGGCTGGAGCTCCATCGGCTGGCTGGGCTGCGTGGCTATCTTCATCATCGTCAGCTACGCCACCATGATCGTGGGCGGTTGGACCGGCGGCTATATCTTCAAGATTGCCAGCGGCTCCCTCAAGGGGCTCAGTGCGGATGAGATCGCTGGCGTCTTCGGCTCTTTCTGCGGCGACCCCATCATCCTGGTCTTCGCCGCTGCCCAGGCTCTGCTCCTGTGGCTGTGCCTGGTCTCCGGTGTCAAAAAGGGCGTGGAAAAGGTCTGCTCCATTTTGCTGCCCACCCTGTTTATCATCATGATCATTCTGGCGGTCTACGCCAACACCCTGCCCGGGGCAAACGAGGGCCTCAAGTGGTACGTCACCCCCAACTTCTCTGCAGTTACCACCGACAGTATTGCAGCGGCAGCCACCCAGGTCTTCTTCTCCATCGGCATCGGTATGTGCTGTGCCTTCGTCTACGGCAGCTACATCGGCAAGGAGACCAAGCTGACCTCCTCTGTCACCCTGACTGCCGTGCTGGACACCCTGGTGGCTGTCCTGGCTGGTCTCATCTGCGTGCCCGCTCTCTTCGCCTTCGGCATTGAGCCCACCGCAGGTCCCTCCCTGATCTTCATCACCCTGCCTCAGCTCTTCAACGCCATGGGTTCTTTCGGCACCATCTTTGGTCTGCTGTTCATGGTCTGCGTGTTCTTTGCCGGCTTTACCTCCATCCTAGGCGGCTCTGAGGCTCTGGTGGCCACCATCTGCGACTCCAAGGGTTGGGCCCGTAAAAAGGCTGCTACCGTCATCGTGGTGGCTCAGTACCTGTTCAGCATCGTGTTCACCTTGTCCTTTGGCAGCGGTGCCATTGCGCAGATCAAGATCATCGGTCTTGGCCTGTTCGACTTTGCTGACTTCATCGCCAGCCTGTGCATGGGCCTGGGCGCTCTGCTCATGGTGGTCTATGTCATCCGCCGCTGGGGCTTCCAAAAGTTCCAGGAAGAGGCCAACGCAGGTGCCACCGGCAAGATCCGTGTATACAACTGGATGAAACCCTACATCTGTGTAGTCTTCCCCATCCTTCTGGTGGTGGTCATCTACTGGGTCATCCGCATGTACGTCTGATCTTCTTACTCCATCAAAAAAGAGGTCTGTTCTTCGGGACAGACCTCTTTTTCCTGTTTTTCCAGCAGAAACATTTGCCCACTGTCGAAAACCGTGGTATACTGATGAAAAACAAGAGAGGAGCATCCTGCCATGCAGAAAAGGAAAATCATCCAGGTGGAGGACCGCCTTCCCCTGGGCCAGCTGATCCCTCTGAGCATCCAGCATGTCTTTGCCATGTTTGGCGCATCGGTGCTGGTCCCCATCCTCTTCGGTATTCACTCGGGCATCGTCCTGCTGATGAACGGCGTAGGCACCCTGCTGTTCATCCTGTTGACAAAAGGAAAAGCCCCTGCCTACCTGGGCTCCAGCTTTGCCTTCCTGGCCCCTGCGGGCATTGTCATCGCCGAGCTGGGCTTTGAGTATGCCCAGGGCGGCTTTGTGGTAGTGGGCCTGCTGGGCTGTGTGGTGGCCCTGGTGGTGTACAAGTTCGGCACGGACTGGATCGACGTGGTTCTGCCCCCGGCAGCCATGGGCCCCGTGGTGGCCCTCATTGGCCTGGAGCTGGCCTCCAACACGGTCAAGGGCGGAGCCATTGGCGCCGACCTCATGGCGGTGAACCCTGCCGGCGGCCTGATGATCAGCCCTACCATGGAGATGGGGGATGTGCTGGTCTTTGCCGTCACCCTGGGTGTGGCCATCTTTGGCAGCGTCCTCTTCCGGGGCTTCTTCTCGGTGATCCCCCTGCTCATTGCTATGGTCTGCGGCTATGTGACCGCCTGCTTGGTGGGTATTGTGGACTTCACCCCCCTCAAAGAGACCGCCCTCTTTACCATGCCTCAGTTCCATCTGGCCAAGTTTGACCTCCAGGCCATCCTCACCATCTGCCCGGTGCTGTTGGTCATCACTGCCGAGCACATCGGCCATCAGGTGGTCACCGGAAAGATTGTGGACCGTGACCTGCTGAAGGAGCCCGGCCTCCATCGGTCCCTTCTGGGCGATAATATTTCCAGTGCCATCTCCGGTCTGGTGGGTAGTGTCCCCACAACTACCTACGGTGAGAACATAGGTGTCATGGCGGTCACGGGTGTCTATTCTACCCGGGTCATAGCCGGTGCCGGCATCTTCTCCATTCTGATGGCTTTTGTGGGCCCTCTGTCGGCCTTTATTTCCACCATTCCCGGGGATGTCATCGGCGGCATCACCTTCCTTCTCTACGGTATGATCGGCACCTCCGGCCTCCGGATCCTGGTGGACAAGCAGGTAGATTACAGCAAGAATCGAAATCTGATCCTGACCTCTGTGGTCTTTGTGGCGGGCCTTTCCGGTCTGACTATCAATTTTGCCAGTGTGTCTATCTCCGGTATGACCCTGGCAGCGGTCACTGCTATGGTCATCAGCCTGATCTTCTACTTCCTGGACAAGGCAAACCTGATGAACGACTAAAATAAAAATCCTGGAACCGATGGTTCCAGGATTTTTTTGCTCAAAACTCAATATCATAGACCGGTCCCAGGTCTACCTTGCCTCCAATGGTGATGCGCTGGAGCTTGCCGTTCTGGACCGCTGCAGTGGTGGAGATCACGCCGCCGGGTTGGCGGATGTCCAGCTTGTGCTGGCCGTCCTTCCGGGCGTTCAGGGCGCTCCAGGCAGCTACAGCGGTGCTGCCCGAGGCACAGCTGCGCTCGTAGTACAGGGAATCTGTATCCCGAACGTAGACGGCGGGCTTCATGGTCCTTTTGCGGAACTGCCAGAACATGATCCCGGCAGCAGGTACGTCATAGGTTTCGGTGAGTTTCCGCAGGGCCTGACGGACCTCTTCCTCCGGGGGTTGGGTCTCCACCTGAGAGATGGTGTGGAGAATGCCCGGGATCCGGACGGCCTTGGCGGGCTGGCCGAAGAGCTCACAGGGGAGGATCTCTTTGGGCAGGGGCATTTCTGCCGTCACCTGGCCGGTGAGGGGATTCACCTGGACAGGGAGGGGGGCGTCATAGCCGCTGATCTCTACCGGGAAGGTCCGGGAGCGACGGAAACCCTGGCTGGCAGCGTAATACAGACCGGCACACCGGAGGGCGTTGCCGCAGAACTCGCCTCCCATCATCTCCAGACGAATGACGCCATCCTGCCGGGGAGGCACCAGGAAGCCAACCTGCTCGGCGTCCAGTTCCGGAATAGCCAGAAGCCTGGCGGCGATGGTTTGGTAGTCCTCTTTGGGGACGGGGGTCATGACCAGCAGGGTGATGTTTCCGGCTGGATCAAGACGTTGGAAGGTCAGTTTCATGGTGTGCTCACCTCTGGTACGAAATCGGTGGAATGGAAGAAAATATACGAATATTATAACATGATTCTTTCTCCTGGTAAAGTCTTAAAGAAGGAAATGACCAAGAAGTGTGACAGGATTTCTCAGAATCTTTACAAATTGGGTGTTTTCTCCCGGGTCGAGATATGATATAATACTTTGAACTATGTGAAAAAACAACGAACCCGATGACTTCCCCTTCTCACACAGGGGTCAGGAGGATATGATTTATGAGATACGACGATTACGATGATTACAGCCGGTCTTCCCGTGGCCGTTCCTCTGGCAGCAGCCGGGGTTCCTCCCGGGACTACGACCGCAGCTCCAGAGACTATGACAGAAGCTACAGCAGCCGGGATGATTACCGCTATGACCGTGACTATGGCAGCCGTTCTTCCCGGGACTATGACCGGAGCTACGGTTCCTCTCGCCGGAATCCGTATGATGACTTTTCCGATTGGGAGCGCACTGCCCCCAACTGGGATGACCGCAGTTCCTCCCGTGGCCGTTCCTCTGGCAGCGGCCGGGGGTCCTCTTCCCGTTCTGGTCGGGACTATGATCGCTATGACCGCGATTACGGCCATTCCCGCAGCAGCGGCAGCCGCAATGGCCGCCCCTCGGGCAATGGATCCCGGAATGGCAGCCGTCCCAGCGGCCAGAAGAAGGGTCAGAAGAAGCGCAAGAAGAACAGCTTCCCCATCGTGCCCGTGATCCTGAGCCTGGTGCTGATCGTTCTGGCAGCCCTGATCATCAAATCCTTCATTGGCGGCGGTGGTTCTGACTATGCCCTGGACATCTCCTCTAAGACCATTGTGGTGGACGAGACGGCTACCGCTACGGTCACTGGTCTGTCTGCCACCGAGACCTACGACATCCAGTGGAGCAGCAGCGACAATGGTGTGATCTCTGTGGACGGAAATGGTGAGACCTGCACCCTGCTTGCCAAGAGCAACGGCAGTGTGACCATCACGGCTACTGTCAACGGTGAGACCGTGGAAGACACCGTCATGGTGGTGGATGTGGCTCCCGGCGTGGAGGACATCAAGTTCACTGAGGAGGTAGTGGAGATCATCTCCGGCGAGACCTATACGGTGAATGCCACTGTGATCATGGAGTCTGAGGATATGACCCCTGCCAAGCTCTCCTGGAGCAGCAGCGACAATTCTGTGGCCCGGGTCAGTGAGGATGGCGTGATCGAGGCCCGAGAGGTTGGCACCGCCATCATCAAGGCTACCGCTGGTGAGCAGACCGCAGAGATCGCAGTTACTGTGGTTCCCAATCCCAACAGCGAGAACCATGATGAAAGCGAGTCCACCGGTACAGAGCCTGAAGAGGGCGCAACCCCTCCTGAGGGCACTGCTGGCACAGACGCCGCTGGAAATCAGGATGCCGCAGCAGGCACCGAGGAGAACACCGATGCACCTGCTGAGGGCGAAGGTGAGACCACAACGGAATAACAGAAATGAAACGGACAGGGATATCCCTGTCCGTTCTTTATGGCTCGGTGGCCTGGGACCCCAGGCCCTCATTCAGCACTATAGTGGATAAATATTCTAAAATTGAATATTCATGAAAAGAGAAAACGGCTGCCAACGGCAGCCGTTTTTATGGGTTTGTTCAGGTTTGGAACCAACCGCTGTGGGGGTTGAGCAGGTCAAAGGCCACAATGCCAATGAGGACGAGGGTCAGCACGCAGCAGCAGGTGAACAGGCGGATCATCCATTTGTTCTTATCGGCAATGATGCCCTCATAGAGCTGGATGATCTCTTTACTGGCTGATTTTTTATCAGAGGCGGAAGGCTCTTCCTTGATACCGACCATCTCATCCAGGGAGCCGTCCATGGCCATGACCATATCGCAGACCGCCTGAAAACTGGGGTTGTCAGTCTGGCCGGAGAGGATCCGGTTGACTGTCCCGATGGGGACTCCAGACAGGTCGGAAAGCTGTTGGTTTGTTAGATGCCGTTTCTCTTTCAGGAGCTTTAATTGGTTGGAAATAGCCATTTTATCACCTTTGAACACGTATTTTATCAGGAATGAACGCTGCTCGACACGCCTGTGAAGATATGACATTGACGATTTTCGTCGAATAGGGTAGGATAACCACAGATAAGAAAAAGGTTGAAGTTACCGGTTGAAAAACTCTCGAAATGGACCCAAAGGGTGCAAAACGTACGGATTTGGACTGAAATGACAGAGTTTACCAACTGGGAACAGTATATCATCCTTTTTGCCCTGCGTAAAGCACAAATTTTTGAAAGGAGGCAGTATGATATGACTGAATACAGACGTGAAATGGAAGATCGAGTGCAGGCATCGCCCCGAGCCGTTCGATATCAACTTCTGACCTCCTGTTTGGAGCAGGATGGTGTGGATTATCTGACCTACGGGATCCAGTGCATGGGTGACTGGAGCGGTCATTGGGTGCAGATGGATGCCGTTCAGGATATCTCCTTCCAGCGTGAGAATGTGGTCCGCTTGGCTGACCTGTTCAACCGCCGTCAGCTTTCTCCGGTCCATTTCCGGGATGCTGTTTTGGATTGCGTGAATGCATAAATTATGCATGTCTATAAATGTGTGTGTGAAGCAGAAAAAGACTCGCTGACTGCGGGTCTTTTTCTGTTTTTGTTTTGTCCTCCCCCTTATGACCTTTTTTGAAAGGAGCCCAAACTATAATGGCTTGGAACGGGAAGGGAGGGACGGCCGTGACAGTGGTATATGTGGACAGCTTTCTCCTGCTGAATTTTGTGGTGAATGCCCTCCTTTTGGCCTGTGCCGGAAAACTGGATCACCAGCGCCTGCATCCTGGGCGATGCGCTCTGGGGGCAGGGTTGGGAGCGGGATACGCTTTGCTGGCCTTGCTGCCCGGGTGGGGGTTTCTTACACATCCGATTTGCCAAGCGGCCGCTGCGGTGGCCATGCTTTTGGTGACCTATGGCCGCTCTGACCGGATCCTGCGGGTAGGCGGACTTTTTCTGGTCCTGTCCTGTGCCTTCGGGGGTGGGCTTCTCCTGTTGACTATGGTCCGGGGCGAGGGGATGGCTGCTCCCGGTGTTCTGGGCACTTCCCTGGGGATGCGGGGCATCCTGATGGCTGCCGCCCTCAGCTACGGCTGTCTCTGCTTGCTTCTGGGAGGGCAGTTCAGCCATGGGGGTATAGGCGGAGAGCTGACCTGGCTGACCCTTACCCGAAAAGGACAGTCCGCAAAGCTGCTGGCTCTCCGGGATACAGGGAATACCCTGCGGGATAGCCTCACAGGGCGGCCGGTGGTGGTGGTAGAGGGGAAAAAGATATTGGATCTGATTCCTGAGCTGTCCGGATTGGAGGGGGAAGCTCTGTCGGACCCCGTGGCCCTCCTGGACAGCCTGGCGGATAGGGAAGGGCTGCATCTTCAACTGCTGCCGTATCGTGCTGTAGGGGTGGATTGCGGCCTGCTGGCGGCGCTGCGGATGGACCGGGTGGAGTATGGCGGCCGGGTGTATCGAAATTGTTTGACCGCTCTGTCCCCCACGGCGGTGTCCGACGGGGGAAACTACAGTGCTCTTATCGGAGCAGACCAATGAAAAGGAGGAAACTGGGATGAATTGGTGGTGGAGGCTGCGCCTTTGGATGATCAAAAAGGGCCTTTGGCTCCCAGGAAAGGTCATGTACATCGGGGGGAGTGATGTGCTCCCTGCCCCCCTCAGCCGGGAAGAGGAGGGGCTCTGCATTGCTCGGCTGGAGGCCGGCGAGGAAGGAGCGGCCAACCGGCTCATTGAGCACAATCTGCGGTTGGTGGTGTATATTGCCCGCCGATTTGAGAACACGGGTGTGGGGCTGGAGGATCTGATCTCCATTGGGACCATAGGCCTGATCAAGGCGGTGGGGACCTATAAGCCCGCCAAGAACATCAAACTGGCCACCTATGCTTCCCGCTGCATCGAGAATGAGATCCTCATGCACCTGCGGAAGACGGCCAATCAAAAAACGGAGATCCCCTTTGATGAGCCCCTGAGTACCGATTGGAACGGGAACGAACTACTTCTGTCGGATATCCTGGGCACGGAAAGTGATCTGGTCATGAAGCCCATGGAGGAGGATGCCGACCGTCAGCTCCTGGCTGAGGCTCTGGAAAAGCTCAGTGAGCGGGAGCGGGAGATCATCACCCTCCGGTTCGGCCTTGGCGGCCGCCGGGAGCATACCCAGAAAGAGGTGGCCGAACGCATGGGGATCTCTCAGTCCTATATCTCCCGGCTGGAAAAACGGATCATCGCCCGTCTGAAAAGGGAAATATTAAAGGTAACGGAAGTCATATAAAGAACGCCCGCCGGAAAACCGGCGGGCGCTCTTATATGGGTCAGTTGATTTTCAGACCTTCCCACAGGGTGTTCATGTACTGAAGCATCTCGGTGGACAGGTTCCGGTAGGCCAGGTGATTGTACTTCTCGTCGAAGTGATCCATGGGAGGATAGAGGATGGCCATGGCTTCCTCACCCATGTCCTCGATGTAGGTCTCGCTCTCGTAGACCAGGGAGTTGGGGGAGGCGTAGCAGATATACTCGGCGTTGGCAATGGCAGCCTCTTCGCTGAGCATGAAGTTGATGAAGATCTCGGCCAGCTCCTGGTTCTCGGCGCAGGAGGGGATGCACATAGCGTCGAAGAAGTAGTTGGTCTCTTCGGGATAGTAGAACTGCAGATCCACGTCCTCGGCCTGACCT
>JAFSFC010000031.1 GCA_017435425.1 Ruminiclostridium sp. | reverse complement strand
TACACATCGCTTTCGGCTTTCCCTCAAGCGGTGAGTCATATCTTAGCACAACTCTTTTCGCTTGTCAACCCCTTTTTTCAAGTTTTTTCAAACTTGTTTGCCGGAGTCTTTTGTGCGGGACCGTCGTTCGCGACAGCTTGGTTATAATACCACCCCATCCAGAGAATGTCAACCCCTTTTTTCAAGTTTTTTCGGATTTTTTCATTTTTTCTTTTTTGCGGCAAAACACGCCAGAATGAGCCCTCCTGCGGCCAGGTTTCCAATCCAAAGGACCGGACCTGCCAGGACGTCCTGCCAGTATCCTATCGGCAGAGCCAACAGGAAGAGGATCCCCGCCAAGGGCCAGGTCCAGCCTCTCTGTTCTTCCGTGGCCGCCGTCCAGGCCGTCAGGCGCACCAGCGCCAGGAGCAGGAACCCCAGCAGGGCCAGATCTCCCAGGACCCACAGGGCAGAGGCCAGCTGCTCCAGCCGCTGGAAGGCCCCTTCCAGACCCAAGCCGGAGACCATCTGAAAGAAGGGTCTCTCCATGTGCCCAGTAAGTGCCGCTCCAAACCGCCCCAAGACCAGGATTCCCACCGCACCCAGCAGGGCGAAAATCCTGCCCACTCCCCAGCAGATCTGTCCCAGACTGCCTCTCTCAGGGGTCACATCGTCTATTAATATGAGGGCATAGCATCCCACCGCCAGCAGCCCCAGACATTCCAGAGCCCCCATCGGAACCTTTGCCAGCTCCTGCGGGGTCCACAGCAGGACCCAATCCCACTGCAGGCGGAACAGGCCGCCCAGAAGGATCAGAGCCAGACCGCTCCCCACCGCCAGGAGGAAGATCTCACAGGCCCGGGCAAAGGCCGGAAGACCTCCGGCGGCCATCCAGGCGGCCAGGAGCAGCAGAAGTGCGATCATAAATACCGGGGAGGCACCAAGGGAGTCGGACAGGCGCACCCCGATCCGACAGGATTGCGCTCCACCAAAGAATAGTCCCCACAGGAGGAGCCCTCCTGCCAGGACACGGTTCTTCCCCTCCTTGGCGTGATCCCTCCACCGCCGACCGACCAGGTACACAAGAATCACCGCTGCAAGGCCAGCCACGAGAGGGCACAGCCAACCGGCAGCACCTACCCGGGCCAGACGCTGGAACAGGGCCTCCGTTCCCAGGGAAAAGAGGGACAGAAAGACCACCGTCAGCATCTGACGGCGGGAAATGGTCCGGTTTTTCATGGGCGCCTCCTTCATATTTTGTACCGTTCAGCAGCGCTGGGCCAGGGTCAGTTTCACCGTGATCTCCGGAGTCAGTTCGGAGAACGTCTTTTCCCATGCCCGGGAAAGGGCAGTCCACCGGAGAGGATCCGTCAATCCTGCCCGGCCCTTGAGCCCTGCGGCATCGGCATCCGCCCGCCGGAGGACAGCAAAGGCCTCCGCCATAGCCCGGGCGGTGGTCTCCTCCAGCCGGGCCACATCCCCCGGCTTCTCCTGCCAGCCCCCTGCCGGGAGGCCCTCCAGACGGCAGGTCAGAGAAAGGCCTGTAAGCGCTCCCTTCTCCCACCGGGGCTCCACCCGGCAGCCGGTGCTCTCCAGGACCACCGCCCGATCCCCCACGGAATCTGTCCAATGGATGGGCTGTCCCATGAGAAGGGCCGCACCCAGGGCGGTCCGCCCTGTGAGCCAGGCGGCGAAGGCCCCGTCCCGGTACAGGGCAAAGCCTCCAAAATCCAGCCCCTCCCCGGTCAGATCCAGGGCCGGGATCAAAACAGGGTCTCCTGCCGCCAGGGCAGCGGCAGCCTCCCGGAGTTTTAACGGGCGGAACCCCTGCCCGGCGGTGCTGAAATCCTTCAGAACGGACATCCGCCGGACAGGGTCATTCTTTTCGGAAAACACCCCTTCCAACCCATCCGTCCGTACCACCCACAGCTGGGACTCGGTGCTCTGTCGGGTGTCCTGGAAGGCATAGCTCAAGAGAGGCTCCACCAGCTCCGGGGCGGACTGGGGCAGGAGGATGTGCTCCACATGGGCGCAGGTGACCACCTGCTGTCCCCCGGCAGACAGGTCCTCCAGGGCTCCGGCAGGTGTCTTCCCCTCCCCCCGATAAAAGGAAGGAGGAGAACCGGCCCGCCCCTCGGCGGCCGCCCAGAGGGTCATCCCCTGGCGGGAGGGCTCCGCCCCCAGGACCCCTGCCACGGCGATGTTTCCCATCTCCTGACTCTGAGGACCGCAGCCGGATAGGAGGAACAGGGACAGCAGCAGTACAAAAACTCTCATCCCTGCCGCCTCCTGTTTAATGTGTGGAGGGCTGCCTCCCGGAGCTTCACCCAGGTCACCGGCCAGCGAATGACCCCGTGGCCCATCTGCCGCTCCTGTCCGGCAGCGGCAAAGGGGGTGAGGTAGGGAGTCCCAAAGCTCTCCAACTGGGCCAGACGGCCCACCAACACCGCCCCCAGGCCCACCACGGCATAGAGGCCCCCCAGGCTGGCGGCAATGGCCAGGCTGAACCGCCATAACCGCAGGGCGGCGGAAAACTCCTGACTGGGGACGGTGTACCCGGCGATCCCCGCCACAGCCACCACGATGAGGACCACCGGGGAGACGATCTTGGCCTCTACAGCGGCCGACCCCACCACCAGGCCTCCCAGAATGGAGACCGTGGTGCCGATGGGCCCCGGCAGGCGAAGGCCGGCCTCCTGGACGATCTCAAAGGCCGCCAGCAGGATGAGGACCTCAAAAACCGTGGAGAAAGGCACATCCACCTTGGCCTCGGCAATGGACCAGGCCAGACGGGCAGGGAGCATCTCGGGATGAAAGTTCACCGCCGCCACATAGATCCCCGGTAGAAAGAGGGAGAGGAGCATACACAGATACCGGAGGACGGCCAGAGCCGAGGTCGTCACCCAGTTCTGGGTCCTGTCCTGGCTGGTTTTGAAGAACTGCCCCACATCCCCGGGCAGGAGATAGCCCAGGGGGATCCCCTCCACCAGGACCCCCACCCTGCCTTCCACCAGACCGGCACAGAACCGGTCGGGCCGCTGGGTGTAGGGGACCATGGGAAAGGCCGTCTTCACATCCTCCAGGATCTGCTCCTCGAATCCCGCAGCCTGGAAGAGCTCGTCGGTGTCGATCCCCTCCACCCGTTTCCGAACCTGTTCCACCAGGTCCGGATCGGTGAGCCCTTCTATATATAATATGTCAATGGGGGTGACGCTCTGGCGGCCGGCGATGATCTCTTTGACCTTCAGCTCCGGGGCCCGGAGCCGGCGGCGCACCAGGGAGGTGTTGGTCCGCAGAGACTCCACAAAGGAGTCCATGGCCCCCTTGATGGAGGGCTCGTTCTCCGGCTTGCTCACCGAGCGCTTCTCCTCGGTGATGGTAAAGCAGGAGATCATCCTCCCCACCGCCGGGAAGGAGAGGACTACATTCCCCACCACCAGCTCAAAGACCGCCTGGTCCAGAGTGGTGAGGACCTTCACCCCGGCATAGATCCCGCCCTCGGTCATCATCCGAAAGGCCCCCTCCGGGGTGGCCTCCCGAAACCGCAGGTCCATGGCCAGGGGACGCAGAACATAGTCGTTGAGCCGCTCGAAGCGGACCTGTCCCATAATGGCAAACACGGTGGCCTTTTTCTCCGGGTCTCCTCCAATGAGGATGGGCCGCTGGTCAAAGTCCACCGTGTCCCGGAACACGAAACGGATGCCCTCCTCGGTCAGATCCCCGGAAAACCGGGGTTCCTGCCGGGGATGGGGCGGGATCTCCGTCTTTTTGGGTCCAAATCGTTCCATAGGACCCCCCTTTCCTTCCTTACTATGGGATAGTATGGGCGTCAAAAGGCAAAAACATTCCCTCAGGGCCCCATTTCCATTCCTCACCATTTGACAACATTTCTTATTATGGTATAATCATTGTGTATGACTCTGTATCTTCGGCCCCTTCGCGGGCCTGACAGTAGAAAGGAATCCCATGAAACGACTGATCCCTCTGCTCATGGTCCTCACACTGGTCCTGAGCCTCATGGCAGTCCCTGCCGGGGCAGTCTCGGCCCAGAAAGCCCAGGACTCGGCCCAGCTCCTGTACAACATGGAGCTCTTCAAGGGCGTGGGCGACAACCCCGACGGCACCCCCAACTTTGACCTGAACAACTCCCTCACCCGTGACCAGGCTGTGACCATGCTGGTCCGTCTGCTGGGTGCAGAGAAGGAGGCCCTGGCCAAGAAGTACTCCAGCCCCTTCACCGACCTGCAGAACTGGGCCAAGCCCTATGTGGGCTACGCCTACCGGAACGGCCTGACCAACGGCATCGCCGCCACCCAGTTCGGGGCCAAATCCACCGCCACCGCCGCCCAGTACCTGACCTTCATCCTCCGCGCCCTGGGCTATCAGGATGGGGTGGACTTCTCCTGGCAGAGCCCCTGGGAGCTTACCGATGCCCTGGGCATCACCAACGGTGAATACCATGCCGGCACCACCCGGTTCCTCCGAGGGGATGCCGCCGCCGTCTCCGCCAACGCCCTCTACGCCCCCATGAAGAGCACCGGCCAGAACCTTCTCAGCTACCTGGCCAACAAGGGTGCCCTGGGGGGCAACACCGTGGTGGTGTGGGACTACGGCCCCCTGGATTTCAACCAGGACTTTGCCTCCTTCCTGTTCTACCCCGTAAAGGGCAGCCCCGCCTCCTTCCAGTCCTTCCGGCTGGACAAGGTCACGGTCAACGGCATGGGCTGCAGCACCCTCCAGCTGAACACCCCCCAGGAGGTCTCCAAATACCTGGCCTCCATCGGAGAGGATGCCAGCGGATTCGGCTATGTGGAGATCACCTACGACCAGCAGGCCGCCCTGGATGCCGCCACGGAGTACTACACCGACCCCAACAGCGGCATGACCTATCCCCTGGTGGGCTACACCTTCCAGTACACCGCCACCGAGAACAACGGCAACGTCCTCACCGGCACCCTGGTCTACTACATCTACTTCTAAGATATCCCAAAAGCCCGCAGAATCCTCTGCGGGCTTTTTCTCATCTGGTGAAAGATTTCCCTTCCCTCATTCGTATTCTCAGTGAAAGGCCCTTTCACCGAAAGGATGTGATCCCATGAAAACACCCCTCAGCCGCCAGGAGGCCGAGCGTTTGGTCCACACCTACGCCGACCTGATCCTCCGCCTGAGCTACACCTATTTGAAACAGACCCAAGACGCCCAGGACATCTGCCAGACGGTCTTTCTGAAATTTCTGGAAAAGCCCCGAACCTTTGACTCACCGGAACACGAGAAGGCCTGGGTGATTCGCTGCACGGTGAACGCCTGTAAGGACCTGCTGAAGAGCCATTGGCGAAAGACCTCCGTGTCCCTGGACGCCGCCCTGCACGTCCCCGCCCCGGAACGGTCAGAGGGGAGCCTGTTGGCCGCACTGGAGCTGCTGCCCCCCAAGTACCGGGTAGTCATCTACCTGTACTACTTTGAGGGCTACGCCGCCAAGGAGATCGCGGACATATTGGGTCTGCGTCCTGCCACGGTGAACACCCAGCTGAGCCGGGGACGGGAACGGCTGAAAACTCTATTAGAACAGGAGGGCTTTGCATGAAAGACTACCGTGAAACCATGAAGGACCTCTCCTTTACCCAGGAGCAGAAGGAGGCCATGGTGGACCGTCTGCTGGCAGAAAGCCCCCAGACCATCACCCATCGACCCAGAAAGAGACTGCTGATGGCTGCTGCCGCTCTGGTGGCCCTGACCATCACCGCCTACGCCGCCGGAGGATTTCAGGCCCTGGCCCAGGTGATCGCCAACATCATCGACCCCAATGCCGACCAGGCCCAGACCCAGACCGTCGATGACCACTTCTCCCCCATCGGCATCAGCGACACGGACAATGGGGTGACCATCAACGTTGAGGGAGTCGTCGGGGACACCAACAGCATTTCCGTTCTCTACTCCATCACCCGGGACAGCGGGGAACCTCTCATTCCCCCGTCGGAGGAAACCGCCCAGGTATCCGACGGAGACCACCTCCTGTTTTTTGAGACGAATACCTCCCATGAACTGACTGAATCGTTGGCGTCCGCCTCAGGCACCGGCAATGTTGAAGTACTGGCCTTCCACGTTTCTGCCCCCACCCTGTACTTCCTGACAACCTGGACCTATTTCAATACAGAAGTCCATCGGGGCGGGCAGGTAGAGGTCACCTTTGAAAACCTTTACGCTGAAAAAGTTTCCGTCACGGAAATCGGCCGATTGACCTCTCATAAGATCCCCCTGGTCCAGGGCACCTGGAACCTGGCCTTTGACCTGGACTACGAGCCGGCAGCCCTGACTTTGCCCACAGACCAGACCTTCCACTACAAGGAACTCTCCGGCGCCATCACCGACCTTCGCATTTCCCCCCTCTCCTTCCACCTGGAGTATGACTACACCATGGACATGGAGGCCCTGGCCGCCAGATATGACCCGGCCACAGCATATCCTCCCGGTTCCACCCTGGAGTATTGGGCACGCATCGATCTTCTGGGAGATTCCGCCATGTACCTCAGCCTGAACTTTACCGATGGCTCCTCCACCCCTCTGTTCCTGGACGGCGACATTTCCCAGGATGGACACGCCATCGTCTCCGACACCTTTGAGACCATCTACCCCCTGGACACCATCGAGAGTATCACCATCGGGGACCTGACCATCCCCGTGGAGGCCCCATAAACGAACCAAAGCCCGCGAATGACCTTCGCGGGCTTTGATTTATCGTTGGTATGCGGGAAGCCTTCTCCCTCTGGGAGAAGGTGGCCAGGCGAAGCCGGGACGGATGAGGGCGGCTTTCGCAGGTCGTGCCCCTCATCAGTCGCCTTGCGGCGACAGCTTCTCCCCAGGGAGAAGCCTTTCTTACACCACAGCCGTCTCTTTCACCTTACGCCTTCCCCTCCTCACTGCCTTCTCCCCCTCGCACACCACCACGGGGGTGACGGCCAGGGCCAGAAGGGTCAGCCAGCAGGCGGGGTCCAGGGAGACCACCCCGAAGGCATTTTGCAGGGGCGGCAGCAGCAGGACGGCCAGCTGGAGGGCCAGACCAACGAGAAAGGCCTTGTTCATGGCCCCGTTGGAGAAGAACCCCAGCCGGAAGAGGGAGGTCTCCTCACTGCGCACATCAAAGGCGTGGAAGAGCTGGCAGAGGGTCAGGGCGGCGAAGGCCATGGTGTTGGCCACGGCGTAGTCTCCCGTGAGATAGCCCCCCAGGCCGTAGGCCGCCAGGGTCAGGCCCCCCACCATGCAGCCCTGCCAGGCCAGCCGCAGAGAGAAGCCCCTGGAGAACAAGGGCTCCTCCTTCCCTCTGGGGGGCCGGTCCATGACGGACTCCTCCACCGGCTCCACCCCCAGGGCCAGGGCGGGGAGGGAGTCGGTGACCAGGTTCAGCCACAGGAGCTGGACCGGGGTCAGCGGGGCTTGGGGGAAGTGCAGGAGGGTAGCCAAAAAGATGGTGATGATCTCCCCGATGTTGCAGGAGAGGAGATAGTGGATGGCCTTGCGGATATTGGCGTAGATCCCTCTCCCCTGCTCCACCGCCGCCACCACCGTGGCAAAGTTGTCGTCGGTGAGGATCATGTCTGCCGCCCCTTTTGCCACGTCGGTGCCCGTCCGGCCCATGGCGCAGCCGATGTCCGCCGCCTTCAGGGCGGGGGCGTCATTGACCCCGTCCCCGGTCATGGCCACCACGTGGCCCTTCTGCTGGAGGGCCTTCACGATGCGCATCTTGTGCTCGGGGGTCACCCGGGCAAAGACAGAAAAGGATTCGATCTCCTCCTCCAGGGTCTCCTGGGGAAGGAAATCCAGGCCCATGCCGTCCACCGCCCGGCTGCCGGGGGTGTAGATCCCCAGGTCCCGGGCGATGGCCACGGCGGTGTCCTTGTGGTCCCCGGTGATCATGACGGGCCGGACCCCGGCCCGGGTGCAGCGGTCCACCGCCTGGCGGACCTCAGGCCGGGGCGGGTCCATCATGCCGATCAGGCCCACAAAGGTCAGGTCCCGCTCCAATTCCTCGGGGGTATAGACCCCTGGGGCAGAGGCTTCCTCCCGCTGGGCCACCGCCAGGACCCGGAGGGCCCGTCCTGCCAGACGGCTGTTCTCGGACTGGATGGCCAGCCGGTCCCCCCGGGTGATGGGCCGGGGGCCGGAGGGCCCCAGGATGTGGGTACACCGGGCCAGGACCGCCTCAGGGGCTCCCTTTACCGCAATGAGGATGCCCCCGCCCGGCCGGCTGTGACAGGTGGCCATGCGCTTCCGGGAAGAGTCAAAGGGGGCCTCTCCCCGCCGGGACCAGTCCCGGTCCAGAGACGCTTTATGTAACCCCTCTTTGGCCGCCAGGGCGGCGATGGCAGTTTCCGTGGGGTCCCCCACCCAGCCCTTGGGACCCGGCTGGGCATCCCCGCACAGGGTCCCCAGGGTGAGGGCCCGGGACCGGAACCGCCCCCCGGGGGTCCAGACCTCCAGAACGGTCATCTCGTTTTTGGTCAGGGTCCCGGTCTTGTCCGAGCAGATCACCGAGGCACAGCCCAGGGTCTCCACGGCGGGGAGCTTCTTAATGATGGCGTTCCGGCGGGCCATCCGCCCCACCCCCATGGCCAGGACGATGGTGACGATGGCGGGGAGGCCCTCGGGGATGGCGGCCACCGCCAGGGCAACCGCCGTGAGGAACATGTCCAGCATGTCCCGGTGCTGGAGCATCCCCACCCCGAACATCACGGCGCACACCCCCACGCACACCAGGGAGAGGACCTTGGAGACCTCCCCCATCTTTTTCTGCAGAGGGGTCTCCCCTTCCGCCTGGTCCAGGAGGAGCCCGGCGATCTTCCCCATCTCGGTGTCCATTCCCGTGGCGGTGACCAGGACACGGCCACGGCCTCCTGTCACCACCGTACCCCCGATGACCATGTTCTTCCGCTCGGCCAGAGGGGTCCCCTCCGGGAGCCCAGCCAGGGCCCCCTTCCGAACAGGCAGAGACTCCCCCGTCATGGCGGACTCATCGGTCTGGAGACCCGCCTCCCAGAGGATGCGGCCGTCGGCGGGAACGTAGTCCCCGGCCTCCAAAAGGATCACATCTCCCGGGACCAGCAGGTGGCTCTCCAGAGAGGTCTCCTCCCCCTCCCGGACCACTTTGGCCCTGGGGGCAGAAAGGGCCCGGAGGGCCTCCAACGCCTTCCTGGCATTGTCCTCCTGGACCACAGAAAGCCCTGTGTTGAAGGCCACGATAAAGAGGATGATGGCGGTGTCCAGCCAGTCCTCTCCCCCGCCCGCCAGAAAGGACAGGAGGGCGGCGGCCAGAAGGACCAGGATCATAGGGTCCTTCAATTGGGCCAGGCACCGCCGGAGGAGACTGGGAGGTTTTGCCTCCCGGATGCGGTTCTCCCCGTGTTCTTCCAGGCGTCGGGCGGCCTCCCAGAGGCTCAGGCCCCGGTCCGGGTCGGATTCCAGCACCTCCGCCGTCTGGCGGAGGGACAAGGTGTGAAAGCGTTGGTCCATAGGTATCCCTCTTTTCGGAATGGTTGTCCGTTGGTTTCCTTTAGGATACCGGATGGGACAGGGGCGAACCTGTCGCTTTTGGGGAGGGAGATAAAAAAAGACCCGGCCCACTTGGGCCGGGTCAAAAAACGCGGGATTATTCGGCTGCTTCGCCCTCAGCGGGAGCCTCTTCGGTGGTCTCCTCCTGGGTGGCTGCATCCTCTGCCTGGTCGGCAGGAGCCTCCTCGGTGGATTCCTCGGCAGCGCCGTCGGTCTCCTCGGTGGCGGCGGCGTCCTCGGTCTCCTCTGCGGGAGCGATGGTCTCACGGTAAGCGGTCAGGTTGGTGTAGAACTCTGCGGTGGTCAGGTTGTCATAGGTCTCGGTGGTCTCGATGACAGCCTCCTCGGTCCACTGCTGGATCAGGGCGTCCATCTCGGCTGCCTGCCAGGTGGTCTGGACTTCCTCAGACTCTGCGGGGTCCAGACGCAGAATGATGTGGTAGCCGTAGGAGCTCTCCACGATGCCGCTGACGGCACCGAACTCCAGAGCGCGGGTGGCCTCCTCGAACTCTGCCACCATCTCACCGGCGGTGAAGACGTAGCCGTTGGGGTAAGCGGCCAGGCCGGTGTCCTGGCTGTGCTCGTTCATGAGCTCATCGAACTTGGTCTCCAGCTCGGCGGGGTCTTCCACGGCCTGGAGCTGAGCCAGGATGTCCTCTGCCAGGGTCTTCTGGGCGGCGGCGTCTGCCTCGGGCAGAGCCTCGCCGGTGGCCATGTCCTGGGTCATCAGCAGGATGTGCTTGGCGCACAGCAGATCGTTCTCCTCTGCATAGGCAGCCAGATCCTCGGGGGTGGCTGCATACTCGCCGCCCTCACGGAACAGGCCCTCTGCCATCTGGTTGTACAGAACACCCACGGTGCTCATGTCGCGCATGCCCTCGTCGGTGATGCACATGGTCAGCAGGAAGTCCTCATACTCCTCTTCGCCGCCCAGCTCTTCCTTGGCGGATGCCAGGTCAGCCTCGTAGGCCTCCTCGTCCTCCTTGCCCATCTCATAGCCGTACTCGGCGGCCTTGGCCTTGACGATGCTGTACAGAACAGCGGTGTCCATGGAGGCATCCTTCACATAGCTGTCCATGTCCTGGGAGCCGCCCAGGTTGTTGGTCCAGTCCATCTCCAGGCCCATGCCGGTGAAGTAGCTGGCCACATAGTCGGCGTTCTGGGCCATCCAGAAGAAGTAGTCGGCGGCAGTGACATCGTTGCCGTCCACGGTGAACAGAACGGTGGAGCCCTCATAGCCCATGACTTCCTGAACGGGGTCCTGGGCGCCGCCGGAGCAGCCGGTGAGCAGACCCAGCATCATCACCAGGGACAGGGCACCGCCCAGCACTCTGCGCATGATCTTTTTCATGATTCGTTTCTCCTTTGGTCGTTGATTGGCCTCCGGTTTTCCACATTTTCATGGGTCGGAGCCAAAAATACGGTCGTTTCCCCGCCGTTTGCGGGATTTTAATTCACAACGGGGTATTCTAACATGGATTTGTCCCCATGACAACCATTTTTCCAACCCGGAACCAATTGTTCATGCTTTCTTAAAAATTATTTTTCATTTCCGAAAAAATCTGTAGGAAAACAGATGCAAAACCTGTTTTTGTTTGTTATAATGAGAGCATGGAAGAATGCCCTGCAGTTCGGCAGGGATCGGCAATGAAAAATACTATAATCGAGAGAGGGATGTTTACGATGATCTCACATGGTACCAATATGAAGATTTTCTGCGGCAACTCCAACCGTCAGCTGGCAGAGGCTATCTGCAAGGAACTGCGTATGCCCCTGGGCAACTCCGAGTGCAAGAACTTCGCCGACGGCGAGTGCTCCGTCTCCATCTACGAGACCGTGCGCGGCGCTGATGTGTTCCTGATCCAGTCCACCTGCGCTCCCGTCAACGACAACCTGATGGAGCTGCTGGTCATGATCGACGCAATGAAGCGCGCCTCCGCCGGCCGCATCACCGCTGTGATCCCCTACTTCGGCTATGCCCGTCAGGACCGCAAGGCCAAGCCCCGTGATCCCATCTCCGCCAAGCTGGTGGCCAATATGCTCACCACCGCCGGCGCCGACCGTGTGCTGACCATGGACCTCCACGCAAACCAGATCCAGGGCTTCTTTGATATCCCCGTGGATAATCTGCTGGGCAGCCCCCTGTTCGTGGACTACTTCACCCAGCGCTTCGGCGACGACACCGAGAACACCATGGTGGTCTCCCCCGACGTGGGCTCTGTGGCCCGCGCCCGTGCTTTTGCCCAGAAGCTGCACATGAACATGGCCATCGTGGACAAGCGCCGTCAGAAGGCCAACGAGTCCGAGGTCATGAGCATCATCGGCGATGTCAAGGGCAAGCGCGTCATCCTGCTGGACGACATGGTGGACACCGCAGGCTCCCTGTGCGGTGCAGCCAAGGCTCTGGTTGAGATCGGCGGCGCTACCGAAGTGTATGCCTGCGCTTCCCACGGCGTTCTGTCCGGCCCCGCCATCGGCCGTATCCAGGACAGCGTCATCAAGGAAGTTCTGTTCCTCGACACCATTCCCCCCAAGCCCGGCCAGAACTGTGATAAGATCAAGTATCTTTCCGCTGCACCCATGCTGGCTGACGCAATGAGCTTCATCTACCACGAGACCTCCGTGTCCCGTCTGTTCGTGTAAGCTTACTTTTCTAGTTCTCACAGAAGGCGGAGCGCTGCTCCGCCTTCTTACTATCTTCACGAGGTATTCACTATGTTTTTTTCCAAACGACCCGGCCCGGTGGAGTGGCTGGTGGTGGGCCTGGGCAACCCCGGCCCCAAGTATGACTGGACCCGCCACAACATGGGCTTTCTGGTCATCGACGAGCTGGCCCAGCGGGAGAAGATCCCCGTCCAGAAGCTCAAGTTCAAGGCCCTGACCAACACCGTGGTCATCGGGGACCGGTCGGTCCTGCTTATGAAGCCCACCACCTACATGAACCTCTCCGGCGGGGCCGTGGGAGAGGCCGCCCGGTTCTACAAGATCCCCCCCGAGCGCATCCTGGTGATCTCCGACGACGTGGCCCTGCCCCAGGGCAAACTCCGCATCCGCCGGTCCGGCTCTGCCGGGGGCCACAACGGCCTGAAGGACATCATCGCCCACCTGGGCGGGGACGGCTTCCCCCGGATCAAAGTGGGCGTGGGGGGCAAGCCCCACCCCGACAGCGACATGGCCGACTGGGTCCTGGGCAAGTTCACCGGCCAGGACAAAAAGGTCATGGAGGAGGCCATCAAGCGGGCCGCCGACGCTGTGGAAGAGCTCCTCAAGAACGGCGTGGACCAGGCCATGTCCAAGTTTAACGGCTAAGGCCGTGTCGCCGTCCCATGTAGGGGCGGATCCTGTATCCGCCCGGCTCACGCAGCTGGTTGGCCCACGTTGCCGGGCCGATATGGAATCGGCCCCTACAGAATAGGCTGCGTTCGCCACCTTTCACAGCACCACCTACCCCAGGAGGTTATTATGCTTTCCAACCTCACCCATCTCCTCTCCCGGCTGCCGGACTATGAACGGCTCCTGGAGGCTCTGCATCAAAACAAGTCCCCCCTGTCCCTCTCCGGTCTGGCCGCCGTCCACCGGGCCCATCTGGCGGCCGCCCTTCACCGAACCACCGGCCGGCCCCTGGTGCTGGTCTGCGCTGACGACAGCGAGGCCCGCCGCATGGCCGACGACCTAGGGGTCTTTCTGGGCAAGGAGATCCCTCTCCTCCCCAGCCGGGACTTTCAATTCCATCCGGGCGCTGCCTCCCGCCAGTGGGAGCACCAGCGGCTGGAGCTTTTGGCTGCCCTGGACCGGGGAGACTGCCCCGTTCTGACGGCCACGGTGGAGGGCCTGCTCCAGCGGACCATTCCCCCAGCCCGGTTCCGCTCGGCTTGCAAGACCCTGGCGGTGGGGGAGGTCTGTGACCTGGATGCCCTCACGGACTTTCTGGTCTCCGCCGGGTACTCCCGCTGCGACCAGGTGGAGGGCACCGGCCAGTTCGCCCTGCGAGGGGGCATCCTGGACCTCTTTTCCCCCGGCCTGGACCTGCCCATCCGCATGGAGTTCTGGGGGGATGAGATCGACTCCATGGGCCTCTTCGACCCGGTGACCCAGCGGCGGACCGCCCAGCGGGACACCTGCGCCATCCTCCCTGCCGGGGAGGTCATCGGTGCCCAGTCCAATCCCCCGGACCTGGAGCTGCCCACCGTCTACGACACCCTGGCCACGGCAGCGGACTACCTGCCGGAAAACGCTCTGGTGGTCCTATGTGACACCCCCAGAGTGGCCGACCGGGCCAAAAACTACACCTGGCAGCTGAACGAAGATGTGACGGCCCTGCTGGAACAGGGCATCCTCACCGGGAAACACCCCACCTTCTCTAAGACCTTTGAGGACCTGTGCGGAGACCTTGCCCCCAGGACCTTACTCTACTTCGACCCCTTCACCACCGGGAGTCTCCCTGTACCCCCGGCCTTTCTGCTGTCCATGACCGCCCGGCAGCTGTCGGGCTACGGCATGAGCCTGGACACCGTCACCGAGGATCTGCAGAACTACCAGCGGGAGGGCTTCTCCGTCATCCTGCTCACCTCCAGCCGTCGGAAGGGGGAATCCCTCCAGGCCATGCTCCGGGAGAAGAAGGTCTACGCCGCCCTGGACGAGAACCTCCACGACCTGCCGGAGCCCGGACGCATCACCATCGCCGTGGGCGGCCTCTCGGCGGGCTTTGACTACCCCGACGGGAAGGCGGCCGTCCTGGCCGAGGGCTCTGCCCTGCCCCCCAGAAAGGCCAAGACCCGGAAGGTCTCCTCCAACCGCCAGCGGCTGGAGTCCTTCACCGACCTGACCCCCGGCGACCTGGTGGTCCACGAGCACCACGGCATCGGCCGCTTCGTGTCCATGGTGAAGATGAGCGTGGACGGGGCCGACCGGGACTACATTAAATTACAGTTCGCCGGGGCGGACGTCCTCTACGTCCCTGCCCTCCAGCTGGACCTGGTGAACAAATACATCGGCTCCGGCGACGACCCCGACCGCCGCCGTCTGTCCAAACTGGGGGGCGGCGAGTGGGAAAAAGCCAAGTCCAAGGCCAAAAAGGCCGCCAAGGACATGGCCAAGGGCCTCATCCAGCTCTACGCCCAGCGACAACGGCTGGCGGGCTACGCCTTCCAGGCGGACACCCCCTGGCAGCAGGACTTTGAAGCCCTCTTCCCCTACCCGGAGACCGACGACCAGATCCGCTGCGTGGCCGAGATCAAGGCCGACATGGAGCGGCCCGTCCCCATGGACCGCCTCCTCTGCGGGGACGTGGGCTACGGCAAGACCGAGGTGGCCTTCCGGGCCATCATGAAGTGCATCCTGGAGGGGAAGCAGGCCGCCATGCTGGTGCCCACCACCGTCCTGGCCCAGCAGCACTATATGACCGCCTTGAAGCGGTTCTCCCACTTCCCCGTAGAGATCCAGATGATCTCCCGGTTCCGCACAGCGGGCCAGTCCCGGGAAATTTTGAGCCAGACCGCCCAGGGCAAGGTGGACCTGCTCATCGGCACCCACAAGCTTCTGGGCAAGGACATCCGGTTCAAAGACCTGGGCCTCCTGGTGGTGGACGAGGAGCAGCGCTTCGGCGTGGGCCACAAGGAGAAACTCAAGGAGCTGGCCAAGCAGGTGGACGTTCTCACCCTGTCGGCCACCCCCATCCCCCGGACCCTGAACATGGCCCTCTCCGGCCTGCGGGATATGTCCACCCTGGAACAGCCCCCCACCAACCGTCAGCCCGTCCAGACCTATGTGCTGGAGCACGACTGGTCGGTCCTGGCCGACGCCATCCGCCGGGAGGTAGACCGGGGCGGCCAGGTCTACTACCTCCACAACCGGACGGACACCATCGACAAGACCGCCGCCAAGATCCGCTCCCTGTTGGGGGAGGAAGTCCGCATCGCCACCGCCCACGGCAAGATGGACCAGGAGCAGCTGGGTGACATCATGAGCCGCATGACCGAGGGCGAGATCGACATCCTGGTGTGCACCACCATCATCGAAACGGGCATCGACCTGCCCAACGCCAACACCCTCATCATCGAGGACGCCGAGCGGTTGGGCCTGTCCCAGCTCCACCAGCTGCGAGGCCGGGTGGGCCGGTCCACCCGACGGGCCTTTGCCTACATGACCTACCGGCGCAGCAAGGTCCTCACCGAGGACCAGTCCAAGCGGCTCTCCGCCATCCGGGAGTACGCCGCCTTCGGCTCGGGCTTCAAGATCGCCATGCGTGACCTGGAGATCCGAGGTGCCGGCAACCTGCTGGGCCCCGAGCAGTCGGGCTTCCTCATGAGCGTGGGCTACGACCTGTACCTGCGGCTTCTGGAAGAGGCCGTCCTGGAGGAGCAGGGCAAGCCCGTGACCAAGGTCCCAGAGTGCCTGGCCGACCTGTCGGTCCCCGCCGCCATCCCGGACCGGTACATCCCCGCACCGGAACAGCGGATGGACCTCTACCGCCGCATCGCCCGGATCCGGGACCAGGAGGAGGCCGACGACATCACGGACGAACTCATTGACCGCTACGGCGACCCGCCCAAGGGGGTCACCAACCTCATCACCATCGCCCTGCTCCGGGCCCAGGCCAAGGCCTGCGGCATCACCGAGATCCTCCAGAAGGAGACCCTGCGCTTCACCATGCCCAAGCCCGACTTCCAGAAGGTGGCCCAGGTGTGCTCCGACCCCAAGTACAAGGGCCGCCTCCTCTTCGCCGCCGGGGAAAAGCCCCATCTGGCCCTGCGGCTGAAAAAGGGGGACGACGTGCTGAAACTGGCGGCATTGGTGCTGAAGGATTTTGCGCAGCCCCCCGAGGAATAACATTTTCTTATACCCAGAAAAAAGGCAGAGCTTTGGCTCTGCCTTTCGTCTTTTCGGCGCATTGGACGGCAGAATAAACAAGAAATCCCCCACGAAAAGGCGAAAAACTGGCCTGCTCACACCATAAAATCTGTTGCTTTTTGCAGGGGTGGTACAGTATAATATCTTCGTAATAATACATTTTTTACACCCCTGAAATTTATTATGGAGGTAGATTCCAATGAGAGAAGTTTATGTTGTCAGCTCCTGCCGTACCGCTGTTGGTACCTTCGGCGGCTCCCTGAAGGACGTCCCCGCTGCTGAGCTGGGCGCAGTCGTTATGGCTGAGGCTCTGAAGCGCGCTAACGTCAAGGGCGAGTGGCTGGACGAAGTCATGTTCGGTAACGTCCTGTCCGCAGCACAGGGCCAGAACGTTGCTCGTCAGTGCGCAGTCAAGGCTGGCATTCCCCTGTCCGTCCCCGCTTACACCGTCTCCATGGTCTGCGGTTCCGGTCTGAAGTCCTGCATCGAGGGCGCTCGCTCCATCCAGGCTGGCGACGCTGAGATCGTTATGTGCGGCGGCACCGAGAACATGTCCGCTGCTCCCTACGCTATCCCCGCAGCTCGCTGGGGCGCTCGTATGTTCGACGGCAAGATGGTCGACACCATGGTCAAGGACGGCCTGTGGGACGCATTCAACAACTACCACATGGGCACCACCGCTGAGAACATCTGCGACATCTGGGGCATCACCCGCCAGGAGCTGGACGAGTTCGGCTACAACTCCCAGCAGAAGGCCATCGCAGCCATCAAGGCTGGCAAGTTCGAGGACGAGATCGTTCCCGTCATGGTCAAGCAGAAGAAGGCTATGGTCGAGTTCAAGGTCGACGAGCATCCCAAGGACACCACTCTGGAGAAGATGGCTGGCCTGAAGGGCGCTTTCCCCAACTCCAAGGACGGCAACATCGACAGCGTCACCATGACCTTCGAGGCCAAGCACCTGAACCCCTCCGAGGACAACGTTGGCGTTCAGCGCGTCACCGCCGGCAACGCTTCCGGCATCAACGACGGCGCTGCTGCTATCATCCTGGCTTCCAAGGAAGCTGTTGAGAAGTACGGCCTGAAGCCCCTGTTCAAGATGATCTCCTGGGGCCAGGGCGGCGTCGATCCCAAGATCATGGGCGTCGGTCCCGTTCCCGCTACCCAGCAGGCTCTGAAGAAGGCTGACCTGACCATCGACGACATCGACCTGATCGAGGCCAACGAGGCATTCGCAGCACAGTCCATCGCAGTTGCTAAGGAACTGGGCTGGGCCGACAAGATGGAGAAGGTCAACGTCAACGGCGGCGCTATCGCTATCGGCCACCCCGTCGGCTGCTCCGGTGCTCGTATCATCGTCACCCTGCTGCACGAGATGGCAAAGCGCGAGGATGCAAAGAAGGGTCTGGCTACCCTGTGCATCGGCGGCGGCCAGGGCGTTACCGCTATCTTCGAGAAGTGCTAATTTCTTCTTAAAGAAAGAAATCGCCTGATTATCGCTTTTGAACGTGGGATGTCCTTCGGGACATCCCACGTTTTTTATCCATCAAGGCTCCTTCTTCCTCCAATCAGAATCCCTCATGGCAGGATTTTCAAGGGGTTTGGCCCCCATTGTCTTGACGATTCGGGGCAGGATAGCTATAATAAAAGGTACTGAATCTTAGAGGATAAGATTTTTGCCAATCTGCAACTACCACAAAATCAGAAAGGGGTTTTTTCCTATGGCAAACGATCGTATTTTTAACTTTTCCGCAGGCCCTTCCATGCTTCCCCTGGAAGTGCTGAACCGCGCTGCTGCTGAGATCACCAACTACAAGGGTTCCGGCATGTCCGTTATGGAGATGTCCCACCGCTCCAAGGTCTACCAGGGTATCTTCGACGAGACCCAGGAGAAGTTCCGCAAGCTGATGGGCGTTCCCGAGGGCTACAAGGTCCTGTTCCTCCAGGGCGGCGCTACCATGCAGTTCGCTATGGTTCCCATGAACCTGATGACCAAGACCGGCAAGGCTGACTATGTCCGCACCGGTAACTTCGCAAACGCTGCTCACAAGGAAGCTAAGAAGTATGGCGAGGCCAACGTGGCCGGCTCCTCCGAGGACCGCAAGTGGGCTTATATCCCCACCCAGGACCAGCTGACCCTGGACCCCAACGCTTCCTACCTGCACTACTGCTCCAACAACACCATCGAGGGCACCCAGTGGCAGTATGTCCCCGAGGCTCCCGCCGGTGTTCCCCTGGTCTGCGACATGTCCTCCGACATCATGTCCCGTCCTGTTGACGTGAGCAAGTACGGCCTGATCTATGCCGGCGCTCAGAAGAACCTGGCTCCCGCTGGTCTGACCATTGCCATCATCAAGGAAGACCTGGCCGGCAACGAGATGCCCTTCACCCCCGCTATCATGAGCTACAAGAACATGATCGAGAAGGACTCCATGTACAACACTCCTCCCTGCTGGCCCATCTATATGCTGGGTCTGATGTGCGACTGGGTCGAATCCGTGGGCGGCACCGCAGGCATCGAGCAGCTGAACATCAAGAAGGCAAACATGCTGTACGAGTGCCTGGAAGGCTCCAAGCTGTTCCAGCTGGCAGCTGACAAGGACTCCCGCTCCTTCATGAACGTCACCTTCCGCACCGGCAACGACGAGCTGGACGCAAAGTTCGCTTCCGAGGCTGGCAAGAAGGGCTTCTCCAACCTGAAGGGCCACCGTTCCGTGGGCGGCATGCGTGCCTCCATCTACAACGCAATGCCCATCGAAGGCGTCGAGGCTCTGTGCGACTTCATCCGCGAGTTCGAGAAGAACGCATAAACTAAACTCAAAACCAAACCTCCCAGGCACCATCGTCCCCGGTGGTGCCTGCCGAGCATCTAAACAAAAGATTCAGAAAGGAATGTTTTCCCATGTATCAGGTTAAGACCATGAACAAGATCTCCAAGATCGGCCTGGCTCAGCTGGACGATCGTTTCCAGATCGCTGACGACGTGGCAAACGAGGACGCCATCCTGGTCCGTTCCGCTAAGCTGCACGACTACGACTTCCCCGCTTCCCTGCAGTGCATCGCCCGTGCAGGCGCAGGCGTCAACAACATCCCCCTGGACCGCGCTGCCGAGGCTGGCATCGTTGTCTTCAACACCCCCGGCGCAAACGCCAACGGCGTCAAGGAGCTGGCCATCGCCGCTCTGCTGCTGGCTTCCCGTAAGGTCTCCCAGGGCATCACCTGGGTCAAGGAGCAGGCTGCTGCCGGCGCTGACATCGCTGCTGTGGTGGAAAAGGGCAAGTCCGCTTTCGTGGGCCCCGAGATCATGGGCAAGACCCTGTCCGTCATCGGCCTGGGCGCCATCGGCGTTCTGGTGGCCAACGCAGGCGCTGCTCTGGGCATGAAGGTCGTGGGCTATGACCCCTTCCTGTCCGTGAAGAACGCTCTGTCCCTGGACCCCTCCGTCGAGGTCGTCCCCACCATGGACGAGGCCTTCGCTGCTGCTGACTATGTCTCCCTGCACCTGCCCATGCTGCCCTCCACCAAGGGCACCATCAACGAGGCTGCCTTCGGCAAGATGAAGGACGGCGTCCGCGTCATCAACCTGGCTCGCGGCGAGCTGGTGGACAACCCTTCCATGAAGGCTGCTCTGGAGTCCGGCAAGTGCGCTGCTTACGTCACCGACTTCCCCGACAGCGAGGTCGCTGCTATGGAAGGCGCCGTCTGCATCCCCCACCTGGGCGCTTCCACCCCCGAGTCCGAGGACAACTGCGCCATCATGGCTTCCCGCCAGGTCAAGGACTACCTGGACAACGGCAACATCGTCAACTCCGTCAACCTGCCCGTCCTGTCCATGGCTTGGGCTGCTGCCAACCGTGTCTGCGTCATCTCCAAGGGTGCTGACGCTGCTGCTGTTCTGGCTGCTGTTCCCGGTGTTGTTGCTTCCGCTTCCAACACCCGCGGTGACTACGCTTACGCTATCATCGACACCAACGAGGCTGTTGACGCTGCTGCTGTCTCCGCAGTGCCCGGCGTCATCCGCGTCCGCGTTCTGAGCAAGTAAGGAGGACCCCATCATGGCCAAGATCCATCCCTCCGCCTGGGTCGCCCCCGGCGCATTCATCCGGGGTGACGTGACCCTGGCAGAAGAGGTCAGCGTTTGGTACAACGCCGTTCTGCGTGCCGACCAGCTGTCCATTTCCGTGGGCAAGCGGTCCAACATCCAGGATAACGCCGTCATCCACGGCGACCGGGGCCACAACGTGACCATCGGTGAGAACGTCACCGTGGGCCACAGCGCCATCCTCCACGGCTGCACCGTGGAAGACAACTGCCTCATCGGCATGGGCGCCACCGTGCTCGACCATGCGGTCGTGGGCGAGGGCTCCATCGTGGGTGCAGGGGCCGTGGTCTCCTCCGGCACCATCATCCCCCCCAGAAGCCTGGTGGTGGGCATCCCCGGCAAGGTCAAGAAGACCCTGTCCGAGGAGGACGTTGCCGGCAACCTGGAGAACGTGGAAGAGTACCTGGAGCTCATGGAGATCGCCAAGAACGATCCCGCAAATCAGTAACTTCCAAAAAGGGACGGAATCCTTCCGTCCCTTTTTGCCGTTCCATCCCTTCCTGAAAGGATGACCTATCATGGTGTATGCACTGACCCATCCGGAATATTTTTCCCTCATCGGCCCCCAGGGGGAGGTCTACCAGGGCGGCAACCAGGACTGGTTCCCCGACCGCTGGCAGCAGCGGGCGGGCTGCGGTCCCACCGCCTCGGCGGCCATCCTCACCTACCTGTCCCGGTCCTACCCCGGCCTGACCCCCATGGGTCCCTGTGGAAATGCCGTAAAGGACTTCACCGCCTACATGGAGGACATCTGGTCCTACGCCACCCCCGGCCCCCGGGGCCTGGACCAGGCGGAGAACCTGATCCTGGGCTGCCGGAGCTTCGCCCTGTCCAAAGGCTGCGTCCTGCTGGGCAAGGTCCTGGAGATCCCCAACCGGGAAAAGGCCCCCCGGCCCTCTCTGTCAGTCTGCCGGGACTTTCTGGCCGAGGCCCTCTACGCCGATCTGCCCGTGGCCTTTCTCAACTACTCCAGCGGGGCGGTGGACAACCTGGACAGCTGGCACTGGGTCACCCTCATCGCCATGGAGGACCCGGACAACGGCAAGCTCCCCTGCCTCATCCTGGACGGGGGCGAGAAGAAGGTCATCGACTTCACCCAGTGGCTGAACACCTCGGTCCGGGGGGGCGCCCTGGCGGTGCTGTATCCCATGATCGAGCTGGAAGAATAAAGGGACTGCTGCAAAATAAATTTTGCAGCAGTCCCAGGTAATAGGTAATAGTGAATAGTGAAAAAGTGAGGTGTCGCTTTGCGACGATTTGAATCATTTTCGCAGGGAATACCACACTTATTCACTCTTACTTCTTACTTTTTACTTAAAATGGCGCTGCAGATGCAGCGCCATTTTTTTAGTCTTTCTTTGCCATGCTGGTGGCGATGGTCTTGCCGCCGATGGCAATGCGGTCCAGCGCATTGTCGTGGTAGACCACGGTCAGCTTCTTCTCAGCGCCCAGGACTTCCTGGACAGCACCCTGCATAGCCTCTGCCAGGGCGTCCACCTTCTCCACCTTGGTGGGGCCGGCTTCCAGGTTGATGACCACCATCTTCTGGTCCTCCAGGGGCTTGCCGTTTTCGTACAGGGTCTCGTACTCCTTCACGAAGGTGTAGATGTGGGGAGCCTTCAGGATGGGCTGGGCTGCACCGTACAGCTTCTCAACCAGAGCGTCCTTCTTCTCCTGGTCCATCTTGGACACGTTTACGTACATGCTGGGCATAGTTCGTTCCTCCTTGATATTGGTTGAATCGCCTCATGGGGCGGGTTTCACAGTGGGTCAGGACAGGTTCTCGTCCTTCTTCTTCAGCTTGGTCTGGGAGCCGTCCTCCTCCACAAAGTAGACGTTGGACAGGGTGGCCTCCAGGCTCTTGCGGATGTCGGCCAGGTATTCCTTGCGCAGGGCGGCCTGCTCGGCCTTCTCCTCCTCGGTGAGGCCCTCGGCCTTGCTCTTCCGGGCCAGCTCGTTGATGCGGTCAATGCTTTCTTTGGTCATGTCGAATTTCCTTTCTATGGTCATGGGGTCTCCCCCGTTGTTTACATTACAAATAGCGTTCCAGTTCCAGGATGATCCGGCCCCGCTTGGAGGTGCCCCCCACCGCCGTGAGAACACATTTGCCCAGGCCCCGGCAGGACAGGGTATCCCCCTCTTCCAGGGTCTTGTCAGCCTTCTCACAGGGCCGGTGGTTCACCATGACCCGGCCGCCCCGGATGAGGTCGGCGGCACGGCTGCGGGAGATGGAGAATCCCGAAGCCAGCACGGCGTCCAGACGCAGGGTGGCCACGGTGTCCCGAACTTTTTTGACCTCTCCCCTGGCGGGGGTCAGGTCAGACAGGGGGATCTCCCGGAGCTTCACCGGGTATCGGCCCGCCTTCTCCCACTGGGCCAGCAGGATGGGCAGGGTCTCCCGCAGGACCAGGACCTGGGCCCCGGTCTCGGTGATGAGGATGTCCCCGATCTTCTCCCGGGTCAGTCCCAGGCCCATAAGGGAGCCCAGGTAATCCCGGTGGGTGAGGCTGGCCATCCCGGAAACCTTGGCCTCCAGGGCGCAGACGGGGCAGTCCTCCCCCATCTGCCAGGTCTCCTCCTCCAGCCAGTCAGGGAGAAAGGCCCACAGCTTCCGCTCGGCCTCGGGATAGCCACCGAAAAGGATCCCCTGCTTTGGGGCGGCAGCCATGAGCAGATCGGCGCTCACCGCCTGCTCTGCCGGGGAGAGAAAACCGGTATGGGTGGGCACGCCCCGCTGGTCGGCCCGCTGCTGTTGGTCCAGGACCCGGGCCAGCAGCAGACGCTGGTCCCCGTCCCGGGCGAACCGGTCCAGAAGCTCACGCTTGTTCACGGCCTGCCCTCCTCTTGCTTTCTATCAGCAAATGGCACAAACTTTGCCATCCTGTGTAAATTTTAGTATATCCCGGGACAGTGTCTATTGTCAACGGGAAAGATTCGGGATATAATAACTCTGCTTAATAAACGCTTTCGTAATTAAACACAATATTTCCATGCAAAACCAATCCCACCGAATTATGGAGGCCGCTATGAAACGCGTACTGTTTATCTACAACCGACATGCCGGCAAGAACAAGACCTGGTTCGGCCTGTCGGATATGATCAATGCCATGACCGAGCAGAACTGCCTGGTAACCACCTTCCCCACCCAGTACCGCGGGTCTGTTACAGACATCATCCGGGAACGGGCCCATGACTACGACCAGGTGGTCATCGCCGGCGGTGACGGCACCCTCAGCGAGGCCATCTCCAGCGCCCGCCACCTGGATCCGGTCCCTGTCATCGGCTACATCCCCCTGGGCACCACCAACGACTTCTCCCGGAACCTGGACCTGCCCTCTACCAAGGATATCGGCGAGGTGGCAGCCACCGCCGTCACCGGCGTTCCCCAGACCCACGACCTGGGTTCCTTCAACAACAGGGACTTCCTCTATGTGGCCGCCTTCGGGGCCTTCGCCCAAGTGTCCTACTCCACTCCCCAGGCCATGAAGAACGTGCTGGGCTACAACGCCTACATCCTGGAAGGGGCCCGGAACCTCATCTCCATCAAACCCCACCACATCAAGGTGGAGTACGACGGCAACGTGATCGAGGGGGACTACCTCTACGGCATGGTGAGCAACACCACCTCTGTGGGCGGCGTGAAGAACTTCCCGCCGGGCAACCCCGACCTGTCCGACGGCCTGCTGGAGGTCACCCTCATCTCCCCCATTCGTGGTGTCAAGACCGTGGAAGAGTTCGGTCGGGCCGTCCTCAGCGGCGACCCCTCGGTCCTCAGTTCGGTCCTCACCTCCTTCTCCACCCCCAAGGTAAAAATCACCTCGGAGGAGGGGCTGGCCTGGACCCTGGACGGCGAGGACGGCGGCACCCACAAGACCGTGGAGATCGAAGCCATCCACAATGCCTACACCATCATCCACGGAGAATAATTGTATCCCAGAATTTTCCATCCGTTGACACCCCATTTGTTTTATGGTAAAATATACACAAGAAGTCATAGGAAAAAGGAGGATATTTTATGGAAATCAAGAAAGTTCTTCTGCCCATCGACGGCAGCCCCCGTTCCAAGCGCACCGTCCGCATGGTCAAGCGTGTCTGCAGACCCGAAGAGTGCGAGATCTACATCGTAAAGGTGATCGGCGCACAGCTCTACATCAACTCCATGGAGGAGATCAAGCTCCGTGCAGAGCAGGCCGCTCCCGAGCTGGAAGAAGTGGCAAACATGCTGGAAGGCTTCACCGTCCACACCCAGGTCCTGCTGGGCAGCGCCCCCGGCGTAGAGATCGTGGAATACGCCAAGGAGATCGGCGCAGCCGTCATCTTCCTGACCCGCTCCACCCGCGGCCCCATCCGCAAGATGGGCTCTGTGGCCACCTACCTGGTGAAGAATGCCACCTTCCTGGACGTCTTCGTCATGCGTGAGGACCCCGAACCCGTTGAGGAATGAGATTAAACAGAGGAAAGGCCGTTGCCTTTCCTCTGTTTTTTGCAGAAAAATACCCCCGGGGCCATTTGCCCCGGGGGATTTATGGGAGGACGGAGGACAAACGCCCTCAATGTGTACTCTTGGATGACATGATACCGCATATGTCAAGACATGTCAATCCCTTTCTTCTATCTTTTTATCTATTGACATAGTCCTCCTCATGGTCTATACTGGATTTAACGGAATAGACTCTATAGGGAGGTCTACTTTTATGAGGCGCGTATATTCTCTCCTCCTAGCCCTGCTGACAGGGCTCTCTCTCACCGTAGTCCCGGCATCTGCCGCAGACCCGGTCTGCTCCCCCTGGGCCCAATACTATGTCCGGGATGCAGCCACCTTCCGCATGATGCCCGACTGCCTAGTCGGCTGCGATTTCCGGGAGAACATCACCCGCCGGGAGTTCTGCCACCTGGCCTATGAGACCATGGGCAAGATGACGGCCACCATCGACTATGACCGGGACCTGGCAGCATCTAACGACCCAAATTTCTTCCAGACCCACGGGTTCTGGTATGACCACCGGTATCCCCCGCTCACCCCGGGCTATGCCCCCTTCCGGGACACCCGGGAGACTCCCATCCTGGCTCTGGCCGAAGCCGGGATCATCCAGGGCAAGGGAAACCGGACCTTTGCTCCCGAGGACCTTCTCACCCGGGAGGAGGCCGCCACCATCCTGGGACGGATGGCCGTATACTACGATATTCCCCGGTTTGACCAGCCCCTGGCCTTCGCCGACACCTTGTCCATCTCGGACTGGGCTCTGGATGGGGTCATCGCCGTCTGCGGTATGGGCATCATGAACGGGATGACCACCGAGACCTTCTCCCCTGCCGGCACCTACACCCGGGAACAGGCCGTGGCCACCATGCTCCGTCTGTACTACACCTACCCCAAGGAGCTGGAAGAGCGGAAGCTCCCCGAGGGCCTCCACCACAGGTTCAACAACATGCGCAGCTGGCTGGAGGACGACCAAGGGAACATCTATTTCCCCCTGGACAGTGTCTGGCGGAGCTATGACTACCGGCCGGACTGGGGGTATGAGACTTACAAGCCCTTTGCTTACGGAGACACCGTCCTGGTGGCCGCCCGGGGACAGGACACCCCGGCGGACCCCTACTGCTCCCATATCTTTGACGCCTACACGGGCGAGCGGTTGGTCACCGGCATGAAGGGGACCTTTTGGGCCCTCACCTCTGACCACCAGTATCTCATCACCGATGCCATATCCTACGATGCAAATTCCTGGGGTGAGTACTTTTACTGGGTCTACGACTTCTCCGGCCGGGAACTGATGAGCTGTGTTCCCTGGAAGGACCTGAAGGATGCCGGTTATGTACAGGCCGAAGATGCCATCTACCACGTTTGGTAACATCAAAAACAGCCCTTGGAACCAATGTTCCAAGGGCTTGTTCAACCTTCTGTCAGCAGTTTTACCCGGTTGTATACTTGGGCGGGGGTACCGCTGGAGTCCAGATCCACGCTGACCACCCGCACCCCGGGAAACCGGCGGGTCAGGGCAGCGTACCGCCCCCGGCCGCAGATGTGGTTGGGCAGGCACCCAAAGGGCTGCATAGCCAGGACCCTGGTGCATCCGGCGGCGGCGTAGGCCGCCAGTTCAGCCCCCATGAGCCAGCCGTCGGCCACCCGGAGCTCCAGGGAGACCTGCCGGGCGGCCTGGGTCTGAAATTCCGGGAGGGGGTCCAGACTGTGGAACCCGTGGTCCCGAAGGGTCCGGACCATATGGGCCTGGAGGGAGGCCACCCAGCGGCTCAGCCCCTGCCACACCCACCGGAGAGGCCCTCTGGTCCGGGCGATCTGGCTGGAGGCATAGTAGAGGATGTACCAGGAGAAGCCGTTCACCATAACTTCAGCTCCCTCCCCCTCTAAAAAGTCTACCATATCCCAGTTTCCCAGGGCGCAGTACTTGGTGTACAGCTCTCCCACCAGGGCCACCTGTTTTTTCTTCTCTCCGGTTCGGGAAATGGTGGCGAAGTCGGCGGCCATGGCGGAAAAGTTTCCTTTCATCCGGCGGATGGTCAGCCCCTTCCCTGTTTCCAGGTCCCGGCACAGGCGGTCGGTCCACTTCTCCCGGCAGGCATTGGTCTGGCCGGGAGTTTTTTCGTAGGGCCGGGTCTGGTGGGTCAGGAGCATCAGCATATCCCCATAGAGCAGACCGAAGAGGGCCTTCCAGGCCATGGAGAGAGTAATGGGAAGCTGGGCCTCCTTCTCCACCCCCTTTACGTTGAAGGTCAGGGCCTCTACCCCGCCGTACCCGGCCGCCTCCAGGGCCTTCCGCACCAGCCAGGTGAAGTTGGAGCCCCGGCAGGCATCCCCGGCAGAGAACATGAGCAGGGCGGTGCCTTCCGGGTCATAGTCCCCGGAGTCCAGGGCGGTCAGGTACTGGCCCAGGGCCAGGTGGAAGGGATAGCACATATCATTGTGGGAGAACCGCAGGGCGGCATCCACCACCCTCTCCCGCTGGGTCAGCAGAATGGGCTGATAGTCCTTGGAGGCCAGGGCACGACAGAAAAAGGGCATGTGGTCGTCCATCATGGACGGGATGAGAAGTTTTTTCTTCATGTCCTGCCTCCTTTCCTTTTGAAAAAACCGACCTTGGAACTCCAAGGTCGGTTTTGATTTGGTCTTAGAACGGGTCATTGGGGATATCGGACTTGGGTTCCTCCTCCATGGGAGGCACTTCGATCTCCACCTCTTCCACAGGGGCCTCAGGCTGTTCCTCCTGGGGCTCTGCAGGCGTCTCCTCAGGCTGGGCAGAGGCTTCCTCGGCGGGTGCCTCCTCCTTGGGGAGGGCCTGGGCAGCAGCGGTGGACAGGTAGGGGGACTCCACTTCGGCAGGGTCCCGGCCCTCGATGATGGCCACCATCTCGCCGCCGGTGATGGTCTCCTTCTCCAGCAGGTAGGCAACCACCTTGTCCATGTCCTCCCGGTTGTCCCGGATGACCTGGACGGCATCCTGATAGGCCTGGTCCAGGATAGCCTTCACCGCCTGGTCCATCCGGGCGGCGGTGTCCTGGGCACAGTCCATGCCGTAGCCGCCGTCCAGATACTGGCTCCGGCGGCTGGCCAGGGCCATCATGCCGAACTCGTCACTCATACCGAACATGGCCACCATATTCCGAGCCACGTTGGTGGCATCCTGGATGTCCTGGGAGGCGCCGTTGGTCATGGTGTTGAGGACCACTTCCTCGGCGGCACGGCCGCCCATGGACACGGCGATCTGGGCCATGAGCTCCTCTCTGGTCCGCAGGTTGGTCTTGTCCTCCTCGGGCATCAGCAGGGTGTAGCCCAGGGAGCCCTGGGTGTGGGGGACGATGGTGATCTTCTGAACGGGCTCGGAGTTCTTCTGCTTGTAGGCAACCATGGCGTGACCCACCTCGTGATAGGCCACCAGCTTCTTTTCAAACTCGGTCAGGACACTGCCCTTCTTTTCCGTGCCGGCGATGACCAGCTCAAAGGCGGCCAGCAGATCCTGCTGGTTCACGGCCTTGCGGCCCAGGCGGACGGCCCGGAGGGCGGCCTCGTTGACCAGGTTAGCCAGGTCGGCACCCACGCAGCCAGCGGTGGCCAGGGCCACCTTCTTCAGATCCACGTCCTCGGCCAGGCGGATCCGGCGGGTATGGACCTGGAGGGTGGCCAGACGTCCGGCCAGGTTGGGCCGGTCGATGGTAATGCGGCGGTCGAAACGGCCGGGACGCAGGAGGGCCTGGTCCAGGACCTCGGGCCGGTTGGTGGCCGCCAGAAGGATGATGCCCTTGGTGGGGTCAAAGCCGTCCATCTCGGCCAGCAGCTGGTTCAGGGTCTGCTCCCGCTCGTC
>JAFSFC010000030.1 GCA_017435425.1 Ruminiclostridium sp. | reverse complement strand
CACCGGTGCTGCTCAGATGGACGGCGCTATCCTGGTTATCGCTGCTACCGACGGCCCCATGGCTCAGACCCGTGAGCACATCCTGCTGGCTCGTCAGGTCGGCGTGCCCGCAATCGTTGTCTTCCTGAACAAGGCTGACCTGATGGACGACGAAGAGCTGCTGGAGCTGGTCGAGATGGAAGTCCGTGAGCTGCTGAGCACCTACGAGTTCCCCGGCGACGATCTGCCCGTCGTTAAGGGTTCCGCTCTGCTGGCTCTGACCTGCGAGGACAACGACCCCTCCAACTCCGACTATGCTTGCATCAAGGAGCTGATGGACGCAGTCGACGAGTACATCCCCACTCCCGACCGTAAGGCTGACATGGCATTCCTGATGCCCGTCGAGGACGTCTTCACCATCACCGGTCGTGGCACCGTTGCTACCGGCCGTGTTGAGCGTGGCCAGCTGAACCTGGGCGACAAGGTCGAGATCGTCGGCCTGCAGGAAGAGTCCCGCGAGACCACCGTTACCGGTATCGAAATGTTCCGTAAGCTGCTGGACTATGCAGAGGCAGGCGACAACGTCGGCACCCTGCTGCGCGGCGTTGACAAGAAGGAAATCGAGCGCGGCCAGGTTCTGGCTAAGCCCGGCTCCATCAAGCCCCTGACCAAGTTCTCCGGCCAGGTGTACGTCCTGTCCAAGGACGAAGGCGGCCGTCACACCCCCTTCTTCAACAACTATCGTCCTCAGTTCTACTTCCGTACCACTGACGTTACCGGCGTCATCACCCTGCCCGAAGGCGTTGAGATGTGCATGCCCGGCGACAACGTTGTCATGAACGTCGAGCTGATCACCCCCATCGCAATCGAGCCCGGCCTGCGTTTCGCTATCCGTGAAGGCGGCCGTACCGTCGGTTCCGGTGTTGTCACCGAGATCATTGAGTAATTTTATTACTTGATTCTCACAGGAAGGGCAAAGCCTCGGCTTTGCCCTTCTTTTTTTCGTATAGGAGTAGACAGATATGTCCACCAACATTGATACCGAAGCTCTGGGGGAAAGCATCTCCGAGAGCTGGCAGGCCCTGATCCAGAGCGGCTGGGAAGGGGCCATGAAGACCATTTTCTTTTCCCTGCTGCTGCTCATCCTCTGTCTGGTGGTCAAGCGGATCATCATGGGTCTGGTGGACCGGGCCCTGGCCCGGAGCAAAATCGAGCCCAGCTTCCACAAATTCATCCACTCGGCGGCCAAGATCCTTCTGTGGTTCATCATCCTGACGGTGGTGGCTGAGTCCCTGGGCATCAATGCCACCTCTCTGCTGGCCCTGGTGAGCATTGCCGGCCTGGCCATCTCCCTTTCGGTCCAGGACACCCTGGCCAACCTGGCCGGCGGCCTGTCCATCCTGGCCACCCACCCCTTTAAGGTGGGGGACTACGTGGTCATCGGTTCTGCCCAGGGCTACGTCCGGGAGATCGGCATGGTCCACACCAAGCTCACCACCTTCGACCGGCAGGTCATCATCCTGCCCAACAGCGTGGTGTCCGATGCAGAGGTGGACAACCATTCCACCGAGTCCGTCCGACGGGTCCAGCGGGTGATCACCGCCTCCTATGAGGACCCGGTGGACAAGGTGAAGGCTGTCCTGCTGGCGGAGTTCTCTGCCCACCCGGCCGTTCTGGCCGATCCTGCACCCTATGTGCGGGTGTCCGACTTTGGGGACAGTGCCATCGAGTACACCATCCGTCTGTGGTGCAAAAATGAGGACTACTGGACGGTCTATGACGATGTGCTGGACATGGTGAAGACCGCCTTCGACCGGGAAGGGATCTCGATTCCTTACCCTCAAATGGAAGTTCGAATCAAAGAATAAAAGCAGAGCCGAAAGGCTCTGCTTTTTTGCGCGGTGTGAGTGGGAATCGGCAGGCTACAATCCCTCAGTCAGCTTTGCTGACAGCTCCCTTTACACAAGGGAGCCTTGGACTTAGCACAGCCCTAAAAGCCTCCCTTGTGCAAAGGGAGGTGGCTCGCCGCAGGCGAGACGGAGGGATTGTCACTCCCTGCCAGGGTAGCTCAGCCCTTGTGTAAACCCATCCCCTTCATTGCAGAACACCTCTCCGCCGATGACTGTTTTCTTATACACCAGGATGCTGGCCCAGATGTTCTCCTGGAGGCCGGGGTAGTTTTTGATCTGGTAGGTGTACCGCTTCACGGTCTTCCCGCCGTAGGCCTGAAGGTCAAAGCCCTGCTCAGACTGTAAATTCAGGTAGTCCCGATAGTCCGTTCCAAAGGTCTCGGGCAGCTGGATCTCCTCTACAGCGGCGGGCTCCGCACCGGTGATCCAGCCATAGCCCTCCAGATAGGCGATCCGGTCCTGGTTGGTCCGGATGCCCGTGGGGGACGGTCGGGCGGGCAGGGGGGCCGAAGCGGCCCGGATGTCCTGGGACAGGTCCAGCCCCGCCCCGAAAAGGCCCAGGGTCAGTAGGAAGAGAAACAGGCCAGCCGTGAGCCTGCGCCGCCGGACCTTGGTGGTGATGATAAACATTGTGACAGCTCCTCTCGTGCCGCGGACAGGCCCCGGCGGATTTCTTCTCCACAGGGTATGTCCACGGGGCCCCAAATATGATACAATACCAGGGAAAAAGAAGTACCAAGGAGGAGATCAGATGGAACGACTGGACAAGATCCTGGCGGCCACGGGCAAGTGGTCCCGGAAGGAGGCCAAGGCCCTCATCAAGGCCGGCCGGGTGAAGGTGGAAGGGGAGACCCCCAAGGGCCCCGAGGACAAGGTGGCCGAGGGCGCTCTGGTCACGGTGGATGGGCACCCTGTGAACACCGATAAATTCGTCTATATCATGCTCCACAAGCCCGACGGGGTGGTGTCCTCCACGGAAGATCCCCGGGAGCAGACCGTCCTGACCCTTCTGCCAAAGGAGCTCCGCCGGATTGGCCTCTTCCCGGTGGGCCGTCTGGACAAGGACACCGAGGGCCTTCTCCTGCTCACCAACGACGGTCAGCTGGCCCACCGGCTTCTGGCTCCCGGCAAGCACGTGGACAAGGTCTACTACACCGAGGTGGAGGGGGCTCTGGACCCCTCTGACTGCGAGGCCTTCGAAACCGGCATCACCCTGGCCGACGGCACGGAATGTCTGCCCGCCCGGCTGGAACTTCTGGAGGAAGCCAACCAGGCTCTGGTCACCCTGCGGGAGGGAAAATACCACCAGGTGAAACGGATGCTGGCCTCCCGGGGCAAGCCTGTGACCTACTTAAAACGTCTTTCCATGGGCTCTCTCAAGCTGGATCCCATGCTGCCTCCCGGCCGCTGGCGGTATCTCACCGATGAGGAAAAGGCTGATCTGGGCCTGTAAGGAAAAATTTTTCGGTATTTTCACCAAAAATTCATAAATAACCTGTTGAAATCGCTCTGTGGAGATTGTATAATATAGCCCAGAAAACCACGCAATTCTTGTATTTTACCGAAAGTCGGCCCGTTTTTTTCCCAATTCGGCGGGGTTTCCGGCTTTTTATGAGAGAAAGAGGAGGAAAAAAGTATGTCCACCAGAGTTTTTCAAGGCATCGTTCTCCAGATGAAAGAATGCACCGACCGTGTCATCGGCGTTGTGGACGACCAGGGCACCGTGGTCTCCTGCAACCAGCTGACCTGGATCGGCGAGAAGTGGGAGGGGGCTGCCTCTGCCATGACTTCCAATGACGGCCCCGCCATCATCTACGGCGACAAGACCTTTAAGCCCCTGGCCAGCCGCGGCGCTCACTTTGACTACGCCGCCTTCGTCCAGGGCAGCGACGAGCAGGCCAAGCTCATCTGCTCCATGGTCACTGTGGCCCTGAACAGCGCCAAGGCCTACTATGAGGAAAAGCACGACAAGACCGCCTTTGTCAAGAGCATCATCTCCGACAACATCCTCCTGGGCGATATCTACGTCCGGGCCAAGGAGCTCCACTTTGTCTCCGAGGCACAGCGCGCCGTCTTCCTGGTCCGCCAGGTGGGTTCCGCTGAGATCGCCGCCCTGGATGTGGTCCAGAATATGTTCGCTGACAGCCAGGAGGACTTCGTCATCTCCATCAGCGAGAGCGACATCGTGGTCATCAAGATGCTCTCCGACGGCGACAGCAAGGAGATCTACAAGATCGCCAAGAGCATCGAGGACACCCTGGCCCAGGCCCTGAAGGTGAAGGTCACCATCGGTATCGGCACCGTGGTGGGCCATATCCGGGACCTGGCCAAGGCCTACAAGGAGGCCGGCGTGGCCATCGACGTGGGCAAGGTCTTCGATACTGAAAAGACCATCATCAACTACGAAAACCTGGGCATCGGCAGACTCATCTACCAGCTGCCCACCGTTATGTGCGGGATGTTCCTCCAGGAGGTCTTTAAGAAGAACCCCATTGACGCCCTGGACCAGGAGACCCTGTTCACCATCAACAAGTTCTTCGAGAACAACCTGAACGTCTCCGAGACCGCCCGCAAGCTCTTCGTCCACCGGAACACCCTGGTGTACCGCCTGGAGAAGATCAAGAAACTCACCGGCCTGGACCTGCGGGAGTTCGACGACGCCATCACCTTCAAGGTGGCCCTCATGGTCAAGAAGTACCTGGTGTCCCGCGGCATTGAATCCTGATCCCCGGCATCCATCGGTGAACGAAACGAAGGAGTGTTACTTTGATTCGTCTGACAGACATCCACAAGCAGTATGAAAACGGCACCCGGGCCCTGAAGGGGGTCAGCCTCCAGATCGACGACGGCGACTTCGTCTTCCTGGTGGGTCCCTCCGGCTCCGGCAAGTCCACCATCATCAAGCTCATCACCGGCGAGGTGGAGCCCACCGAGGGCCGCCTGATGGTGAACGGCTACAACATGACAGACATCAGCCCCAAGCAGATCCCCCTCATGCGGCGGACCCTTGGTGTTGTCTTCCAGGACTTCCGACTCATTGAGAAGAAGACCGTCAGCCAGAACCTGGAGGTTGCCATGCGGGCTGTGGGCGCCACCACCCGTGAGATCCAGCGACGCATCCCCTATATCCTGAAGCTGGTGGGCCTCACCGGCAAGGAAAACCAGAAGGTCACCCAGCTCTCCGGCGGTGAGCAGCAGCGTGTGGCCATCGCCCGTGCCCTGGCCAACAACCCCAGCGTGATCATTGCCGACGAGCCTACCGGCAACCTGGACCCCGCCCGTTCCCTGGAAATCATGTCCCTGCTGGAGAAGATCAACGAAATGGGCACCACCGTCCTGGTGGTCACCCACGAAAGAGAGCTGGTCAACCGGTTCGACAAGCGCGTCATCGCCATCGAGAACGGCCGGATCATCAGCGACGCTGCAGGAGGGTATTACAACAATGTTCTCTAATCAGATCGGTTATCATATCAAAGAGGGCTTCCGCAGCATCTTTACCCACGGCCTCATGTCCTTTGCCTCCGTGTGTATGATCGTGGCCTGCCTTCTCATCATGGGTTCCTTCTCCCTGGTGGCCGTCAACATCAACGAGATGCTGGGCCAGCTGGAGGACGAGAACGAATTCCTGGCCTACGTGGACGAGAGCCTGGACTCCGGCCAGTCCATGAACCTCCAGGCCAAGCTGGCCTCCATTCCCAACGTGGCCTCTGCCACCTACATCAGCAAGGAGGAGGCACTCCAGCAGTTCAAGGCCGAGCAGGGCAACGACGTCCTCTTCCAGGACATCCCTGCCGATACCCTCCGGGACCGGTACTCCATCCATGTGGAGGACATTGAGCTCATGGAGCAGACCGTCGCCGAGGTGGAGGCCGTCACCGGCATCGCCGAGACCCGGGCTGCCCTGGAGATCGCCGAGGGCTTTGTGATGCTGCGGAACGTGGCCTCTGCCATCGCCATCATCCTCATCGTGATGCTGGTCCTCATTTCCGTCTTCATCATCGCCAACACCATCAAGCTGGCCACCTTCTCCCGCCGGGAGGAGATCGCCATCATGAAGATGTGCGGCGCCACCAACTGGTTCATCCGCTGGCCCTTCCTGGTGGAAGGTCTGCTGCTGGGCCTCATGGGCGGATTGGTTGCCTATGTGTGCCAGTGGGGCGTGTACAGCCTCATCGGCAATGCCATGGCCCAGAGCGGCATCCTGGAGATCATCACCATGATCCCCTTCCACGACCTGGCCGGTGTGGTCCTGCCCGTCTTCGTGGCAGTGAGCCTGGTCATCGGCGGCGGCGGCTCTGCCTTCGCCATCCGTAAGTTCCTGCAGGTGTAAGGGGGGTATCACATGAGCAGAAAGAAGCGGGATACCCGCCGGATCATGGCATCTGTCATTGCCATCGTTCTGGTTCTGTCCCTGGTCCTGTCCCTGGTGGCAGGCCTGCTGGCATATTAAGAAGCACGCATGGAGCGGCGGCGTAAGCTGCCGCTTCTTTTTTCGTTGGAAAGGGAAGAGATCCATGGAAGAAACGAAAAAACCAAGAAAAACCATCCCCCGGTGGAAGGCCATCCTGGCCTGTTTCCTCTGCCTGGTTCTGGGGGGCACCGCCGCCCTGGCGGGGATCTGGCTGGCCGTGGGGGAGAATGGGCGGACCCTTCTTCAGGCCCAGCGGCTCATTGAGGAGAAGTTCGTGGGGGAGTATGACGAGACCCTCCACCGCCAGACCACCCTGGATGCCATGGTGGAGGGCCTGGGAGACCGGTGGTCCTACTACCTGACTCCCAGCCAGTACCAGTCCACCCTGGCTGCCCGGGCCAACACCTACGTGGGCATCGGGGTCACCGTCAGCCGGGAGGACACGGAAGCCCTGGTGATCCTGGAGGTCACCCCCGAGGGCCCGGCGGAAGAGGCCGGGGTCCGGGCGGGGGATATCATCCTGGCCGTGGACGGGACGGAACTCACCCCGGAGAACCGGGAGGAGTGCATCGCCGCCATCCGGGGAGAGGAGGGGACCACCGTTACCCTGACCCTCCGGCGGACCGACGGCACCACAGAAGAGGTGGAGGTGGAGCGCCGGACCATCCAGGAGTACTCTGCCGACTGGGTCCTCACCGCCGACGGGGTGGGCCTCATCACCATCTATGACTTCTATTCCGGAGTGGCCAACACGGTGGCCGAAGGGGTGGAGGAGCTCCAGGCCCAGGGGGCCAGGGCCCTTATCCTGGATGTGCGCTATAACCCCGGGGGCTACGTCCACGAACTGGTGGACATCCTGGACCTGCTGCTCCCCGAGGGGGACGTGTTCATCAGCCGCCAGTATAACGGGAAGGAGACGGTCTACACCTCCGATGAGAGCTTCGTGGACCTGCCCCTGGCCGTCCTGGTAAACGAGGAGAGCTACAGCGCCGCCGAGTTCCTGGCCGCCCAGCTGCGGGAGGCCGCCGACGCTCTGGTGGTGGGCACCCAGACCTGCGGCAAGGGGTATTCCCAGATGCTCTTCGAGCTGTCCGACGGGTCTGCCATGGGCCTGTCCACCGCCCGGTACTTCACCGGCAGCGGGGTGAGCCTCATTGGCACCGGAGTGACCCCCGAGCCCTCGGTGGCCATGACCGACGAGGCCAACCGGAAGCTCCTGGAAGGGAAGCTGCCCCTGGAGGAGGACTTACAGTATCAGGCTGCTGTCAGGGCTCTGGACCTGGCGGAATGAGGAAATTTCCCCAGCCGACGAAATATCCTTGACAGACAAGGGGAAAGTCCATATAATACTTAGGATGTAAAATGATTTTATATTATAATGTATCTTTGTGCCCATAGGCCGGAGCATTATAATGAAATACCAGTAGGAAGGTAACGTGACAAATGGCAAAAGAATACAGACTCAGCGCAGAGCGCCTGGAAGAACTCAAGCAGGAGCAGCACTACCTGAAGACCGTCCGTGAGAAGGAAGTGGCAGAACTCATCAAGGAAGCCCGCTCCTTCGGCGACCTGTCTGAGAACAGCGAATACGACGAGGCCAAGAACGAGCAGGGCAAGCTCTACTCCCGCATTGCCGAGCTGGACGAGATCCTGTCCAACTACGTGATCATCGAAGAGGCCGAGTCCCTGGACACCGTCCATGTGGGCAGCACCGTCGTGGTGGAGGACGTGGAGTTCGAAGAGACTGAGACCTACTCCATCGTGGGTTCCCAGGAGGCCGACCCCATGAACGGCCGCATTTCCGAGGATTCCCCCTTCGGCCGTGCCCTGCTGGGCAAGAAGGCCGGCGAGGAGGTCACCGTGGAGGCCCCCGCAGGCAGCATCCGCTACAAGATCGTGGAGATCCAGTAATACCACACAGATTAGAGATAAAGGAGCGTCATATCATGGCTGAAAAGAAGAAGAACGGCGAGCAGGAACAGTCCCTCTCCCAGATCCTGAAGGTTCGCCGGGATAAGCTGAAGGCCCTGCAGGAAGCAGGTAAGGACCCCTTTGAGCAGACCAAATTCGTGGTCTCCAACTATGCCCAGGAAATCAAGGACAACTTTGACGCCATGGAAGGCCAGACCGTCACCGTGGCCGGCCGCATCATGTTCAAGCGCGGCATGGGCAAGGTGAGCTTCTTTGACATGCAGGACAAGACCGGCCGCATCCAGCTCTACGCCCGCCGGGACGAGATGGACGAGGCTGTCTACGCAGACGTGAAGAAGTACGACATCGGCGACATCGTGGGCGTCAAGGGTGAGGTCTTCCGCACCCAGACCGGCGAGATGTCCGTCCGCTGCATCGACGTGACCCTGCTGTCCAAGTCCCTGCGCCCCCTGCCCGAGAAGTTCCACGGCCTCACCGACAAGGAGCTGCGCTATCGCCAGCGCTACGTGGACCTCATCATGAACCCCGAGTCCCGCCGGAACTTCGAGATCCGCAGCAAGATGGTCACCTATCTGCGCAGATTCCTGGATAACCGCGGCTACATGGAGGTGGAGACCCCCGTTCTGAACACCATCTCCGGCGGCGCAACTGCCCGTCCCTTCATCACCCACCACAACACCCTGGACCTGGATATGTACATGCGTATCGCCACCGAGCTCCACCTGAAGCGCCTGGTGGTGGGCGGTCTGGACCGTGTTTACGAAATTGGCCGTATCTTCCGCAACGAGGGTATGGACACCAAGCACAACCCCGAGTTCACCACCGTTGAGCTGTATGAGGCTTATGCAGACTTCAACGACATGATGGACCTGTTCGAGGACTTCCTGTCTGGTGCTGCCATGGAGATCCTGGGCACCTACGACGTGGAGTGGCAGGGCGAGAAGATCTCCCTGGCTCCCGGCTTCCGCCGCCTGACCATGGCCGAGGCCGTCAAGGAGTACCTGGGTGTGGACTTCATGACCATTGAGTCCGACGAGGAAGCCGTGGCCGCTGCCAAGAGCGTTGGCGTGGACATGGACGGCATCGAGCCCACCTGGGGCCATGCCCTGTATGAGTGCTTCGACCAGAAGATCGAAGAGCTGCTCATCCAGCCCACCTTCATCACCATGCATCCCGTGGACGTCTCCCCCCTGGCCAAGCGTTCCCCCAAGGATCATCGCCTGACCGAGCGTTTCGAGCTGTTCATCTGCCGCAGCGAGATGGGCAACGCCTTCTCCGAGCTGAACGACCCCATCGACCAGAAGGAGCGTTTCCAGAAGCAGGTGGAAATGCGCGACAAGGGCGACGAGGAAGCCGGCATGATGGACGAGGACTACATCAACGCCCTGGAGTACGGTCTGCCCCCCACGGGCGGCCTGGGCATCGGCATCGACCGCTGCGCCATGCTGCTGACCGGCTCCGACTCCATCCGCGACGTCATCCTGTTCCCCACCATGAAGCCCCTGGACGAGGGCGGCAAGAAGGCTGAGAAGCCCGCTCCCGTGGTGGAGGAAGTGCCCGTTGAGGAGATCGACTTCTCCAAGGTGAAGATCGAGCCCCTCTTTGAGGAAGCTGTGGACTTTGAGACCTTCTCCAAGTCCGACTTCCGTGCCGTGAAGGTCAAGGACTGCAAGCCCGTGCCCAAGAGCAAGAAGCTGCTGCAGTTCACCCTGGACGACGGCTCCGGCACCGACCGCACCATCCTCAGCGGCATCCGTGAGTACTATGAGCCCGAAGAGCTCATCGGCAAGACCTGCATCGCCATCACCAATCTGCCCCCCAGACCCATGATGGGCATCGAGTCCTGCGGCATGCTCATCTCCGCCGTCCACGAGGACGACGGCAAGGAGGCCCTGAACCTGCTGATGGTCAGCAACCGCATCCCCGCCGGTGCCAAGCTGTACTAAGAGCGCCCTCTGGACTAATTTAAGAGTATGATAATAGGGTACAGAGGAAGGATTCTTCTGTACCCTATTTTACCTTTTCCCTGAGAAGGAGGCACCTGATGACCTACTTCATCATTCTGGCCATGATCTTTGCCCACATTGTGGACGACTGGGTCCTCCAGGGCAAGCTGGCCAACTTTAAGCAGCGATCCTGGTGGCTGGAAGTGGCCCCGGACGAGCTGTACAAACACGACTATATCATGGCCCTGGTCATCCACTCCATGAGCTGGTCCTTTATGATCCATCTCCCCCTGGCCTGGATGCTCTTTGGCTTTGAGGTGCCCTTAGCTTTCGTGGTCTCCTTCGTCATCAATGCCGCCATCCACGGCGTGGTGGACGATCTGAAGGCCAACCGGCACAAGATCAATCTGGTGAATGACCAGCTCATTCATCTGGCCCAGATCTTCGTGACGGCGGCATGTTTCCTGTTCTGATATGAAGCAGATCAAGTCTTGGCGGGCCAGGGCGGGGCTGAACCCGGCCCGGACGGCCGCCCTGTCTTTTGCACTCATGATCCTGGCGGGGACCATCCTGCTGGCCCTGCCGGCCATGTCCCGGTCGGGGGAGAGCCCCGGGCTGTTCACCAGCTTTTTTACCTCGGCCTCGGCGGTCTGCGTCACGGGCTTTACCCTGGCGGACACCGCCAGCCAGTGGTCCCTGGCCGGTCAGGCCGTCATCCTGCTCCTGGTCCAGCTGGGAGCGTTGGGCTTCATGATGGCCTACAGCCTCATCCTGCTTTTGTTCCGCCGGGAGATCATCCTCTCCCAGCGGGTGATGCTGGCCTCGGCCCTGGGCCTGAAAAACATCGGCGGGGTCACCCGCCTCATCCGCCACGGCCTCATGGGGACCCTCTTTTTTGAACTGGCAGGGACCCTTCTGCTGGCCGTTCGGTTCGTTCCGGCCTACGGCTGGGGGGAGGGCCTGTGGAAGAGCTTCTTCCATGCGGTCTCTGCCTTCTGCAACGCCGGCTTTGAACTCATGGGGGGCGGTCTCTGGGGCTTCGCCGATGACCCCCACGTGCTCATGGTCCACATGATGCTCACCGTCATCGGCGGTTTGGGCTTCTTCGTGTGGGAGGACCTTCTCCTGGCCAAGAACTGGCGAAGCCTGACCCTCTACAGTCGCCTGGCCCTCTCTGCCACCGGCGTTCTCCTGCTCCTGGGCTGGGTGTATTTCACCTGGGCCGAGTGGGCCAACCCGGCCACCCTGGGGGCTCTGGCCCCGGCAGACCGGGTGGTGGGGGGACTCTTCCAGTCGGTAAATCTGCGTACCGCCGGCTTTGCCCTCTTCGACCAGGGAGGGATGACCGAGGCCGCCCAGGCTGTGAGCCTTCTGTTTATGGTCATTGGCGGCTGCAGCGGCTCCACCGCCTGCGGCATCAAGGTGGTCACCGCCCTGGTGCTGGCCGCCGCCCTGTGGGCCGGCCTCCGGGGCAGACCCGAGACGGTCATTGCCGGGCGGACCATCCCCCGGGAACAGGTGCGAAACGCCATGACCCTTACCTTCGTGGTGGTCCTTGCCGCCTTTCTGGCGGCGGTGGTCCTGGCCCATGTGGAGGGCATGGCCTTCCTGCCGATCCTTTTCGAGACCGTGGCCGCCATCGGCACCGTGGGCCTGAGCACAGGGATCACGGCAGACCTGACCCTCTTCAGCCAGTCCGTCCTCCTGGTCCTCATGTTCCTGGGCAGGGCTGGTGTTCTGGCTCTGTCTCTGGGCTTCCTGATCCGGCGGCCCGCAGAGACCAGGATCGGCTACCCCACCTGCGATCTCTTCATCGGCTGAGTCCGGAAAGGAGGACCCTATGAAAACATTTGTGGTCATCGGCCTGGGCCGCTTCGGCTCAGCGGTGGCAGAGGAACTCACCGCTCTGGGCCATCAGGTCCTGGCGGTGGACACCGACCCCAAGGCCGTCCAGGCCATGGCGGACAAGGTCACCCAGGCGGTCACTGCCGACTGTCAGGACCCGGAGGTCCTCCGGGCTCTGGGGGTCAAGGAGACCCACTGTGCCGTGGTGGCCTTCAGCGACGACATCGGCACCAGCGTCCTCATCACCCTGAACCTGAAGGAGCTGGGCATTCCCCGGATCGTCTGCAAGGCCCGGTCGGCCAGCCATGAGGAGCTCCTCAAGCGCATCGGGGCCGACCAGGTGGTATTCCCCGAGCGGGAGAGCGGCCGAAACCTGGCCTACACCTTAGACAACAAAGAAATTCTGAACTATATCCCCCTGGCCAAGGGCTACAGCCTGGTGAAGACCCCGGTGCCCTGGTCCTGGCGGGGAAAGACCCTGGGTGAGCTGGAGATCCCCAAGCGCTGGCAGGTCCACGTGACCGCCATCCAGCGGAGCGACGGTACCTTCCTGCCCGCCCCCCAGCCGGAGGTCACCTTCCGGCCCGGGGACGTGCTCTTCACCCTGGGTGCCATTGAGAAAAACGAAACCGTCATTGCATTGGAGTGACCATGGAAAAGATCACAAGCAGAACCAACCCCCTCATCACCCACATCCGCAAGCTGGCCAATGACCGGAAGTACCGGCGTGGCCAGGGCCAGATGGTGTGTGAGGGTCCCAAAATGCTGGCCGAGGCCCTGAAATGGGGGGCAGAGATCCAGGTGCTGGTGTATCAGGAGGGCTACGAGCCCCCGGCAGGCCTGCCCAAGTCTGTCCGCCTGGTCCAGGTGCCCGCCGACCTGTTAAAGTCCGTGGCCCCCACCGAGACCCCCCAGAAGGTCCTCTTCCTGTGCGCCATCCCCGGCAAGGCCCTGCCCAAGATCCTCTCCGGCAGCCGCTACCTGGTGCTGGACGGCCTTCAGGACCCGGGCAACGTGGGCACCATTTGGCGGACGGCCGACGCCTTCGGGGCGGACGGCCTCATCCTCCTGCCCGGCTGCGCCGACCCCTGGAGCCCTAAGACCCTGCGCTCCACCATGGGGGCCTGCTTCCGCCTCCCCCTGTGGGAGGGAGGCCTGGAGGGCCTGAAGGCCCTGCTGGACAAGGAGGGCATCCCCCTCTACGCCACCGCCCTTCGGGAGGACACGGCGGACATCCGGGACATGGACCTGTCCCGGGCTGCCGTGGTCATCGGCAGTGAGGGCAAGGGGGTCTCCGAGGCTGTGCTGGATGCCAGCGCCCGGACCATCAAGATCCCCATGACCGAAAAATGTGAGTCCCTGAACGCGGCCTCTGCCGGAACAGTGGTTCTGTGGCAGATGAGCCAGGGGACTTTCCCCCGCTAATTTTTCCAGGAAGGAGGGCGGCCCATGAGTACCCTGCGCCATTGGATCTGGCTGAGCACCCGGGGGTTTGCCCCGGGACAGTATGCTGCCCGCCTGCTGGAGGCCTTTGGTTCTCCCGAGGGGGTCTACCACGCCGACCAGGGGGCCTATGAGGCCCTGGACCTGCCCCCGAAGGTGAAGGCCGCCCTGCAGGACAAGAGTCTCCGGGAGGCCGATCAGGTCCTGGACCACTGCCAGCGGCTGGGTATCCGGGTGGTGACCATCCAGGATGCGGGCTACCCCCAGCGGCTGCGGGAGATCGACACGCCCCCTGCCGTCCTGTACGTGAAGGGGACCCTGCCCGACCTGGACCAGGAGGCCGCCGTGGCCATCGTGGGGGCCCGAAAGGCCAGCCCCTACGGCATCGCCGCCGCCCGAAAGCTGGGCCATGACCTGGCCCGTCAAGGGGCTGTGGTGGTGAGCGGCTCTGCCTGGGGCATCGACCAGGCCGCCCTCCAAGGGGCCATCCAGGCAGGAGGCCGGGTGGTCTCCGTTCTGGGCAACGGCATCGACGTCATCTATCCCCAGGGGGCCCAGTCCCTCTATGAGGATGTGGCCAAAGCCGGGGCCGTCCTGTCGGAGTATCCCCCGGGCACCGAGCCCCGTGGGGCCCATTTCCCGGTGCGCAACCGGCTCATTGCCGGTCTGTCCCTGGGTGTGGTGGTGGCCGAAGGCACCGAGACCAGCGGATCCCTCATCACCGCCCGGTGGGCTCTGGAGCAGGGGAGGGACGTGTTCGCCGTCCCCGGGAGCATCGACTCGGCCCTGAGCCGGGGTCCCAACGGCCTGATCCGCCGGGGGGAGGCCATGCTCATCCAGGACGCCTGGGACATTCTGGAGGAATATCAGTTCCTCTATCCGGCAAAGCTCCAACCGAGAAACCCTCTGCCCCAGCAGGCCGAGGCCGCCCGTCTCGCACCGGAGCCAGTGAAAGAAGAAACCGTCCCCAAGGGGGCGGTGCAAAATGCCAACCGGGTGCCGGAAAAGCCCCCGGAGGCAGATATCCTTGTGGTGGATCTGCGCCAGGAGCCGGAGGCCTTTACCGACGATGAGGCCGCCATCCTGCGCACCCTTCAGGTTCGTGGAGCCCTTACCCCCGACGACCTGACGGAAGCCACCGGCATCCCCGCCCGACGGATCCTGTCAGCTCTGACCCTGCTTCAGATCCGACGGCTGGTGGGAGAGGAGACCGGCAAACGGTTCACCACGAAAGTTTTGTTGAAAGAGTAAGCGACCATCCCCATGTGGATGCATGAAAGTAAGTGAGGTACAACGTGGCAAAGACGAATCTGGTGATCGTAGAGTCGCCGGCCAAGGCAAAGACCATCGGTAAATATCTGGGCCCGGACTACAAAGTCCTGGCCTCTATGGGACACGTCCGTGACCTGCCCAAGAGCAAAATGGGCGTGGATCTGGAAAACGGCTTCGAGCCCAGCTACCAGCCCATCAAAGGAAAGGAGGAGACCATCGCTGAGCTGAAAAAGGCCGCCAAAGGCAGCCAGCAGGTGTACCTGGCAACTGACCCGGACCGGGAAGGCGAAGCCATTTCCTGGCACCTGAAAGAGCTGCTGGAGCTGCCCGACGGCAAGACCCAGCGAGTCACCTTCAACGAGATCACCAAGAAGGTGGTCACCGAGAGCATCGCAGCCCCCCGGGACATCGACCAGAACCTGGTGGATGCCCAGCAGGCCCGCCGGATCCTGGACCGGGTGGTGGGCTATCAGCTCTCCCCCCTCCTGTGGAAGAAGATCCGCCGGGGCCTGTCCGCCGGCCGTGTCCAGTCCGTGGCCACCCGTCTGGTGGCCGAGCGGGAGGCCGAGATCCGGGCCTTTGTTCCCGAGGAATACTGGACCCTGGAGGCCCATCTGGACCGCATCGCCCCCAACCTGGGCTCCTTCAAGACCCAGTTCTGGGGCCGGGACAAGAAGATGGAGCTCAAGAGCAAGGAGCAGGTGGATGAGGTCCTGCAGGCTGTGGAGAAGTCCCCCTTTACCGTCAGCAGCATCAAGCGCCAGGACAAGAGCCGTTCTCCTGCGCCCCCCTTCATCACCAGCTCCCTCCAGCAGGAGGCCAGCCGGAAGCTGAACATGAGCCCCCGCCGGACCATGTCCATCGCCCAGCAGCTGTATGAAGGCGTGGACATCGAGGGCGAAGGTACTGTGGGTCTGATCACCTACATGCGTACTGACTCTCTGCGTATCTCCGAGGATGCCATCGCCGCCGCCCGGCAGTTTGCCCGGGTGCGCTACGGCGAGAAATACCTCCCCGACACCCCCCGCCGGTTCAAGACCAAGGCGGGGGCCCAGGACGCCCACGAAGCCATCCGACCCTCCAACGTGGAGTTCACCCCCGAGATGGTGAAGAAGGACCTGACCGCTGAGCAGTTCCGCCTGTACAAGCTCATCTGGAGCCGCTTCCTGGCCAGCCAGATGGCCTCCGCCGTCTATGACAGCGTGGGCATCGAGGTGGAGAGCGCCGGCTATGTGTTCAAGACCAGCCGGTCCGAGGTGAAGTTCCCCGGCTTCCTGGCGGTCTACGAGGAGGGTAAGGACGAGGAGACCAACGAGATCACCACCCCTCTGCCCAACCTGACCGAAGGGGAAGTGGTCCGCTGCGCCGCCACCAACCCCGAGCAGAAGTTCACCCAGCCCCCCACCCGGTACACTGAGGCCACCCTCATCCGGGCCCTGGAGGAAAAGGGCATCGGCCGACCCTCCACCTACGCCCCCACCATCTCCACCATCATGGCCCGTGAGTATGTGGTCAAGGACGGCAAGTACCTCCACACCACCCCCCTGGGGGAGGTGGTCACCGACCTCATGAAGGACAAGTTCCACGACGTGGCCGACTACGACTTTACCGCCTCCATGGAGAGCCGCCTGGACAAGGTGGAGAGCGGCGAGGAATATTGGAAGGACGTCCTCAATGATTTCTACGGCGGCTTCCAGCAGGAGCTGGCCAAGGCCGAGGAGGATCTGGAGGGTGTCCGCATCAAGGTCCCCGACGAGGTCTCCGAGGAGATCTGCGACCTCTGCGGCAAGCAGATGGTGGTCAAGTCCGGCCGGTTCGGCCGTTTCCTGGCCTGCCCCGGCTTCCCTGAGTGCACCTTCACCAAGCCCCTGGTCATCGAGATGCCCGGCAAGTGCCCCAAGTGCTCCAGCCGCCTGCTGAAGAAGACCTCCCGGAACGGCTACACCTACTACGGCTGCGAGCGCATCGGCGACAAGCTGGGCCGGGTGTGCGACTTCATGACCTGGGATGTTCCCGTGAAGGACAGCTGCCCCGAGTGCGGCTGGACCATGTTTAAGAAATCCGGCAGAGGCTTCAAGAAGCCCTTCTGCATCAACGAGGCCTGCGCCGCCTTCGTCCCGGAGGAGAAGCGGGGAGGCTTCCGCAAGAAAAAGACCGAGGAGACCGCCGAGGCTGCCCCTGCCGCCGAGACCGTGGCCGAGGAAAAGCCCGCCAAGAAGACGGCGGCCAAAAAGACCACCGCAAAGAAGACTACGAAGAAGGCAGCCGAGGGGGAAGAAAAGCCCAAGAAGACCGCCGCCAAGAAGACGACTGCCAAGAAAACCACCACCAAAAAGACGGCCAAGAAGGCCGAGGAAGCACCTGAGGAGGGCGAGGCATGAGCGAGCGCGTCACCGTCATCGGGGCAGGCCTGGCCGGCTGTGAGGCCGCCTGGCAGCTGGCCCAGCGGGGCATCCCCGTGACCATCCACGAGATGAAGCCCCAGAAGAAGACCCCCGCCCACCACACCGACCTCTTCGGTGAGCTGGTGTGCTCCAACTCCCTCCGGTCCGACCAGCTGGAAAACGCTGTGGGCCTCTTGAAGGAGGAGCTCCGCCGCCTGGGCTCTCTCATCCTCCAGTGCGCCGACGACCACCGGGTGGCCGCCGGCGGGGCCCTGGCGGTGGACCGCCACGCCTTTGCCCAGGCCATCACCGACGCCATCCGCAGCCACCCTCTCATTGAGGTGGTGGAGGGGGAGGTCACCGAGATCCCCAAGGAGGGCCAGGTCATCCTGGCCTCCGGCCCTCTCACCTCCGATGCCCTGGCCCAGTCTATCGCCAGCTACTTCCCGGAGAGCGGCTACCTGCATTTCTTCGATGCCGCCGCCCCTCTGGTGACCTTTGACAGCGTGGACATGGAGAGCGCCTGGTTTGCCTCCCGGTACGACAAGGGCACCCCCGACTACATCAACTGCCCCATGACCCAGGAGGAGTATCTGGCCTTCTGGAAGGAGCTGTGCGCCGCCAAGGAGGCCACCCTCCACGGCTTTGAGGACCAGAAGGTTTTCGAGGGCTGTATGCCCGTGGAGGTCATGGCCCGCCGGGGGGAGCAGACCCTCACCTACGGCCCCCTGAAGCCCCGGGGCCTCCGGGATCCCAAGACGGGAAAGGAACCCCACGCTGTGGTCCAGCTCCGCCGGGACAATGATGAGGGCACCATTTACAACATCGTGGGCTTCCAGACCCACCTGACCTGGCCGGAGCAGAAGCGGGTCTTCTCCATGATCCCTGCCCTGCGGAACGCCGAGTACCTGCGCTACGGGGTCATGCACCGGAACACCTACCTGGATTCCCCCCGGATGCTGGACCGGTACTACCGGGTGAAGTCTGAGCCCCGCATCATGTTCGCCGGTCAGATCACCGGCGTGGAGGGCTATGTGGAGTCCACCGCCTCGGGCTGTCTGGCCGCTCTGGAACTGGCCCGGCGCCTCCAGGGCAAGCCCCCCGTGGACTTCCCCCAGGAGACCGCCATCGGCGCCCTGGCCCTGTACATCAGCAACCAGTCTGTGGAGAATTTCCAGCCCATGAACGTGAACTTCGGCATCATGCCCCCCCTGGGCTACCGGGTGAAGGGCAAGCGGAACAAGAACGCCGAGCTGTCCAAGCGTGGTCTGGAGATCCTGGAACAGTTAGATTTAGATTGAACCCCACCGGAGAAAGGAATCTCTATGAAAATCATTCTGGACGCCATGGGCGGCGACCACGCCCCCCTGGCCCCTGTTGACGGAGCCATCCAGGCTGCCGAGAAGCTGGGTGTGGAGGTCATCCTCACCGGCTCTGCCGATGCCATCCAGTCCGCCCTGACCCAGCTGGGCCGGAAGGAGCTGCCCAAGGGGGTCACCCACGTGGCCACCACCCAGGTCATCACCATGGAGGATAACCCCGCCCGGGCCTTCCGGGAGAAGAAGGACTCCTCCATGACCGTGGGCCTGCAGATGCTCAAGGATGGGGAGGCAGAGGCCTTCGTCTCTGCCGGCTCCACCGGCGCCCTCCTGTCCGCCGCCACCCTGATGGTCAAGCGCATCCGGGGCATCCGCCGTGCCGCCATGTGCCCTGTGGTCCCCACCCAGGCCGGGGGCTTCGTCCTCATCGACTGCGGCGCCACCGCCGAGTGCACCCCCGAATACCTGATGCAGTACGCCTACATGGGCACCTTTTACGCCAAGCGCACCCTGGGTCTGGAAAATCCCCGGGTGGGTCTGCTGAACAACGGCGCAGAGCCCACCAAGGGTCTGGCCCTCCAGCAGGAGACCTATCAGCTCCTCCGGCAGGCCCATGAAGAGGGCCGCATCAACTTCGTGGGCAACGTGGAGGGCCGTGAGGCCATCCTGGGAGCCGTGGATGTGCTGGTCACCGACGGCTTCACCGGCAACATCTTCATGAAGACCTACGAGGGCGGCCTGATCATGTTTGCCGACTTCATGAAGACCATGTTCAAGTCCAGCCTGGCCTCCAAGGTGGGCTTCCTTACGGTAAAGGACCATGTGGCCGGCTTCAAGAAGGTCTTCAGCCCTGACGAGATCGGCGGCACCGCCATGATTGGCATTTCCAAGCCGGTCATCAAGGCCCACGGCTCCTCCAACGCCTACGCCATTTTCAATGCCATCTGCCGGGCCAAGGAGATGGCCGAGTCCGACCTCATCCAGGACATCACCGCCAATGTGGAATACATGCGGCTGCCCAACGGCAAGGCGGAGGACTGATTTTTCAAATTTTCTATTGACAGAGAAGAAAAATCTCCCTATAGTAAGGATGTTACATGAAGCGTCCGTCCCCCAAGGCGGACAACAAAGGAGCATTTACTATGATTTTCAATAAGCTGAAAGCACTCATCGCAGAGCAGCTGAGCGTGAACCCCGACGACATCACCCTGGAAGCCGCATTCGTGGAGGATCTGGGCGTGGACTCTCTGGACCTGGTGGAGCTGTCTATGGCTCTGGAGGAAGAATTCGGCATCGAAGAGATGAGCGAAGAGGATATGGCCAACATCAAGACCGTGGGCGACCTGGTGGAATACCTGGGCAAGAACCTGGAGGTCTGAGAAAGCACACAAGCACCCCCGTCGGTTGGCGGGGGTTGCATTTTGAGACAGAGAAAGGAGTGGGGACCATGCACACCCTGGAAGCCAAGATCGGCTACACCTTCCGGGACCGTACCCTGCTTGAAAATGCCCTGACCCACAGCTCCTATGCCAACGAGCACCGGGACCAGGGAATGTCCAGCAACGAGCGGCTGGAATTTCTGGGAGACTCCATCCTGGGTCTGGTGGTGGCGGACCACCTGTACCGCACCCGCAAGGACCTGCCCGAGGGGGACCTGACCCGCATCCGTGCCGCCCTGGTCTGCGAGGCCAGCTTGGTGGAGGTGGCCAAGGCCCTGGAGCTGGGGGAATACCTCCGCCTGGGCAAGGGTGAGGCCGGGGGCGGTGGACGGCACCGTCCTTCCATTCTGGCAGACGCCGTGGAGGCCATGCTGGCCGCCGTCTACCTGGACGGGGGCATCGGCCAGACCCGCAAGCTCATCCACACCCTGATCCTGGACCAGGAGCAGGAGCGCATCGGCGCCGGCCGTGACTTCAAGACCGCCCTCCAGGAGCTGGTCCAGCGGGAGAGCGGCCAGGTCCTGTCCTACCGGGTCACCGGGGAGTCCGGCCCCGACCACTGCAAGACCTTCGACATGGAGGTCCTGCTCAACGGCAAGGCCATCGGTGCCGGCCAGGGCCGCAGCAAGAAGGAGGCCGAGCAGGCCGCCGCCAAGGCCGCTGTGCTGGAAATGGAGAAAAAGCATGGATAAAAAGACCAAGCGCAACATCGTCATTGCGGTGATCTTCCTGGTGGTCCTGCTGGTGGAGCCCTTCTGGCGCCCCATGATGGCCGCCATCAAGGGGGAAGATGCCACCTCCGGTTCCTCCCCCGCTGGGGAGAAGATCACCTGCACCGTGGGGGTCTCCGTCCAGCCCGCCCTGGACAACATCGACCTGATGACCGAGGAGAGCCTGGCCCTCCTGCCCGAGAGCGGCTGGATGCTGGAGCCGGTGGAGATGACCGTCTCCGAGGGGACCACCTGCCTGGAGGTCCTCCAGTGGGCCTGCCAGGAGGCAGAGATCCCCGTGGTCACCAGCGGCGAGCCCCCCTTCGTGGAGGCCATCGGCGGCCTGAACAACGGGGATGGCGGCGATGTGTCCGGCTGGACCTACACCCTGAACGGGGAGCAGCTCATGGTGAGCGCCGCCATTCAGACCGTCCAGGAAGGGGACGAGGTCGTCTTCAGCTTCGCCTGTACCTGGGAGTAAAAAGTGCCGAGGAAGCTCAGTTGCACCGAGCTTCCTCGACAGAGGGGACTGCAGCCTGCTGTGCGCGCCCTTCGGGCACACTGGCAGGCTGAGAAGTATTTTTTCCGATGCACATGTCACCGGAAAAAATGATTGGATTCTCTTTGCTGCCTGCGGGCAGCAAACTCTGTGAGACACCAAAAAGGGTGCATTGCAAAATGATTTGCAATGCACCCCAATGCGTTTGATTTGTCCCGCAAGGGACACCACAACTGCCCCGAATGGGGCAATTTCACTCGGCCGCAGGCCGAATTTCACACGCTGCGAGCGTATTTCACTGAGCCATCGGCTCAATTTCACTGGGGCTGTTGCATTTTGCAACGGCCCCTTTTCGTCATTTAGGGGTGTTCAAATCTGTCGTACTCCTGCTCGGTGATGCTGAACTGGAAGGCCGCAGTCTCCCCGGCCAGGCGGAGGACGAAGTGGCCGTTCACGTCATCCAGCCGGAAGGTGTAGAAGGGGTCCTCCTGGTTGAAGGGGATGACCTCGATGATCTCATCGTCCAGCATCAGGACGGCTTTGAAGTTGCCCTCGGTGACCGTCAGGGCGGTCAGGTCCAGGGTGATATCCGACTTGCCCAGGTAGTTGTTCCACAGCACGTCGTAGACCCCGGTAAAGCCTTTGGAGGAGATGGTGATGCCGCTGCCGATCAGGTCGTGCTTCACCGAGATGCCTCCGGTCATGCCCATGTCGCCGTCCAGGATGATCGAGTCGTTGATGACCTGCAGGTTGTAGTTGTCCGGGCCGTTGGTGTCCTCCAGGGGTTCCGGGGCGGTGCCGAAGAGCCAGAAGAGGATGATGCCTGCCAGAAGGAGGACCGGGAGGATGAGGAGCTTTTTCATAGCAATGCGTCCTTTCCGTTAGAAAATGCCGGGGATCTGGTGGGCCAGGAAGAGACCCAGGATAAAGGAGGTGCCGTTGGCGGTGAGGGAGTACACCCAGGGGTGGGCCTTCCGGTGGGGCTTTTTATCCCACTTTTTCAGGGTGGCGGCGTAGACCAGGCCCTCCAGGGCGAAGACGGCGGCCTCCATCCAGATGTAGTGGAAGGTAAAGGCCATGCTGCCGGACTGGTAGTTGATGAGGTTCAGGGCCAGGTTCAGGATCACCTGGGTGACCAGGTTCACCCAGAAGATGACCTTCAGTTGCCCCTTGGCCCGGAAGCCGAAGACGAAGGCCAGGGCCAGTTCGGCCGCCAGGGTCAGAAGGATACGGGCCGCCAGGGAGAGGATCTCCTGGCCGTAGGGGTAGTCCTTATGAAGGGGGGCCAGCAGGCCGGTCTCGGGGGCAGACCCGGCGTTTACCTTGAAGTAGCTGTCGAAGGCGTACCGCTCATAGGTGCCTTCCGTGACGGCAAAGGTGTCGGCCTTTGGGAAGTACACCAGCACCTTGAAGACCTGGGGCGGGTAGTAGGTCCAGGAGAAGGTGTGGTCTTCCGAGCAGTCCTCGTAACAGCCGATGAAGTAGAACCCGTCGGGGTCTTCGTAGCCGTTGAAGGCCTCAAAGACCGCCTGGTCCCCGTAGTAGTCCCGGTACTCCTGGCTGTGGCTCCAGGGGCCGGTGGAGTCGGTCTCCGACAGAAGGGTGACATAGTAGGTCTCGTCCTCCAGGCCCCGGAACGCCACATTCACCGAGGGCTTGGGACCCATGTCCGCCCAGGCGGTCATGGGGATGAGAAGGGTGAGCAGGAGAAGGAAGGGGAGAACACGCTTCATAGGGGCCTCCTTTCTGTCTGTGATGGACATTTGTTTTTCTCTATATTGCCATAAGTTTGGTGAATTGTCAATGTCAGGCGGGTGTGGTAGAATGGAGGAAAGAAAAATGAACCTTTCCTCTCTACCGGTGTATGTGTAAGTGAAAGGAGGTGGGAGCGGATGGACCGATACATCCAGGCCCACGGGCGGCGGCTCTTCGGCCTGTGCCTGACCCTCTGCGCCCACCGGCAGGACGCGGAGGACCTCTACCAGGACACCTGGCTCAAGGCCCTGGCCGCTTTTGACCAATACGACCCGTCCCGGCCCTTTGAGCCCTGGCTCACCCGCATCTGCGTGAACACCTACCGGAACACCCTCCGCCGTCTGGCCCGGAGCCCCATCTTCAACGGCTTCCGGACCACCCAGGAGAAGGAGGCCCTGCTGGGCAACCTCCCCGCCCGGTCACAGCCGGACTATACCTCTCTCTACCAGGCCATCCACGGCCTGCCGGAGAAGCTGCGGGTGACGGTCATTCTGTACTACTTTGAAGACATGGACGTAAACACCACCGCCCAGGTGCTGGACATCCCCCCTGGGACGGTGAAATCCCGGCTGAACAAGGCCAGAACCAAGCTGAAGGAGGTGCTGGGGGATGAAACCGAGTTTTGATTTTGAAGCCCATCGGCCTCCGGTCCTCACCGAGGCCGGTCTCCGGGCCGAGGCAGACCGCCGGAGAGTCCGCCGCCAGACGTTGATCCTGACCCTGGCCGCCCTGGCCCTCCAGGTGATTTTGGTGGCCCTGGGGGTCCTGCTGGCCCCCACCCAGCCCCTGCTGGCCCTGGTGTGCCTGGCCTACGTGTGCCTGTCTGCCGTGGGGGGCGGTCTAGCCGCCCTGCTCTGCCAGAAAGAGAGGAGGTTTGCCCCGTGAGTATCGTCGCCCTGTGGCTCATCATCGTGCCATTTTTCATCCTGGTGCCCCTGCTGCTGGGCATCTTCGTCTACCGGGATGCCAAAAGCCGGGGGATGAATGCCATCCTGTGGGCTTTTGCCTCCGCCCTGTGCCCCAGCTTCCTGGGCCTCATCGCCTACCTGCTGGTACGAAATAATTATTCCAACTGGAAGTGTCCCCGGTGCGGCGGGCCTGTCCAGGAGTCCTTCACCGCCTGCCCCCAGTGCGGGGCCAAGCTGAAGGCATCCTGCTCCCACTGCGGCGGGGCCATCGAGAAGGACTGGCAGGTCTGTCCCCACTGCGCCACCCCCCTGGACTGGACCGACCGGGACTTCACCCCCCCGGTGCAGCCAAAGGAGAAGGGGCTGGGGAAGGTCATCCTCCTGGTGATCCTGGTGCCCCTTCTGCTGTTGATGATGCTGGTCTTTGCCTTTTCCGCTGTGGGTTCTGCCGGGGCCACCCACACTGCCCACTTCAGTGAGGAGGACAGCCTGCGGCTTTGGAGCGACCTGCGGCCGATCCACGACGACTGGCTGACCCTGTGCAGAAACACCAATGGCAGTGTTCATGTGCTGACCTCCTGTGAGGAGGAGGGGGACATGGCCCGGTGGACCTACCTCATCTACCTGCCCTGTGCCGTGGAGGACTCCATCGCCACCGGGGCGGAAACCGGTCTGTTCGGCAAACAGACCCTGAGGGTGGAGTACACCGACGGCGGGGAAAAGACCGGTCTTTTCGTCTGCATGACTACCTGGGGAGAGAAGGAACCCCGGCTGGAGATCTTTGACCAGTACGGTCAACAGGGCATCCAGATCACCCAGAGCACCATGGACCTGAGTTCTCTGATCATCTGGGAGAATACGGACTTTTCCTATGAGGTGGAAGCCGCAGAGGAGAT
>JAFSFC010000029.1 GCA_017435425.1 Ruminiclostridium sp. | reverse complement strand
CGTGCGGAGAGGGCTCTGTTCAGCCAGACGGTTGCGATGTCGATGGCGGAATACAGGCTGTCCTTCTCACTGCGCTTGACCACGCGGTCGCGGCCCTTCAGGTCGGGATCGGTGAGCTGGAGCTGGATGCTGACCTTGCTGGCCACATTCATGTCGCCCACGGGCTGGGTCTCCAGGATCTGGAGCTGGATGATGTGGGAATCGGTCATATTGCCGTAGTACAGGATGTTATCCTTCCGGCGCAGAGGACGGCCCTTATAGGACAGTGGTGCTTTTTCGTTTGCCATAAAGTAACCTCCGTTTTCTTAATATTTTGTATGCAAGCCCCGTTAGGGGCGCAAAAATCCAAAGGGGACAAATTTCCCCTCTTACTAATGTAACCAAATTGTAACACGTGAATCCTACTATGTCAATTCATATTCTGTAAATATTGTTTGAACGGGCCGGGAAATGGGACAGAAACCGGGGTTAAACCCTTGACAGACAGGGTAAAATAGGGCTAAAATAAACTGCTAAGGAAGTCTGGCCGAAAGGAGGTGCCCGCCGTGGCAGGAGAGAAGATCAAACCCATCGCCAAAAACAGCAAGGCCTTTCACGACTACTTCGTGGAGGACAAATACGAGGCGGGCATCGAGCTGGCCGGCACCGAGGTCAAGTCCATCCGCATGGGTCAGGTGAACCTGAAGGACTCCTTCTGCACCATCAAAGATGGGCAGATGACCCTGAACAACATGCACGTGAGCCCCTATGAAAAGGGCAATATCTTCAACCGGGAACCCCGTCGGCCCCGCCGCCTGCTGATGCACAAGCGGGAGATCATGAAGCTCTTTGGCAAGATCAAGCAGGACGGCTATACCCTGGTCCCCCTGAGCCTTTATCTGAAAGGCCCCCGGGTGAAGGTGGAGATCGGCCTGTGCAAGGGCAAAAAGCTCTATGACAAGCGTGAGGCCGCCGCCAAGAAGGATGCCAAGCGGGAAATGGACCGGGCTCTCAAGCAGAGGTAAACGATTCCGCAGAGCGGAACTACATAAATCATAAGGAGAACACATACTATGGCACAGAATCCTATTGTTACCATTGAGATGGAAAACGGCGGCAAGATCGTCGCTGAGCTGTACCCCGAAGTGGCACCCATCTCCGTCAACAACTTCATCAGCCTCATCAAGAAGGGCTTCTATGATGGCATCATCTTCCACCGCGTCATCTCCGGCTTCATGATCCAGGGCGGCGACCCCCAGGGCACCGGCATGGGCGGCCCCGGCTACTGCATCAAGGGTGAGTTCGCTCAGAACGGCGTGAAGAACGACCTGAGCCACAAGCGCGGCGTCCTGTCCATGGCCCGTACCATGGTCCCCAACTCCGCAGGCAGCCAGTTCTTCATCATGCACGCTGACGGCGACTTCCTGGACGGCCAGTATGCCGCATTCGGTGCAGTCACCGAGGGCATGGACGTGGTGGACGCCATCGCAGCCGTGAAGACCGACCGCATGGATAAGCCCAAGGATCCCCAGCGCATGAAGAAGGTCACCGTGGAGACCTTCGGCGTGGACTATCCCGAACCCGAGAAGATGTAATTTCAGCTGACCTGCTCAGCTTCCCGTATTTCCCGACCGCAGTCGGGAAATGAACTGAAATCATTTTTTCACCGGCTCTGCCGGCGAAAAAATTCTTCTCAGCTTGCAAACGTGCGGCCCGATAGGGCCGTGCGCTGCAGCAAGCTGCATACTCCCACTTTTTGAATGGCGGCACCTGCCTGGCAGGTTTCCTCACCCCTTCGTTCGCCATTCAAAAAGTCTTAGGGGGGCGTACTGGTTTCGACGGGGACATGGGGGCAGGAATAGCGGGCGGATGTGCCTGACATCCTTAAAACGGGCACCTTATAAATTAAAGAACAACAACAAGACTGTTCTCGCCGCTGCTTAATAGCGGCCGTCCACCCCAGAAGGACCACGAGCTGGGCTTGGGCGTGACCTGAGTGGTGCACGTGACCGGGGTAAGCTTTGCCCCCGGCATGACAAATGAAGCTACTGAGCCATGAAGCATGACGGCTTGCGCCATGGTGAGGGAATGCAAAGAACCGTCTGCGCCCGGAGAAGTTCCTGAGGAAGTGTTTTCGGACGGGGGTTCGACTCCCCCCGCCTCCACCAAAAAGAACCGGCAGATTTCGATCGAAATCTGCCGGTTCTTTTTTGGCCTTTCATGTTCCGGGAAAACCAATGCCGATTTTTGGAAGGCTGCCGGCGAGGAAAATAATTGACCACGTTTGCATTTCGCTGTATAATGAAGGTGCAGTATTTTCTCAGTATCTTTCTGTGATAATAACGGAAGGATGATTGACAATGCAAATGTGCTGTGGTATAATAAATCGGTTTAACGAGTGCCTATATTGACGTGCTGAAAGGCCCCTTGCAAATTTGCTGTACAGGGCGTTTTTTGGAGGAAAGGAGACCGTATGACTGCAATGACCGCTGCAAATGTTAGTACTTCTTTGGGTCCTGTTGTTGCTGACGGTATTCGTGTTTCTATTTCTGCATTCCGTTTTTCTGTTGAGTTCCCTCGTTCCGAGGTTTTTTCCTGGTTTCTGTGATGCCCATTGCATTTCAGAGAGCCAGGTTTTTTTATAACGTAGACGAATCAATTTGATTGAAGATAGATCACAAGAGATACAGGAGGATGTTTTCAATGGCAAAAAGAACAGATATCAAGAAAATTCTGATCATCGGCTCCGGCCCCATCGTCATCGGTCAGGCCGCCGAGTTCGACTATGCAGGCACCCAGGCTTGCCTGGCATTGAAAGAAGAGGGCTATGAAGTTGTTCTGTGCAACTCCAACCCTGCTACCATTATGACCGACACCATCATTGCCGATAAGGTCTACATGGAGCCTCTGACTCTGGAATATGTGGCAAAGATTATCCGCTATGAGCGTCCCGACGCCATCATCCCCGGCCTGGGCGGCCAGACCGGTCTGAACCTGGCCATGCAGCTGGAGAAGAAGGGCGTTCTGAAGGAGTGCCGGGTCAAGCTGCTGGGCACCTCCAGCGAATCCATTGAGCGTGCCGAGGACCGTGAGCTCTTTAAAGAGATGTGTGAATCCATCGGCGAGCCCGTCATCCCCTCCGAGATCACCTACTCTCTGGAAGAGGCTAAGGAGGCAGCTGCACGCATCGGCTATCCTGTTGTTCTGCGTCCCGCCTTTACTCTGGGCGGCACCGGCGGCGGCTTCGCTTACAGCGAAGAGGAGCTCATCGAGGTTGGCCTGAACGCATTCAAGCTCTCTCCCGTTCACCAGGTCCTGGTGGAGAAGTCCGTGAAGGGCTACAAGGAGATCGAGTTTGAGGTCATGCGTGACTCCAATGACCATGCCATCACCATCTGCGGCATGGAGAACATCGATCCTGTCGGCGTCCACACCGGCGACTCCTGCGTGGTGGCCCCCATCATGACCCTGTCCAAAGAGGACGAGAAGATGCTCAACGACTCCGCCATCAAGATCATTCGTGAGCTGAAGATCGAAGGCGGCTGCAACGTGCAGTTTGCTCTGCATCCCCACACCTCTGAGTACTACCTCATCGAGGTCAACCCCAGAGTGTCCCGTTCCTCTGCCCTGGCCTCCAAGGCATCCGGCTATCCCATCGCCAAGGTCACTGCCAAGATCGCCGTGGGCATGGCCCTGGAGGAGATCGCCATCGCCAACACCAACGCTGCCTTTGAGCCCAAGCTGGACTATGTCATCGCCAAGCTGCCCCGCTTCCCCTTCGACAAGTTTGCTTCCGCCACCAACAAGCTGGGCACCCAGATGAAGGCCACCGGCGAGATCATGGGCATCGGCTCCAACCTGGAGGAGGCCCTGCTGAAGGGTACCCGTTCCCTGGAGATCGGTGCAAACCACCTGCACCTGCCCAAGTTCGACAACATGAGTGTGGACGAGCTGCTGGAATATATCAGCGAGTTCCGCTCCGATAATCTCTTTGCCATTGCTGAGCTGATCTACCACGGGGTCTCCCTGGAGAAGCTCCACGAGATCACCCAGATCACCCCCTACTTCCTCCAGGCCATCAAGAATATCATCGACATGGAGGAGGAACTGCGGGTCCGTAAGGATGCGGAGATCCTGACTGCCGCCAAGAAGATGGGCTTCAGCGACAAGTATATCGCTCGTATGTGGAAGTGCAATGAGCTGGATGTGTACAACATGCGCAAGGAGCTGGGTCTGTTCCCTGTCTTTAAGATGGTGGATACCTGCCATACCAACGCCTATATCCCCTACTTCTACTCCTCCTACACCGGTGAGAACGCCTCCCGCCTGACCGAAAAGAAGAAGATCATCGTTCTGGGTGCCGGTCCCATCCGTATCGGCCAGGGCGTTGAGTTTGACTACTCCACCGTTCACGCCGTCATGACTATCAAGAACGCCGGTTATGAGGCCATCATCATCAACAACAACCCCGAGACCGTCTCCACCGACTACACCACCGCAGACAAGCTGTACTTCGAGCCTCTGACCCCCGAAGATGTCATGAACATCGTGGAGTTTGAAAAGCCCGAGGGTGTCATCGCCACTCTGGGCGGTCAGACTGCCATCAACCTGGCACAGCCCCTGTTTGACCGGGGGGTGAAGATCATCGGCACCGACTGTGCAGCCATTGACCGTGCCGAGGACCGTGAGCTGTTTGAGAATCTGCTCAACGAGCTGAACATTCCCCGGGCCAAGGGCAAGGCTGTCACCAACATGGAGGACGGCATTGCAGCCGCAGCCGAGATCGGCTACCCCGTTCTGGTCCGTCCCTCCTTCGTTCTGGGCGGCCGGGCCATGCAGATCGTCGCCAACGAGGACCAGCTGCGCCACTACCTGAGAACCGCCGTTGAGATCGATGAGGACAAGCCCGTTCTGGTTGACAAGTATATCCAGGGCCGTGAGGTGGAGATCGACGCCATCTGCGACGGCCGTGACGTCTTCGTTCCCGGCATCATGGAGCTGGTGGAGCGCACCGGCGTTCATTCCGGCGACTCCATCTCCGTCTATCCTCCCTTCTCCATCTCCAACAAGGTCAAGGGCATCATCCTCCAGTACGCCAAGAAGCTGGGTCTGGGCATCGGCATCGTTGGCCTGTTCAACATCCAGTTCATTGTGGACGACAATGATGATGTGTATATCATCGAGGTCAACCCTCGTTCTTCCCGTACCGTTCCCTTCCTCTCCAAGGCCACCGGCTACTCTCTGGCCGATATCGCCACCGAGGTCATCCTGGGCAAGAGCCTGAAGGAGCAGGGCTTCTTCGACATCTACCCCGAGGAAAAGGACCGCTGCTACGTGAAGGCACCCGTCTTCTCCTTCAATAAGATTCGTGGTCTGGACGCTTACCTGTCCCCCGAAATGAAGTCCACCGGCGAAGCCATTGGTTACGACCGCACCATGAACCGTGCACTGTATAAGGCCCTGCAGGCATCCGGTATGCATCTGCAGAACTATGGCACCGTCTTTGCTACCATTGCAGACAAGGACAAGGAGGAGGCTCTGCCTCTGATCCGCCGCTTCTACCAGCTGGGCTTCAACATCGAGGCAACTGTCGGCACTGCCCAGTTCCTGAAGAAGAACGGTATCCGCACCCACGCCCTGGACAAGATCAGCGATGGCAGCGAGGCCATCCCCAACGCGCTGCGTCAGGGTCATATCGCCTACTTCATTAACACCAAGGACCCCGCCTCCACCGGTGACAACGACGGCGCCCAGCTGCGCCAGGTGGCCACCGAGTACAACGTGACCATGTTCACCTCTCTGGACACCGTGAAGGCTCTGCTGGATGTTCTGGAGGAGACCACCCTGACCATCTCCACCATCGACGCATAAATGGTCGGCGAAGGGAAAGAAAAATGATAAAAACCGCCTGTGAATTCACATTCACAGGCGGTTTTTTAGCGTTGTGCTTCTTAAAAGACATTGGTCACAAAGATCTCCAGACCGATGAAAAGTAGAATGGCACCCCCCAGGATGCCGGCCTTGTTTGCCAGTCTGGTACCGGCCTTCTTGCCGATGGCAAGGCCCCCCAGACAGATGGCGAAAGTCACCAGGCCGATGAGCAGACAGGCCAGCAGGGCCTGGAAGAGATCGTAGGTGGCGATGGTGAATCCCACGGAAAGGGCATCGATGGAGGTGGCTACACCCTGGATCAGCAGACCCATCAGGCCGACGGGGGGCTTTTCCTCTTCCCCATCCTGGTTCCGGATGCCCTCCCAAAGCATGCTGCCGCCGATATACCCCAGAAGGATCAGAGCGATCCAGGGGATAAAGGGCTGGAAGGCTTTAAAGTATTGTGCGATGGTGGATACGCAGAACCAGCCGATCATGGGCATGGCAAACTGGAACCCGGCAAAAATGCCGGCCACGCCGCACATCTTGTGCCCTTTCATGGCGGGTTCATTCAGGCCGTTGGCCAGGGAGACCGAAAAGGCATCCATGGCCAGGCCGATGCCCAGGAGAATGCTGTTGAAGAAGAAAGAAAATCCTAGATCCATGTCGTTTCCTCCGTAAAACAAAAAAACCAAGTGCGGCGAACCGTACTTGGAATAGAAAAGGATAGACTCCATGTACGGCATACAGTGCGTACATGAGTCTCGCAATTTAAAACAAGCCAGGCCGAAGGCCAGTATGTTGACTTGCTACGCCGATGAGCGCTTGCTACTCCCTCATAACAGGGTGTATTGTAGCATACTCCTGTGGGGCTGTCAATGTCGAATAGAAATGAACCGGAAGCCTGCAGGGCTTCCGGTTCATTTTTCTGTTTGCGGTCATGGGTCCGTGAAGAAGAGTTCCGCCTGAAGAAGGGGATCGTTGCCCGGTTCTATGTGGATGTTCTCCCACTGGGCTCTGCTGCCAGGGAAAAAGACGGCCTCCAGACGGTCGCAGCCGTAGAAAGCCCCACCGTCGATGGTCCGGGGGATACCGGTGAAAACCACCTTTCGCAGGTTCCGGCACCGGCCGAAGGCATCCGGGCCCAGGGTGGTCAGACTGGCAGGCAGGGTGACCGTGGTGAGCCCGTCGCAGCCGTAAAAGGCAGCGTTCCAAATGGTCTGGATGGTGTCCGGGAAGTGAATGCCGGTCAGACCCTTGCGGCGGTTGAAGACATCCATGCCGATCTCGGTGACGGTCTGGTTTCGGAAGGTTTTGGGAATGACCACGGAACCCTGAATGTGAGGGGAGGCGTCCACCAGGTCGGGCTTCAGAGCGTCAAAATACAGGGTCCCGGCAGGGGTCTGGAAGGGCAGTCGGGAGAGCATCCGCCCGTATTCAGGGAGTTCCTCTTCCGGCTCCGGTTTGAGAAAGATCTCCACTGCCCGGACGGTCTCCCCCAGAGGTCGGCCGCGGTCTTCCTCACGGAGCAAGGGGCTGTCGGGCCGGAAGTTTCCGGGGACGATTGCGGTAGGAGCGGGAGGCTTTTTGAAATAATCCATCCCCATCCGGGCTTCCGGGATCCGGCTGATGTCCACGTCGGCGGGGATGTACACGTCATAGGGGTCAGCAGCAGAGTTGCGGCCCCTTTCCACCCCGGCCTGCCAGATGCGCAGGATCCCCGGGCGGCTGGACTCCAGAGCCCCAAAGGTCAGGGTGGGGTCGGCCAGGAGGGCGGCCGCGCAGTGGCGGTTTCCGTCGGCAACAAAAACCTGCCCGTCAATGAGGTTGACGATGATGTTTTTGGTGCGGGTGTCGGGGTATTCCCAGAGGAGCATCTGGGACAGACCCTGCTGGCGGACGATATCTGACATGGCCAGAATACTCAGGGCAGTTTCTCGGTGGGTGGTGAAATAGTGGTGATGCCTGGGGGCTCCGCAGGCCTGGGCCAGAGGGTAGTTCATCAGAGTTTGGAGATCCATATGCGAGCCTCCTTTCGGCGGTCAGTCTGTTGTGAGAAGTTGATTCAAATGTTCCAGCATGGACAGGACAGAGTGGTTCCGGTTGTAGCTCCGGTCTACGTTTACGGTAGGTGCCTGGAAACTGTGGGTCCTGCCCTCGTATACCACGGCGATAAACACGGTGCCCACGGGCTTTTCCTCGGTGCCGCCGTTGGGGCCGGCGATGCCAGTGACCGAGATGCAAACATCGCTGCCGGAGACCCGGGCCAGGCCGACCGCCATTTCCCGGGCGGTCTCCGGGCTGACGGCACCGTAGGTTTCCAATGTCTCGGGGCGTACCCCCAGGTGGTCCAGCTTGGCTTGGTTGCTGTAGGTCACGATGGATCGGTCAAAGAACCGGGAGGACCCGGCCAGATCGGTGAGCCGAGCGGCGAAGAGGCCCCCGGTGCAGGCCTCGGCACTGGACAGAGTGAGACCTTTCTCCCGGAGCTTCCGGGCAACGGTCTCTGTCAGTGCGTCCAGCTGTTGGGTCAGGTCGACTGTATTCATGGTCGTACCTCCTTTGGCGGGGAAGTCAGCCCAGTTTGTGGAAACCTCTGGGCAGGGGGGCCTGGAAGGTGGTCTCCTTCCCGGTCAGAGGGTGGATCAGTCGCAGCTCATGGGCGTGGAGACACAGGCGTCCCATGGGGTTGGTCTGGGCCCCGTAGGTTTTGTCCCCGGCAATGGGGCAGCCCATCTCGCTCAGGTGGACACGGATCTGGTTTTTCCGGCCGGTGGACAGGTCGATCTCCAGGAGGGTGTAGTTCTTGCCTCGCTTCACCGTCTGATAGTGGGTGATGGCCTCTTTGCCCCCGTGGGAGACGGAGTAGACCTTGTGAACGGCGTTCTCCTTCAGGAGGGATCGAACGGTGTCGGCCTCCTTGGGGGGAGCCCCCTCCACCACAGCGGTGTAGCCCCGGCGGCGGACGTTTTTCTCCCAGTTGTCCTGGAAGGCCCGCTTAGTGGCCTCGTCCTTGGCAAAGAGGAGGACGCCGGAGGTGTCCCGGTCCAACCGGTGGACGATGAAGACCCGGCCTCTGGGGTCATTGGCCCGGACGTACTCGGTGACCTGATGGTAAGCGGTGCGCTCCCGCTCCTTATCACTGGCCATGGACAGGAGACCGGCGGGCTTGTCCACCACAATGATTTTGTCGTCCTCGTAGAGGATAGGGAAGGCCAGCTGGGCCTTTTTCACGATCTCTGGAATGATGGTCACGGTCTGTCCGGGGGTCAGGGGGTGGTCGTGACGGGTGACGGTCTTGCCATTCACCTGGACCTGGCCCCGGGTGAGGAGGCCCTTCACGGTGTTGCGGCTCTTGTCCTGGACGGAGGCCAGCAGGAAGGGGAGAAGGGTGGTCTGTTCTGAGACCGGGTACTGGCGGGGCGGTTTCTGTTTGCGTTCCATTCTATCAAATCCTTTTCGGGTCAAATTCTAAATATATTATATAGTATACACGGAACCCCGGCTGGGGGCAAGAAAAAAGCCCGGATGAACCATCCGGGCTTTGATATTATTCCTCGTCGGTGGATTTGAGGGTCTCCAGGTTGTAGGGAGTGGTCTGGTAGACGTAGTAGTTCAGCCAGTTGGTGTAGATGAGCTGGCCGGCAGAGCGCCAGCGAACGATGGGCTCCTGGGTGGGGTCGTCGTTGGGGAAGTAGTGCTTGGGAACCTGGATCTCCAGTCCCTTGTCCACGTCCCGCTGGTACTCCAGGGCCAGGGTGTTGCGGTCGTATTCCAGGTGGCCCAGGAAGAAGAACTGACGGCTGCTCTCGGTCTTCACAGCGAAGACACCGGCCTCTTCGGAGACGGCCAGGACCTCCAGTCCGGGTACCTTGCGGATGTCTTCCTCCAGGACCTCGGTGTGACGGGAGTGGGGGGCGTAGAACCGGTCGTCAAAGCCCCGGAACAGGGGGGAGGAGGGCTTGAGGACCTTGTGGTCAAAGACACCGAAGACCTTCTGGGGCAGGCTGTACTTGGGCACGCCGTAGTGGTAGTACAGGCCGGCCTGAGCGCCCCAGCAGATGTGCAGGGTGGCGTGGACGTGGGTCTTGGACCACTCCATGATCTGGCAGAGCTCGTTCCAATAGTCCACATCCTCGAAGTCCATGTTTTCCACGGGAGCACCGGTGATGACCAGACCATCGTAGTAGTTGTCCTTCACAGCGTCGAAAGAAGTATAGAAGGATTCCAGGTGGCTGATATCCACGTTCTGGGCCTGATGGCTCACGGTCTGAAGGAGTTCAGCCTGGATCTGCAGAGGGGTGTTGGAAAACTTCCGCAGCAGCTGGGTCTCGGTGACGATCTTGGTGGGCATCAGGTTCAGGATGAGAAGCTTCAGCGGGCGGATGTCCTGAGACATGGCGCGGGTCTCGGTCATGACGAAGATGTTTTCGCTCTCCAAGGTCTCCCGGGCAGGCAGAGAGTTGGGGATCTTGATGGGCATAGTAAGGTCCTCCCTTGTGATAATGAGTCAAACCCCAATGGGGGAAGTGTTGAAATAGTCCTTTCATTATATATGATTGGGGGAAAGAACGCAATGGGGGAATCGCAAGGGGTTGGAAAAAGCGTGGAAACTGTGGAAAACCCTTGATACACAAGGATTTTTGGGGAAAAGAATCCACGCCAAAACAAAAAATGTGGAAAAATTTCGAAAAATCTGAAAATTAGGGGTTGACTTTTCTGGATGGCGGTGGTAATATAACCAAGCTGTCGCGAGCGGCAGGTCAGAAAACAGAACAGCGAAAAAGAGTTTTGAAAAAACTTGAAAAAAGGGCTTGACAAACTCTGAAACATCTGGTAAGATATCGCTCGTTCGCCTGACGAAAGCGGCGTGCACCTTGTAAATTAAACAACGTAAGACAAACACGAAGCACCAGAAACGGACATTAAGTTGTCCACAAAGTTGAACAGCTTTGTGGGGCAACGTCAAATTATTTCTTTGAAGCTAAAGGTTAGCAATCAATGAATTGATTATAGCGAGCCGAAAGGTTCGTTTTAATACCATTTTATTGAGAGTTTGATCCTGGCTCAGG
>JAFSFC010000028.1 GCA_017435425.1 Ruminiclostridium sp. | reverse complement strand
CCGTTGATGATGTTCAGTGCGACGCACATATCAACAGCCTCGGTGTTCACGATCTTGTCCTGATCGTTGAACGCAGCACCAGCGGTAACAGCCAGGGACAGAGACATAGCCATTGCCAGAACCAGTGCCAGAACCTTCTTCAGGTTTCTCATAGGATTTTTCCTCCTTTAATATTTTTGGATCAAATCCTGAGCCCTAAACCGTGTCCGGCACACATACTGTGGCATGCCTTGCGGTATCTGCGTCGGGCGCAGCAAGGGGAGAATTTGTCCTATGGTTACTATAAACGAAGCGGAAGGATTTGTAAAGAACCCGGGGCCAATTGTAACAAAACAGTAATAAAGTTACAGGATGGTTACATCGGTCGGGGTGAGGGGGGCCTGTTCCCCTCATCCGTCCGCCGCCCATAGGGGGCAACGCAGGTCTGCGGGCCGATGTGGGCATCGGCCCCTACAAGGGGAGATTGAAGGCATCGGTTGCGATTTTGGTCGTTTCGTGGTAAAATATCCTTGCTATACACGGCAGATGCTGTCGTTCTCAGGCGGTTGGCCCCGTTTTGCGGGGGCTTCGCACTTCTTTGCCCCCGGACTTGCGAAAGGGGGTGAGCGGATGGTTACATATGCGGAACTGTTTCAGTACACGCTGGTACTCATCGGCCTTGCTGCCCTGATTTTTCAAGGCACAAAAAAGAAGTAACCGCCTGGTGGCAGCCAGACGGTTACTAACAGCAATGTTATAATCTATTTGGTGGCCAATCGTCGATCGGCTCCCTCTGCTTACAGTATAGCCAACGGCCTCCTCTTTGTCAAGAGGAGGCCGTTTTTCTATCATTATAATATAATGTATATCCGAACTTACTCGTGGTCCACCTTGTACATGTACTCCAGCAGGTCCACGGTCTTGGCGGAGTAGCCGATCTCGTTGTCGTACCATGCAACCACCTTCACGAAGTGATCGTTCAGAGAGATGCCGGCCTTGGCGTCGAAAATGGCGATGTGCTTGTCGCCCAGGAAGTCAGAGGAGACCACGTCGTCGGTGGTGTAGTCCAGGATGCCCTTCATGGGGCCCTCAGCAGCTGCCTTCATGGCGGCGCAGACCTGGTCGTAGGTAGCGGGGGTCTCCAGGGTTGCGGTCAGGTCCACCACGGAGACATCCAGGGTGGGCACACGCAGGGACATGCCGGTCAGCTTGCCGGAGAGCTCAGGAATGACCTTGCCCACAGCCTTGGCTGCGCCGGTGGAGGAGGGGATGATGTTGCCGGAAGCTGCACGGCCGCCGCGCCAGTCCTTCTTGGAGGTGCCGTCCACGGTCTTCTGGCTGCCGGTGATGGAGTGCACGGTGGTCATCAGGCCTTCCTTGATGCCGAAAGCGTCGTTGAGGACCTTGGCCACGGGTGCCAGGCAGTTGGTGGTGCAGGAAGCGTTGGAAACAAAGTCCATGCTCTTATCATAGGATGCGTTGTTGACGCCCATGACGAACATGGGGGTGTCGTCCTTGGAGGGAGCGGTCAGCAGGACCTTCTTGGCGCCGCTCTCCAGGTGGCCCTTCATCTTGGCTGCGGTGGTGAACTTACCGGTGGACTCGATGATGTACTCGGCCTCCACGGTGCCCCAGGGGATCTCGTGGGGTTCCTCGCAGTTGAAGACGCGGATGCGCTTGCCGTTGACGATCAGGTAATCGCCTTCCCAGTCGACCTCGCCCTGGAACCGGCCATGGACGCTGTCGTACTTTAATAAATATGCCATGTAGTCGGGGGTCTGGCTGTGACTGTTGATAGCTACGAACTCGATGTCGGGGCGTTCCACGCCCAGGCGGAGGACTAAACGGCCAATACGGCCAAATCCATTGATACCGACTTTGATACTCATGTCAACCAAAATCCTTTCCGAATCACTCTTTGTCATTTTTACGCCGACGTAAGGCCAGCATACTTAATGTCATTATACTCCTCTTTTCCCAAAGATGGAACCCCTTTCCTTATAAAATACAGCGACGTTTTTTTACAAAATTCTTGTCAATCCTGCCATCATTTGCTAAACTAAAGCAAATATCCCTCGGGGGGAAGAGACTCCCGGGGATCCTTTCTTGACAGTGTAATTTCCCGGCCCCGGCCGGGTCATCCTAATCCCACGCAAAAGGAGATGACAGTATGGAACTTTTCAGCGCCCGCCTGGAGCCCCTGTTCGGGACCTTTCCTGAGGCGGTGTTTTACCTCTTCGGCGGTCAGCTGGTCTGGCGGAACGAAGTGGGCGACATGCTTTTGGGGGAAGACGACTTCCCCACAGACCTGCTCTTCGCCCTGGCCGAGCACCCCGGCGAGACCATGGAGGTGGCCCTGGGCCAGCACGCCTATCGGGTGACCGCCTCCCCCATGGACGGCGGCGACCTGCTGATGCTGCGGCCCCTGCCCGATGCCGATGCCTCCGCACACCCCTTCTCCCACGCCGTCTATCGGATGCGGGAGTGCCTGTCCAACTTCACCGCCGTCCAGTGGAAGATGAAGCGGATGATGGAGCAGCGGGAACTGGCCGAGACCTTCCAGCAGGACATGGCCAACCAGACCCGCCTGGTGTACCAGATGCTCCGGCTGACCCGTCAGGCCGAGCTGACCCAGGAGCTCAACGACAAGACCTTCCCCCGGGAAGAGGGCTTCGACCTGGCCATGGTCTGCGAGGGCATGGCCCAGGAGGCCGCCTGGCTGGCCGACCTGGCCGGGGTGCGGTTTACCTACACCAGCAACGTCCAGAACCTGGGCTTCCAGGCCAGCAAGTCCCTGCTGACCCAGATGCTCCTG